>NZ_JAFLDT010000160.1 GCF_017302315.1 Zoogloea sp.
TGGCGACTGGACGCCCAGCCGGCTGGTGCCCGACGTGCTGGCCGCCTTCACGGACGGCGAGCCCGTCACCCTGCGCAGCCCCGGCGCGATCCGCCCCTGGCAGCACGTGCTCGAACCGCTCTCCGGCTATCTGCAGCTCGCCGAGCGCCTGGTGGACGAAGGCGCCGCCTTTGCCGAGGGCTGGAACTTCGGCCCCGACGAAACCGACGCCCGCAGCGTCGCGTGGGTGGTGAAGCAGCTCGCCGAAGGCTGGGGCCCGGCCGCCCACTGGGCCGTCGCCGCCACGCCCCAGGTGCACGAAGCCCACACCCTCAAGCTCGACTGCACCAAGGCCCGCGTCCGCCTGGGCTGGCGCCCCCACTGGCGGGCCGACGAAGCGGTGACGCGCAGCCTCGCCTGGTATCAAGCCTGGCAGAACGGTGCCGACATGCACCGCTACACCCTCGACGAAATCGTCGCCTTCGGAAGCCCCCCATGAGCCTGATCCGCAAGACCCTCACCCCCGGCGCCGACGGCCGCCTCCAGCTCGACCTGCCGGAGCTGGCCGGGCAGGAACTGGAGATCATCGTGCGCCCGGCCCGGGCCGCCACCTCACCCCGGGCCTGGCGCCCCGGCATCGACGCCGTGCCGCCCTCCGGCAAGGTGGTGGGTGACCCCGAAAAGGACGCCATGATCGACGCGGCGCTGGACGCCTGGCTCACCACCGGGCGCTTCAACGACGCCTTCGAGGCCCGCCTTGCCGCCTTCGTCGGCGTGGCCCACGCCCTCACCGTCAACTCCGGCTCGTCGGCCAACCTGGTGGCCTTCTCGACCCTCACATCGCCCAAGCTGGGCGCCCGCGCCATCCAGCCCGGCGACGAGGTCATCACCGTGGCAGCGGGCTTCCCCACCACCGTCAATCCCATCCTCCAGAACGGCGCGGTACCGGTCTTCGTGGACGCCACCCTGCCCAGCTACAACATCGATGTGGCCCTGCTGGAGGCCGCCCTGTCACCCCGCACCAAGGCCATCATGATCGCCCACACCCTGGGCAACCCCTTCGATCTTGACGCCATCTGTGCCTTCGCCCAGGCGCACGGCCTGTGGCTGATCGAAGACTGCTGCGACGCCCTGGGCTCCACCTGGAAGGGCCGCAAGGTCGGCACCTTCGGCCACCTGGCCACCCTGTCCTTCTACCCCGCCCACCACATCACCATGGGTGAGGGCGGCGCGGTGCTCACCAACGACCCGCAGCTACGCCAGATCGCCGAATCCTTCCGCGACTGGGGCCGTGACTGCTGGTGCAAGCCCGGCTGCGACAACACCTGCGGCAAGCGCTTCGGCTGGCAGCTGGGCAGCCTGCCGCCGGGCTACGACCACAAGTACACCTACAGCCACATCGGCTACAACCTCAAGATCACCGACATGCAGGCCGCCTGCGGCCTTGCCCAGCTCGACCGGCTGGACGGCTTCATCGCCGCCCGCAAACGCAATTTCGCCCACCTCACGGCCCGGCTCGCCGATGCCACCGACTTCCTGGTCCTGCCCGAAGCCACCCCGGGCAGCGACCCGTCCTGGTTCGGCTACCCCATCACCCTGCGCCCCGAGGCGGGGGTCAACCGCGTCGATCTGCTCGAATACCTGGATCAGCACAAGGTCGGCACCCGCCTGCTGTTTGCCGGCAACCTGACCCGCCAGCCCTCCATGGCCGGGCGCAACTTCCGGGTGGTGGGCGAGCTCCCGGTGGCCGACCGGATCATGCGCGATACCTTCTGGATCGGCGTGTGGCCGGGGCTCAGCGAGGCCCAGCTGGACTACAGCGCCGACCTGATCCGCCAGTTCGTCGGCGCGGGCTTCTGACGCACCGGGCAAACATGCCTCCCGACCTCCATCGCCCCTGCCCCCTCTGCGGCAACCGCGCGCCGGACCTGCTGGGGGAGCTCTCGCTGCCCCAGCCCAGCCACTCGCCGCTGCCATCCGGCTACCGGCTGGTGGCCTGCACGGCCTGTGACTTTGTCTACGCCGACACCCCGGCCGTCCAGGCCGACTACGATCACTACTACCAACAGCTCGCCAAGTACGGCGGCCCCACCGGCACCGGCGCGGGCCAGAACCCGGCGGATCAGCGCCGTCTCGAACAGCTCGCTGACCGCCTCGAAGCGCTGCTACCGGGCAGGGACGCTGCCATCCTGGACATCGGCTGCGGCGCCGGCGGGCTGCTTCAGGTGCTTCACAGTCGCGGATACACGCGGGCCGAAGGTCTGGACCCGGACCCGGCTGCGGTGGCCGCTGCCCGCGCCCAGGGTCTTCCGGTGCGCGCCGGTCTGGCCAACGAATCCCCCGGGCTTTACGCAGGCAGCGAGTTCAACCTGATCGTGCTGTCCCATGTGGCGGAGCACCTGCGCGACCTGGACTGGCTCGACAGTCTGCCCCGGCTGCTGGCCCCCGACGGCGCGCTCTATGTCGAGGTACCCGATCCCCGGGGCTACGACTGCACCCACCGCCCACCGCTCTACTACTTCGACAGCGAGCACATCAACCACTTCGGCCCGCGCGCCCTGCACCGGCTGTTCACGAGGATGGGGCTGCACCCGACAGCCTTTCCGGCCACCCCGCTCATCCTCTCTGACGGCACGCCCTACCCGGCCTTTGCCGGGATCGCCACCCGGGTGCAGAGGGGCATCGACGGGAGCAGTGACGGGAACGCCCCCTGCGTGGACACCCTGCGCCGCTATCTGGCCGACAGCCTGCAGCGGAGCGCCGCCAGCCTGGGCATCCAGCCGCCCCTCGGCCCGGGGCCGGTGCTGGTCTGGGGCGCGGGCTCCTGGACCCAGCGTCTGCTCGGGGCAGGGACCATTCCGCTTGCGCAGGTGCGGGCCTTTCTCGACAGCGCACCCAACAAGCAGGGACAGCTTCTTGCCGGAAAGCCCATTGTGGCCCCTGCCGATGGACTAAGTCGTCACCCGGACGCACAAGTTCTCGTCTGCGTCGCCGTAAACCCCCATCAGATCGGGGCCGAGGTCGCCCGTCTGGAACCTGACCGCACACGTAGCCTGCACTTCATCACCGAGCCGACATGAAAGTTTCCGAACGCATCGCCGACTGGCTGGCCAATCATGGCATTGAGCAGGGTCCTACAGGGGTAAATCCAAATCCCGAACAAACACTAATCGCAAAATCGAAGAAACCTCATTCTGAACCCAACTTTTAGCGCCAAATCCTGGTCTTTAAATCAAGATGGGCCATTATTCCGTGTCAT
>NZ_JAFLDT010000161.1 GCF_017302315.1 Zoogloea sp.
CTTGGCCCTCGCCGACAGCCCGGCGCGGCCCCTGCGCATCCGCCTGGCGGCGCCCACCGGCAAGGCCGCGGCGCGTCTCAACGAGTCCATCGCCGGGGCGGTGGCCCGCCTCGATCTGGCCGGGCTGCCCGATGGCGAGCGGGTGCGCGCCGCCATCCCGGTGGAGGTGACGACCCTGCACCGCCTCCTTGGCAGCCGCCCGGACACCCGCCACTTCCGCCACCACGCCGGCCATCCGCTGGGCGTGGATGGGCTGGTGGTGGATGAAGCCTCGATGGTGGATCTGGAGATGATGGCCGCCGTGCTCGCCGCCCTGCCGCCCGAGGCCCGCCTGGTGCTCCTCGGCGACAAGGATCAGCTTGCCTCGGTGGAAGCCGGCGCGGTGCTGGGCGAGCTGTGCCGCCGTGCCAACGAAGGGCACTACACGCCCGAGACGGTGGCCTGGCTGGCCGGCGTTACCGGCGAACAGGTGCCCGCCAGCCTCGTCGATGCTGCCGGCACGCCCCTCGATCAGGCGGTGGCCATGCTCCGCCATAGCCACCGCTTCAGCAGCACCAGCGGCATCGGCCGACTGGCCGCGGCGGTCAATGGGGGAGAAGCGGGCGCTGCGGAGGCGGTGTTTGCCGGCTTGCATGCGGATCTGGCCCGGGTCGAGGTGGATACGCGGGCCGCGGCCGGTGAGGCCGACTTCCGGCGCCTGGCGGTGGATGGCACGCCGTCCGCCGGCCGGGAGGGCTATCGCCACTACCTGGAAACCCTGCGCAACACCCGCCCGGCCGCCGACGTCGACCGGGCCGGGATCGACGCCTGGGCTGCTGGCGTGCTCGCCGCCCACGGCCAGTTCCAGTTGCTGTGCGCCCTGCGTCGCGGACCCTGGGGGGTGGAGGGGCTCAACCCGCGCATCGCCGGCTGGCTGCGCGAGGCCGGCCTGATCGACGCCGACGAGGGCTGGTATGAGGGCCGCCCGGTGCTGGTCACCCGCAACGACTACGGCCTGGGCCTGATGAACGGCGACATGGGCATCACCCTGGCCCTGCCGCTGGCCGGAGGGGGTAGCCAGCTACGGGTGGCCTTCCCCAGCGGCGACGGCCGCAACGGCATCAAGTGGGTGCTGCCCAGCCGCCTGCAGGCGGTGGAGACGGTGTTTGCGCTGACGGTGCACAAGTCCCAGGGCTCCGAGTTCACCCACGCAGCCCTGGCCCTGCCCGACAGCCTCAACCCCATCCTCACCCGGGAGCTGGTTTACACCGGCATCACCCGCGCCCGCAGTGGTTTCACTCTGGTGGACGCCGCGGGCTCTCGGGTGCTGGAGCAGGCGGTGGCGCGCCGGGTGCTGCGGCTCTCGGGCTTGCTGGACGGGTTTGCCTGATGCCGGCTGCAGAGGCGTCGACCACAAGGATGTAACCTGCGTCTTCCACTCTCCCGGGTTGAATCTTCTCGAGGGGGCATCATGGATCGACGTAGTTTTCTGCGTAACAGCGGCTTTCTGACCGTATCGGTCGCGATGGGCGGCCTTGCCGGATGTGGTAGTTCGGGCAGCCTGCCGGCCCAGGCCATGGGCAGTGGCTGGAAGTTTCCCCAGAGCGTGGGGTCCGGCGACCCCTCGCCGGAAGGGGCCGTACTGTGGACCCGGGTGGTTCCGCTGACGGCGGATGACGTGAGTACCACCGCCGGCCTGCGGGACGTCAGTATCCGCCTGCGGGTCACCGACGGGGACAACCGGGCGGCCCTCGGCAGCAACGCCGCCCTGTCCGGCACCATCCTGGTGGACAGCCTGGTACCGGTACGGGCGGAATACGACGGCACCGTGCGCAACAAGGTCACCGGCCTGCAGCCGGGGCGGCTCTACTACTACCAGTTCATCGCTGGTGACGTGCGCTCCCGGGTGGGCCGCTTCCGCACCGCGCCGGCCCGGGGGGCCAGCGTGGACCAGATGCGCCTGATCTTCATGAGCTGCCAGGACTGGAGCGTGAATCACTGGGGCGCCTTCGATCACATCGCGAAGAACGAGGATGCCGACCTGATCGTCCATCTTGGCGACTACATCTACGAGACCGTGGGCGAAGCCTTCCAGACCGGGGCGGTGGAGTCGCGCCATGACGCGCTGGTGCTGCCCGATGGCGTCTTCAAGAACGGCAGCTCGGGCAGCAAGTACGCCAACACCCTGGCCGACTACCGCTACCTCTACAAGAAGTACCGCAGCGACCCGCGCCTGCAGGCGGTACACGAGCGCTTTGCTTTCGTGGCCACCTGGGACGATCACGAGTTCTCCGACGACTGCTGGGGTGATTCCACCACCTACGACAATGGCAGCTACGACGCGGCCTCCCACAGCGGCGCCAACACCCGTCAGTCGGCGCGCCGACGCTCGGCCAACCGGGCGTGGTTCGAGTTCATGCCCGCCGACATCACCCTTGATGAATCCACCAGTGGCTTTGACACCGTGCGCCTCTACCGGGACATCCAGTGGGGCAATCTGGCCCATTTCGTGGTGACCGACCAGCGCATGTACCGCTCCGACCACGTGGTGCCCGAGGCCACTCCGAACCCGGCCACAGGCGTAGCCCTTGGCGAGATCGGCAGTCGCTACGTGGTGCCCCAGTCCACCCGCGATGGCTTCGAAGCCATCAAGATGGCTGCCGCCGGCAGTGAGGATCCGCTGGCCGCGGTGTCCATCCTGGGCCGCTCCCAGCGGGAGTGGTGGAAGCGCACCATGAGCGAATCCTCCTCCACCTGGAAGCTGTGGTGTAACGAGGTGTCCCTGCTGCGCATGCAGCTCAACGGCACCGATGCCATCGCCACCCTGTTCGCCCTGGAGGCGGTGAGCAGCCTGGGCAGCGCAATCCAGGGGCTGCTGGCGTCCACCGGGGGCAGTGTGCCGGTGGCGGCGGCCATTGTCGCCGGCAGCACCGCGGGGGCGAGCCAGACCGTCGCGGCGGCGGCGGGCGC
>NZ_JAFLDT010000162.1 GCF_017302315.1 Zoogloea sp.
CCGCGCCGGCAGCCACGCCGCTGCGGCCGCCGGTTTCGGCCAGCCCATCGGCGAGGCCCTGCCGCCCGAAGTGGAGAGCCCCAGCCACCCCTGGCCCATCGTCGATCACCCGGCCGGCAAGAACTTCGTCGATTTCGACGAGGACCTGCAGTTCAAGGATTTCTGCAACGCCGTGCAGGAGGGCTTCGACAACATCGAGCTGCTCAAGCGTTTCTCCACCAACGGCATGGGCCCCAGCCAGGGCAAGCACTCCAACATGAACGGGCTGCGCATCCTGGCCCGCCTCACCGGCAAGGAGCCCCAGCAGGTCGGCACCACCACCGCACGCCCCTTCTACCATCCGGTCCCCATGGCCATCCTGGCCGGGCGCGGCTTCAACCCGGAGCGTCGCACCCCCCTCAGCAGCCGTCACGACGCCCTGGGCGCCAAGTGGATGCCGGCTGGCGTGTGGCAGCGCCCCGAGTATTACCAGGTCGCCGGCCAGGACCGCCTGGCCTGCATCCGCGGCGAAGCCCACGCGGTGCGCAACGGTGTCGGCCTCATCGACGTGGGCACCCTGGGCAAGCTCGAAGTCATCGGCCCCCAGGCCGCCGAATTCCTGGAGCGGGTGTACACCTCCAACTACGCCAACCTCAAGGTCGGCATGACCCGCTACGCGGTGATGTGCGACGAGTCCGGCGTGGTCATCGACGACGGCGTGGTGGCCCGCCTGGCGGACGACCACTTCTACTTCACCACCACCACCTCCGGCGCTGCCACCATCTACCGGGAGCTGTCCCGCCTCAACACCATGTGGCGGCTCGACTGCGGCATCGTCAATCACACCGGCGCCTTCGCCGCGGTCAATCTGGCCGGCCCGAAGTCCCGCGAGGTGCTCAAGACCCTCACCAGCCTGGATCTCTCCGCCGCTGCCTTCCCCTACCTAGCGGTGCGCGAGGGCGAAGTGACCGTGGGCGGCGGAAAGATCCCCGCCCGGCTGATGCGCGTCGGCTTCGTGGGTGAGTGGGGTTACGAGATCCATGTGCCCGCCAGCATGGGCGGCGCCCTGTGGGACGCCCTCATGCAGGCCGGCAAGGCCCACGGCATCCGCCCCTTCGGTGTGGAAGCCCAGCGCCTGCTGCGCCTCGAGAAGGGGCACATCATCATCAGCCAGGACACCGACGGCCTCACCACGCCGCTGGAAGTGGGCATGGACTGGGCGGTGAAGATGGCCAAGCCCTTCTTCGTCGGCCAGCGCAGCCTCGCCGCCATCGCCAGGAAGCCGCGCAAGCAGCAGCTGGCCGGCATCGTCTTCCCGGTGGGCTACAGCGGCGCCGTGCCCCTGGAGTGCAACCTGGTCATCGAGGGCGGCGACATCGCCGGCCGCGTCACCAGCATCGCCTTCAGCCCCAGCCTCGACCGCCACATCGGCCTGGCCTTCCTGCGGCCCGATCTGGCCACGCCCGGCAGCACCGTCAGCATCCGCCTCACCGACGGCACGCTGGTGCAGGCCCAGGTCAGCACCACCCCGTTCTACGACCCGGACAACCTCAAGCAGAAGGAGGCCGCATGAGCGCAAACCTCGCCGTGAGCCCGGTGGCCGAGCTCCTCGCCACCACGCTCCTCAAGCCGCAAGACCAGGCCGCCGCGGCCGCCAGCCTCGGTATCGCCGATGTGTCCCTCACTGCCCGTCACGGCTGCAAGGGCCCCGGCGCCATCGCCTGGCTGGAAAACCTCGGCCTGCCCATCCCGCCGAACACCAATAGCTGGTTGCCCCTTGATGGCGGCGGGCTGATCGCCCGGCTCGGTTTCACCGAGTTTCTGATCGAAGGCCCGGACGCCCTGATTGCTCCCATTGCTGCCGCGCCCCGCGGCCCCGGCGTGTATCCGGTGTTGCGCCAGGACGCCGCGCTGATCGTCGGTGGCGCGCGCCTGGAAGAGCTGCTGCGCCAGACCTGCAACGTCAACTTCCGCCCCCTCGACCCGGCTGCCCGGCCGGTGGTGCTCACCTCGATGGTCGGCGTCGGCGTCACGGTCATCCCGGAAGTGCGCAAGGGGCTGCCCGCCGTGCGCATCTGGTGCGACGGCACCTATGGACATTACCTGTGGGAAACCCTGCTCGGCATCGCCGTCGAGCTGGGTGGCGGCGCCGTTGCCCCCCACAGCTTCAACTGAATCGCCCGAACCCAACCCAACATCAGGAGAGCGGCAATGACGCCCACGGAAGCCAAGAAGTTTCTCGCCGACAACGAAGTCAAATATGTGCTGGCCCAGTTTGTCGACATCCACGGCACGGCCAAGACCAAGGCCGTTCCGGCCGCCCATTTCGACAGCATCCTCACCACCGGGGCCGGTTTTGCGGGCTTCGCGGTGTGGGGCCTCGGCATCGAGCCCAACGGCCCGGATTTCATGGCCATCGGTGACCTGGACACTCTGACCCTGGTGCCCTGGCAGCCCGGCTATGCCCGCATCGCCTGCGACGGCCATGTGAAAGGCGAGCCCTGGCCCCTGGATACCCGCGTGGTGCTGAAGGAGCAGATCAAGCGCCTCGACGCCATGGGCTACACCTTCTTCACCGGGCTGGAGCCGGAGTTCTCCCTGCTCAAGAAGGATGCCAACGGCAACATCATCCCCACCGACCCCACCGACACCCTGCCCAAGCCCTGTTACGACTACAAGGGCCTGTCGCGCAACCGCCAGTTCCTCGAAACCCTCACCGACAGCCTGCGCCAGGTGGATGTGGACGTCTATCAGATCGACCACGAGGACGCCAACGGCCAGTTCGAGATCAACTACACCTTTGCCGACTGCCTGACCTCCGCCGACCACTACCTGCTGTTCAAGATGGCCGCCTCGGAGATCGCCAACGACCTGGGCATGATCTGCTCCTTCATGCCCAAGCCCTTCGCCAACCGGCCGGGCAACGGCA
>NZ_JAFLDT010000163.1 GCF_017302315.1 Zoogloea sp.
GTTGCGGGCCCCGGGACGGGCCCATGACCGCTCGAGCCGGCCAGGGCCGACGGGCTCGAGACCGGGTCAGGCGCCGACGATCAGGCGGCGGCGGCGGGGGCCTTGTCCACCCGGCGCTCGGCGTCCAGCTCCAGGGTGAACCTGGCGGCCCACTCGACATTCCGGCGGTCGCCGATCTTGCGGAAGATGGACTCCGACGTGGCCGACTCACCGGCGCGCGGTCGACCGACGAAGTGGGCGATGCGTTTCACCACCGCGGTCACATCGTGCTCGATCTCTTCGTAGTTGATCGACAGCGGAAAGATGTTGTGCTTGGCGAAATAGGCCTGCCAGCCCAGCTCCTGGGCCAGGATGTGCTCATGCCAGCGCTTGATGGCCTGGAAGTCGTAGTCCAGGTTGGCCAGCTTCTCGCGCTCGGTGGTGGTGTGCTCGACGTTGGTGTGGAACACATTGGACGAGGTCGCGCAGTACAGCGACACCGCCTGGGCCGCCAGGTCGCGGCGCGTCAGGTAGATGAAGCGGTAGGAGCGAAACACCGACTCATCCTGCATCGCCCCCCGGAAATCGTTGAACTGGAACCAGCTGGCCTTCATGCCCGACACGCCGTTGCGCGTGCGCACCACGCGCATCACCTGGGCGAGGTACTCGTCCGGCGTGGCGGCCGGGGCACTCTTGAGGATGTTCGGGATGAACATCTGCGACACCATCTCGCCGGGGCGACCCAGCAGCTTGGTGTTCTTCAGCACATCGCACAGGTGGCTGCTGCCCGAGCGCGGCGTCATGGCGATCAGGTAGCGCGGTGCCGGCTCCGGGATCGCAGCGACCGCGGCGCGCCGTTCCTCGTCAAGGCTGAGGTTCTCGAAGAGCTTGAGGATGTTCTTGGACGACATGGGCGGATGCTCTGCGATGCGGGGATGGAAAAGGAATCGTGCGCTGCGGCAAGGTCGGCAAGCCCCGCCCGACCTCGCCTGCTGGACAGGCGCGCTCCGGCGGGGCATTCGCAGGCGGTGTCGGGCCGCGACACCTGGGGTGCCGAGGCGCCGCACCGCGTCACTCGCGAAGCCTGATGCGGTCACTCACCAGGTGACCGCGCTTCGTCCGCTCAGGCCGGCTTGTTGGCCTTGCCGGCCCGGCGGTTGGCCTGCTTGACCGCCTTGTCGGCCTGGCGGGCCGCCTTCTTCTCGGCGCGCTCGGCTTCGCGCTCCGGGCCGCCGGGCCGCTGTCCGGCGCGCGCGGCCTTGACCTGCGGGTCCTTGGCCGCGCTCAGCTTCAGCATGATGCGGCGCTTGGGGGCCCCGCCTTCTTCGCCCTTGGCGGGCTTGGTCGACACATGGAAGTTGCCCAGCGGGGCCAGCTTCACCGCGCCGTCTGCGGCGCTGTCGAGTTCGGCCGACAGTGCGCCCAACGCGGTGCGCAGCACCTTGTTGATCTGCGCGGCAGCGATCTCGGGGTGAGCAGCAGCGACCTTGGCGGCCAGTTCCTTGATACCCATGTCGATGTTTCCTTGTGACAGCTTCGGGACGGTGCAGGCGGGCACATGCGGGACGGCTCACGCACTGCAGCGCAGCGAATTGTGCCGCCAATCGGTGCAAGCGCCCGGGACAAACTGGGGGGCGGGCGGCCTCGCCCGCTGCGCAACGCGGGCTTTTGGCACGGTCGGCGGCGCGCCCGCTGTCATCGTGCCGTCTTGCATGGCGTGTCAAGCTGCCGGATTGGGGGGCCAGTAAGCTCAGTCCGGTGGTGCATTCAAGCCACAGGCTGGCATACCATTCCACATTCGGCCACGCCCCGCAGTTCGCCACCATGAAGAAACGCCTGATTGCCCATATTGGAACCCACAAGACCGGATCCACCTCGATCCAGAAGGCCTTGTACGACGCCCGCGGAGCGCTGCGCCAGGCGGGCATCCTCTTTCCCAGTACCGACCGCGGCCCCCGGCCGTCCAAGCACCACTCGATCAACACCGCCGCCAAGAGCGGCCTGCCCGAGGCCAAGGACGCCGAGTACCGCGCCCTCATGGACGAGTTCAACGCCTCGGGCGCGCACACCATGATCGTCAGCGCCGAGGGCTTCTCGGCACCGACGCCCGACGTGGCGGAGTTCTTTGCCCGCTTCCTGCCCGACTTCGACCTCGAGGTGGTGTGCTACCTGCGCCGCCAGGACCAGTTCGTCGAGTCGCTCTACAACCAGGTCCTGCGCGATCCGGACAATGCCGAGCGGCGCAGCATTTCAGAGTTCTGGCGCGATGAGCGCATCAGCGCCCGGCTGGACTACCACACCACGCTGGCGCGCTGGCGCGATCTGCCGGCCAAGGTCATCGCCCTCGACTTCGCCCGCGAAGTCAAGCAGCACGGCCTGCTGCCCTCGTTCCTGCAGGCCACCGGACTGCAGGCCCTGGGCCCGTTGCCAGACAAGGTGGCCAACAAGTCGCCTGACATGAACCTGGTGCTGACGCTGCGCCAGTTGCACCTGCACGGCATCGATCACAACCACAAGCGCCTGATCCGGGCGGCGCGGGCGCTGGATGAGACGGGCGACTTCGCCTTCCTCAAGCAGACCCTGGGCGGGCGCGAGCGCACCGCCTTGCTGGACACCTTTGCCGACTGCAACGCCCGACTGGCTGCCGACTTCGGCGTGCGCTTCTCCGAGGACCGCCCGAAGGAGGGCACCGAGCCGATCGATGCTCCCGAGCCGCGTTATGTCATGGCGCTGATCGCCCTGCTGTCGCTGGGCAAGGGCAAGATGGAAGAAGACGAGGACGAGTCCCCGCTGACGCCCGAGCAACTGGCCGAGAAGGAGCAGATGAAACAGGTGCGCCGCCAGCGCCGGGCCGACAAGGCCGAGCGTGCCGAGCGCAAGAAGGCCGGCAAGGCCGAGAAGGCTTCGCCCGAGCAGAAGGCCGCCCGCAAGGCCGCCCGGGC
>NZ_JAFLDT010000164.1 GCF_017302315.1 Zoogloea sp.
CGAGGAACATGCTGTGGATGGGCACCCGGGCAATGATGGCGTACATGATCAGCGGCACCGAGGGTGCCAGCAGCACCCCAAGGGCGCTGGCGCTGGTGACGAGGCTGATGCCCTTGCGCTCGGGAAAGCCGGCGTCCTTGAGCAACGGCAGCAGCAGGCCGCCGAGGGCCAGGATGGTGACGCCGCTGCCGCCGGTGAAGGCGGTGAAGAAAGAGCACAGTAGGGCGGCTGCGATCACCGTGCCGGTGGGGCCGCCGCCGAAGCTGGCGGTGAACAGGGTTCCCAGGCGCCCGGCGGCACCGCTGCGGGCAAAGATCAGCCCCGCCAGGGTGAACAGGGGCAGGGCCGGCAGGGAGGGATTGACGGTGATCTGATAGTGGCTGAGGGGGACCGAGGCCAGGGGCTGGCCTTCCGCCCAGAACAGGGCCAGTGCCAGGCCGCCGAGGATGGCAAAAATGGGCGCCCCGGCGAGCAACGCGAGCACAAGAAGCAGGACAAAGGGGGCCAGGGGAAGGGCGCTGCCATCGAAATGCAGGGCGAAGGTGAAGCCCATGCCGGTCAGTGCCAGGCCCAACAGCAGGCCGGCCACACGATGGGGCGCACAGCGGCTGCCCAGGCGCACACCGAGGGTCACGAAGCCGGCAGGCATCAGGGCCTGCACGGCCCAAACGGGAATGCCGTAGGCGAGCTCACGCCCGGCGTCCATTTCACTGGCCACAAAGGTCCAGCTGGCGGCACCGAGCATGCCCGACAGGATCGCCGCGCCACCGTTGGCGAATACGCCTGCCGCCTGTTTCAGCCACGGCTTTCGTGCGTTGGCAAAGCCGCTGCCCAGGGTGCTCAGGTGGCCTCCCCGTTCCGCCAGCACCGCGCCGAACATGGCGACGGCCAGGCCCAGATGCTGGACAAGCATGGCCGCGTTGGCGATGCCTTTGCCGTGCAGTGGGCGCAGGGCAATCTCGATCAGCGGGATGAGCGTCATCAGGGCCAGCGCCGTGGAGGCGATGGCTTCGTCAATAGCCGGAAAGCGGCGCATGACGGTGCTCAACGCTTGCCGGCCCGATAGGCCTTGAGCAGGGCAAAGACCTCGTCAAAGGTTTCGGCCGGCACCATGTGGCCGCGGATGCGCGGATACAGCTTGTCGGCGAGGGCCTGCCATTCCTGCATCTGCTCGGGCGTCGGGGTGTGCACCTGCAGGCCGCGTTTCTTCATGGCGGTGACGGCCTCATCCACTTCCTGACGGGCGCGGGTGCGCATCTGCAGGCCGGCCTTGGCACCGGCTTCGCGCAGGGCATTCTGGGTGGCGGGGGGCATCTCGTCCCAGCTCTTCTTCGTGACCACCAGGGCACCGACGATGGGCGCCCAGTTGATGTCGAGCATATGGGGGGCGGTGTTGTAAACCTGGGTGGCCAGGGCGAAGTAGGGGGTGGCGGGTACGGCATTGATCATGCCGGTCTGGATGGAGGGCAGGATGTCGCTGGTCTCCAGGGGCACCGGGGTGTAGCCCAGGCTTTTCATGATCTCCTGCTGTTCGGTTTCACCGGCCCAGGTGAAGAACTTCATCTTCTTGAAATCGTCCGGGCGCACGGCGGTTTCCTTCGAGAAGAAGCGTACCCAGCCTGCATCGCCCCAGGCCAGCACCACGAAGCCCTTGTCGAGGAATTTTCTTTCCATGGCCGGGCGCATCTTCTCCCGCACGTAGTCCACCTCTTCCCAGCTCCGGAAGAGCAGGGGCATGGACTGGAGGGCAGAGATGGTCGGCTCGATTTCGCGCAGCCCGACCACCGACAGCAGGGCACCCTGTAGCTGGCCGATGCGCATGCGGCGCGCCATGTCGGTCTCACCACCCTGACTGCCGTCCGGATAGATGACGTACTTGGCCCCTTCTCCCTGGGTGGCGCGCCAGGCTTCGCCCACTTCCATGAGCTGGCGGTGGTAAAGGGAATTCTTGGGGGCCAGGGTGCCAATGCGCAACTGGGGGGCGGCGAGGGCGGGGATGGCAAGGAGCAGTCCGAGGGCGAGGGCGGCAAGGCGGCCGGGCTTTGGCATGGAGAGGGTCCGGAAGGGGGAATCAGAAAAGGTCGTCGGCGGTACTGAGCAGCCATTCGGCGCGTCGGCGCATCACGGCATTGGAAAGGGCCAGAGTGCCGCCCGGCGTGTCGCGCACGGCGAGGGCCTGCTGTAGCAGGGCCACGAAGGCAGCCTTGTCGCCAGCGGGCTGGGCAAGGCCCTCGGCCTTGGCCACGAAGGCCCCGGCGTTGTTCCCGGCCCCCAGGCGCAGGGCTTCATCGAAGTACACCTGGGCCTGCTGCCGGCTGCCACCCGGGCGGGCTGTCTCGAAACTGCCCATCAGGCTGGCCAGGGCGCCGCCACCGTAAGCGGGGTCGGAAGCCCAGGCGAGCTGGGCGAGGCGTATCGCCGTGGGCAGATCGGCGACGGTATCGGGCTCGTCCTTGGAAAGGGAGATCAGCCCACCCCAGGCCGCCGCAGCCCAGTAGGCAAGGGCCACCTGCCGGGGGGTCAAGGTTTGGGGCGAGCCCTGGGTCTCCAGTTGCTGGCGCAGGCCCGGGCGGCTTGCCTCGAGGGCGGCCAGGGCGTGGTCCCGACCGCGTCGGT
>NZ_JAFLDT010000165.1 GCF_017302315.1 Zoogloea sp.
GCCGGCGAGCAGGAACTGCTGGCCTACGCCCGCGGCCTCGACGCCCTCTCCCGGGGGCAGCAGGACGAAGCCCGGCAACTGCTGGAATGCCTGGGCGAAGAAGTGAAGGTGGGCGACATCGTCCTCAAGCCCCCCGCCGCCGTGCTGGCCGAAAGCCGCCCTGCCACCCGCGACGGCACCAAGCCACCGCGCCGGCGGGCCGTCCTGCTCTGCGCACCGGGCGTTCTCGATACAGAACTCGTGCGGGCAGCCCTGGCCGAAAACGATGTGGATCTGGACAGCAGCCCTGTCACCAGCGATGCCCAACGCTATCAAAACCTGATCGACGCGGACTTGATCATCTGCGACCTCAGCAGCGCGGACGCCAGCACCTGCTACCGCCTCGGGGTGGCCCTGGCGCTGCGGCGGGATGGCATCCTCTTGATTCTCCGTGGAAGTATCGAGCGGATCATGGCCCCCTTCGCCCGCAGCCTGGTTTACCACCACGAACCCGCGGGGGACACGGCAGAATCCCGCGCCCGCTTCACCGCGTGGATACGCGCGCAGACTGTCCAGGATGGACTACCCATGTCACCCAGCCCCCTCTATCTGGATGGCAAGCTCCGTCCTCCAGCACTGGGGAGACACGAGGGAGCCCCTTCGCCGCCGCTGCCCGCCAACGGCGCCCGCTGCCTAGTGCTCCAGCCTTACGGCAGCCTCCGTGAAGTCGGCTCGGGCGAGAGTGCCGACTTCGAACTGTCCTTCCGCTATATCGCCGAAAGCCTGCAGGAGCAAGGCTTGGCCTGTCTACGCCACGACCCCGCCAGCGAAACGGGCGACTCCCAGGCCCTGCGCCTTCTCGAGGAAGCGGATCTAGTCATCGCCAACCTGACACTCGCCACTCCCGACATGTTTGTCCATGTCGGCATGCGCCTCGGCCTTCGCCCCGCCCGAACCCTGCTGCTGGCGCGTGAAGGCACGACCATCCCCGCCGATCTGGCCGGCTGCCGGTTGGTTCACTATGTCCAGGGTGGCCCCGCCATCAATGAGCGGGAGGGTCGCGTCCTGAGCGCGACGATCTCCCGGCATATCCAGGGCATCAGGTCAGAAGCCCCCGTAGACAGCCCCGTCTACCTGGCCCTGCCCGACCTCCATCCAGCCGAGCGTGTCCGGCCGCGGATCTTCATCTCCTATGCCCACGCCTACGGCCGCTTCGTGCGCCCGCTGGCCGCGGCCCTCCAGGCCCTGGACCTGGAGGTGAACCGGGATGTGGACCTGGTGCAGGGCGAGAACTGGGCGGAAGACCTGGCCGCCCTGCTCGACAGGGCCGACCTCATCGTCTGCGTCATCGGCCGCGACACCGCCCTCAGCACCTTCCAGATGGCCGAGATCCAGCGCGCGCTGGCATCGGGCAAACCGGTCGTCCCGGTCCTCGTCGAACCCCTCTACGGCACGCCGGACACCCTCATCCCCCTGATCGCACGCCCCTGCGCCAACCGGGACGACCGTGGCCAGCGCCTCTACCTCGCAAACGTCGAACCCGACGCCCTCCCGTCCATCCTCCAGCGCACCGCCGTCCACATCCGCGCCGCCCTCGACGCCCCCGCACCGGCCGAACCGGTGGCGCTACGCCTGCTGACCGTCCGCGGCAACGAGCCCGGGAAGATGCACTACCTGCTGGACGAGAGCGGTCGCCGCGAGTGGACACGTTACCTGCAGCAGGATTTCATCACCTCGTTCCGCGACGCCCTGCGCGAGCACCCGGCGGATCTGCCGAAGATGCTGGAGTTCATCACCGACCCCCTGCTCCCGGTCGACTTCGCCACCCTGCCGCCGGCCCATGGCTACCGGCTGCTCCTCGACACAGGCGCCGCCGCCTACCCCTGGGAGCTGATCCTGGCCCTGCACCAGAACGGACTGAGCGCCCCCTTGCCGGCAATCCGCCGCCCGGATGGCAACCTGTTCTCCATCCAACGCTCCGCCCCACGCCCCGCCGCCCTGCTCATCGGCAACCCCAGCAGCGACGGCACCTACGGCGACGAGAACCCCCGCCTGCCCCCGCCGGAGCAAGGCGAGCTGTTCGACCGCTACCGCCGCACGCTGGAATCCCGCGGGCTGTCGGTCAGCGTGAGCATGGGCGAAAGTGCACGCGGCGTGGTGGAGCATCTTTACGCCCGAGACATCGGCATCCTGCTGATCAGCGGCACCTACCTGCACGACTACCGCCTGGACAGCGGCCGGAGCGCCTCCGGCTTCGTGCTCAGCGACGGCATGTTCCTGAGCGTCGAGGAACTAAGGCTGATGCGCAGCCTGCCCGATCTGGTGATCCTCGACGATCCGGCCACCGGCAGCCGGGCCTTCGGCGCGGAGATGGCCCCGGCCCTGCTGAAGGCAGGCGTGCCTTGCGTGGTGGTCAGCGCCTGGGGGGTGGAGCGCCGTCTGGCCGGACACTACTTCGAAACCCTGCTGGCCGCGGTGGGCGCCGGCGAGCCCTTCGCGGGCGCCCACGCGGGCGCCATCCAGGCTTGTGCTACTGCGGCCCCCGCCG
>NZ_JAFLDT010000017.1 GCF_017302315.1 Zoogloea sp.
CCGAGGTGCCACCGGAGAAGCGGCCGTCGGTCAGCAGGGCACAGCTCTTGCCCAGCCCCTTGGACTTCAGGTAACTGGTCGGGTAGAGCATCTCCTGCATGCCAGGGCCGCCCTTCGGGCCTTCGTAGCGAATCACCACGACGTCACCCGCCACGATCTGGTCGCCCAGGATGCCCTCCACTGCGGCCTCCTGGCTCTCGAACACGCGAGCACGCCCGGTGAAGGTCCAGATGGACTCATCCACGCCGGCGGTCTTCACGATGCAGCCCTTTTCGGCGATGTTGCCGTACAGCACGGCCAGACCACCATCCTGGCTGAAGGCATGAGCCTTGTCGCGGATGACCCCCTTGCTGCGGTCCATGTCCAGCTCGTTCCAGCGGCGATCCTGGCTGAAGGCGACCTGGGTCGGCACACCGCCCGGCGCGGCCTTGTAGAAGTTGAACACACCGCTGTCGTGGGCCTGCATCACGTCCCAGCTAGCCAGAGCCTCGGCCATCGTCCTGGTATGGACAGTGGGCAGATCCGTGTGCAGCAGCCCGGCGCGATTGAGCTCCCCGAGGATGGCCATGATGCCGCCGGCACGGTGCACATCTTCAATATGCACGTCGGCCACGGCGGGCGCCACCTTGCACAGGCAAGGTACTTGGCGCGAGATACGATCAATGTCCTTCATGGTGAAGTCGACACCGGCTTCCTTGGCCGCCGCCAGCAGGTGCAGCACCGTGTTGGTGGAGCCCCCCATGGCCACATCAAGGCTGATGGCGTTCTCGAAAGCCCTGAAACTGGCGATGGAGCGCGGCAGGACGGATTCGTCATCCTTCTCGTAGTAGCGGCGAGCCATGTCTACGATGGCGCGGCCGGCACGCAGGAAGAGCTGCTCGCGATCTGCGTGGGTGGCAAGCACGGTACCGTTGCCCGGCAGAGACAGGCCAAGGGCTTCGGTCAGGCAGTTCATGGAATTGGCGGTGAACATGCCGGAACAGGAGCCACAGGTCGGGCAGGCAGAGCGCTCGATGGCGTCCACCTCTTCGTCCGAGCAGCTACTGTCGGCAGCCTTGACCATGGCGTCCACCAGATCAAGGGAGATCACCTTGGCCTCCCACTTCACCTTGCCGGCCTCCATCGGGCCGCCGGACACGAAGATCGCCGGGATGTTGAGGCGCAGGGCAGCCATCAGCATGCCCGGAGTGATCTTGTCGCAGTTGGAGATGCACACCATGGCATCCGCCGTGTGGGCGTTGCACATGTACTCCACGCTGTCGGCGATCAGGTCGCGGCTGGGCAGGCTGTAGAGCATGCCGCCATGGCCCATGGCAATGCCGTCATCGACGGCGATGGTGTTGAATTCCTTGGCAACACCACCGGCCTTCTCGATCTCGCGCGCCACCAGCTGGCCCAGATCCTTGAGATGTACGTGACCGGGAACAAACTGGGTGAAGCTGTTCACCACCGCGATGATCGGCTTTTCGAAATCGCCGTCCTTCATGCCGGTGGCGCGCCAAAGGGCGCGGGCGCCGGCCATGTTGCGACCGGCGGTGGAAGTGCGGGAACGATACTGGGGCATCTCGAGGACTCCGTCTTGAAACGAATGAATGTGTTGCCAGCCTTCCATTCTAGCCCGACAGAAGGGCCGGTGCCGCCACTCGCTACTTGCCGGTACAGCCGGGGCAGCTTACGCGAGCGTAAGTTCGGGTAATCCCCCATTGGCCGCCAGCGGCGATGGCCCCTTAATAGGCTTGCATAGAGCAACACGCACAACGCTCCTGCCCCGAGCGCAGCCGCACCATTCGTTACATTTGAGAAAAGGTTTGGACACGCAGGGGCACTAGGCTTGGCGCAATAAGAAACACAACGGAGACCTCGCAATGAGCCCATTGCCCATCCTGGCCTTGATCCTCACGGTCAGCCTCGCCCTCGCCGTTGCGCACAGACTTGCAGCTGCCCGCCAGCAGCGCGCGCGCCTGCGCAAACAGCCCCTCTCCTCCACCCGGGCGAAGCACTGATTTCGCCCCCAACCGGGAAGTCCCATGAGCGAGTTCATCCTGGAAACTGCCGGCCTGACGAAGGAGTTCAAGGGCTTTGCGGCGGTATCCAACGTCGATCTGAAGGTCCGTCGCGGCCATATCCACGCCCTGATCGGCCCCAACGGCGCCGGCAAGACCACCGTATTCAACCTGCTGACCAAGTTTCTGCCTCCCACCCGCGGCAGCATCGTCTTCGATGGGCAGGACATCACCCGTGAAGCGCCAGCCGTCACGGCGCGCCGGGGGCTGGTCCGTTCCTTTCAGATCTCGGCAACATTTCCGCACCTGACAGTAATGGAGAACGTCCGGATCGGACTACAGCGGAAGCTGGGTACCGAGTTCCATTTCTGGCGCTCCGAGAAGAGCCTGGATGTTCTCAACGGCCGCGCCATGGAGTTGCTCGAATCCGTGGATCTGGGGAGCTTTGCCGACACGATCACAGCGGAGATGCCCTATGGCCGCAAACGTGCCCTGGAGATCGCCACAACCCTGGCTCTCGAACCTACGATGATGCTCCTGGACGAACCCACCCAAGGCATGGGTCACGAGGACATCGGACGGGTGGTTGATCTGATCCGCAAGGTATCCGCCAATCGCACCATCCTGATGGTCGAGCACAACCTCTCCGTAGTAGCCAACCTGTGCGACCGCATCACCGTGCTTCAGCGAGGCAGCATATTGGCGGAAGGCCCTTACGAGGAGGTCTCGAAAAACCCGCAGGTGCTCGAAGCCTATGTGGGCTCCAGCGACATGAACGACGCCCACCACTGACCGGAAGCGATCCATGACCAGCGCCTTCGACCCCAAGCCCGAGATGCTGCGGATCCATGATCTGCATGCCTTCTACGGCGAGTCCCATATCCTCCACGGCATCGACCTGAATGTCGGTCGCGGTGAATGCATCACCCTCCTTGGCCGCAATGGCTCCGGCCGCTCCACCACCCTCAAGTCCATTCTCGGCCTGGTGGGTCGACGTACCGGATCGATCATGGTGAATGGCAAGGACGTCATTGCCGAGCCCACTCACCGCATGGCCCGCTACGGCATCGGCTACGTCCCCGAGGAACGCGCGATCTTTGCCTCCCTCTCCACCGAGGAGAACCTGATGCTGCCACCCCAGGTGGCGAGCGGCGGGATGAGTGTGGACGAGATCTACGGGATGTTCCCAAACCTGCTGGAGCGCCGCAGCAGCCCCGGCACCAAGCTGTCCGGCGGCGAGCAACAGATGCTCGCCATGGCCCGAGTACTGCGCACCGGCGCAAAGCTGTTGCTCCTCGACGAGATCACTGAGGGTCTGGCACCGGTCATCGTCAAGAAACTGGGTGAAGTCATCGTAGAACTCAAGAAACGTGGCTTCACCATCGTGCTGGTGGAGCAGAACTTCCGCTTCGCCGCCCCCCTGGCCGACCGCCACTACGTACTGGAGCACGGCGAGATCATCGCCACGATCACCAAGGAAGAACTACCCGGAAAGATGGACTGGCTGCACCAAACCCTCGGCGTCTGAGCCGGCTCGACACAACAACGAAGGAGAGAGACATGACCATGAAAAAAGCGATTTCCATCGCCTGCACCACCGCCCTTGCCACCCTGTCCGCAGGCGCCCACGCGCAGGTGTCCGGGGGAGTGGTGAAAATCGGCGTGCTGACCGACCTGTCGGGCACCTATTCCGACTTGGCCGGCTCCGGCGCCGTACTCGCCACCAAGATGGCGGTTGAGGACTTCATCGCCAAGGAAAAGCCCAGCTTCAAAATCGAGGTGGTGAGCGCCGACCACCAGAACAAGGCCGACATTGCCTCCAACAAGGCCCGGGAATGGTTCGAACGTGAAGGCGTGGATACCGCCACTGAGCTGGTCACCACCTCCGTCGCCCTTGCCGTCATGAAGGTGGCCAAGGAGAAGGACCGCATCGCCCTGATGAGCGGCCCGGCCTCCACCCCCATCACCAACGAGCAGTGCAACGACGTTACCGTCCACTACACCTACGACACCTACGCGCTGGCCAACGGTACGGCCAAGGCCGTGACCAAGCAGGGCGGCAAGAGCTGGTTCTTCCTGACCGCCGATTACGCCTTCGGCCAAGCCCTCGAAAAGGACGCCTCGGCCGTGGTCACCGCCAACGGAGGCAAGGTGCTGGGCTCCGTCCGCCACCCCTTCCCCGGCTCCGATTTCTCGTCCTTCCTGCTCAAGGCCCAGTCCTCCGGCGCCCAAGTGATCGGCCTCGCCAACGCCGGTGCCGACACCACCAACGCCATCAAGCAGGCCGCCGAGTTCGGCATCACCCCAACCCAGTCCCTGGCCGGCCTGCTGATGTTCATCACCGACATCCACTCTCTCGGCCTCAAGACCACCCAGGGTATGTACCTGACCGAAGGCTTCTACTGGGATCTGAATGACGAAACCCGCGCCTGGTCGAAGCGATTCTTCGGCGTGCAGAAGAAGATGCCGACCATGGTCCAGGCCGGGCAGTACTCCTCGGTGTATCACTATCTGAAAGCGGTGAAGGCCGCCGGCACGGATGACACCAAGAAGGTCATGGCCCAGATGAAGAAAACGCCGATCAACGACTTCTTTGCCAAGAACGGCCAGATCCGGGAAGACGGCCGGATGGTTCATGACATGTACCTGATGCAGGTGAAGAAGCCCGCCGAGTCCAAGTACCCGTGGGATTACTACCATGTGCGCCAGGTGATCCCGGCGGCCGAGGCCTTCCAGCCCCTGGCCCAGTCCCGCTGCCCGCTGGTTAAGAAATAAAAGCCGCTGCAACCACGATCCCCGGAGCGGCCCCGCACCGCTCCGGCCCTGGAGTGACCCATGGAAATATTAGGCGTCCCATCCGCCCTGCTGGGCAGCCAGTTGCTGGTCGGGCTGATCAACGGCTCGTTCTACGCCATCCTCAGCCTAGGGCTGGCGATCATCTTCGGCCTGCTCAACATCATCAACTTCGCCCACGGCGCCCAGTACATGATGGGTGCCTTCATCGCTTGGCTGGCATTGACCAAGTTCAACGTCAATTACTGGGTGGCCCTAATTGCAGCCCCCCTGCTGGTCGGCCTGTTCGGGGTCATCCTCGAACGCACCATGCTGCGCAAGCTCTACAAGCTCGACCACCTCTACGGGCTGCTTCTGACCTTCGGTCTGGCCCTGATCATCGAGGGCGTCTTCCGTGATCAGTTCGGCATCTCCGGTGAGTCGTACGACGTTCCGGATGCCCTCGCCGGAGGCATCAATCTGGGCTTCATGTTCCTGCCCATCTATCGGGCCTGGGTCATCGTCGCATCCCTGACCGTTTGCTTCGGCACCTGGTACATGATCGAGAAGACTCGCCTGGGCGCCTACCTGCGCGCCGGTACCGAGAACTCCCAGATGGTCCAGGCCCTGGGCATCAACGTGCCCCTGTTAATCACCTTTACCTACGGTTACGGCGTCGCCCTGGCAGCTTTCGCCGGCGTACTGGCGGCCCCCGTCTTCCAGGTCAATCCGCTGATGGGCTCCAACCTGATCATCGTCGTGTTCGCCGTGGTGGTCATCGGCGGCATGGGCTCCATCCTGGGCTCCATCGTCACCGGTATCGGGCTTGGTCTGATCGAAGGCCTGACCCGGGTCTTCTACCCGGAAGCCTCCGCCGTCGTCGTCTTCGTCATCATGGTCATCGTCCTGCTGGTACGGCCTGCGGGTCTGTTCGGCAAGGCTTGAAAGGACACTCCGTGAGCACAACCAAGCAACCCTCCGCCCTGATCAAGACCGAGGCCTTGTACACCGCCCTGTTCGTCGTCGGGCTCATTGCGCCCTTCGCGGTCTATCCGACCTTCCTGATGAAGTTGTTCTGCTTCGCCCTTTTTGCCAGCGCCTTCAACCTGCTTCTTGGCTTTGCCGGCCTCCTGTCCTTCGGTCACGCCGCCTTCCTGGGCACGGCCGGCTACGTCTGCGGGCTGATGGTGCGCGACATGGGCGTTACTCCGGAAGTGGGCATCATCGCGGGTACCGCAGCAGCCGGCCTGCTCGGCTGGCTGTTCGGCGTACTGGCCATTCGTCGCACAGGCATCTATTTCGCGATGATCACCCTGGCCCTGGCCCAGATGGTCTACTTCATCGTGCTGCAGGTAAAGGCCACCGGCGGTGAAGACGGTCTGCAGGGTGTCCCCCGCGGCCACCTCTTCGGCCTGGTGGACCTGTCCGACAACATTGCCATGTACTACCTGGTCTACGCCGTGTTCAGCATTGGCTTCTTCATCATCTACCGGACCATCCACTCACCCTTTGGCCAGATTCTCAAGGCCATCCGCGAAAACGAACCAAGAGCGATCTCCCTCGGTTACGACGTGAACAAGTTCAAGCTCATGGCCTTTGTGATCTCTGCGTCGCTGGCCGGCCTGGCCGGTGCCACCAAGACCCTCGTGTTCCAGCTCACCTCTCTCTCGGATGTTCACTGGCACATGTCGGGTGAAGTGGTGCTGATGACGCTGCTGGGTGGGTTGGGCACCATTCTCGGCCCGGCGGTCGGATCGGCCACCATCGTCACCCTGCAGAATGAACTGGCCGACAAGGTCGGCTCCTGGGTGACGGTGATCATGGGCTTGATCTTCGTCGTCTGTGTGTTGGCCTTCCGGCGTGGCATCGTCGGCGAAATCCAGGCTTTGATCCAACGCGCGGGCATCCGCTGAGCCGCGCTGCGAGGCTTGCCGCAAACAAAAACGGACGGCCAAGGCCGTCCGTTTTTCTTGAATCGGCCTCAGACCCGGAATCGGGACACAGTCTGATGAAGCTGGGTAGCCAGATCTTCCATGTCGTGTGCCGCGACTGCGGTGGACTCGACAGCCTCAGTATTCTCCCGCGCCATCGCCGCAATCGACTCGATGCTATCCGCGACCGCGGCGCTGGCCGTGCGCTGCCGCTCGGTGGCATCGGCAATTTCATCAAGGCCGCGCCCGACATCCGCCACCGACTCGTTGGCCGCTGCAATCGCGCTCGAAACCGAGGCCACCGCGGCGCGGCTTGAGCCCAGGTGGCCCAAACCCTCATCAATCGCCTTGCGCACAGCGACCGATTGCCGGGAAAGTTGCGATGTCACGGCGTCGATCTCGCCTGCCGAACGGGCCGACTTCTCCGCCAGCTTGCGGACTTCGTCCGCCACCACGGCAAACCCGCGCCCTTGCTCACCGGCTCTGGCGGCCTCGATGGCCGCATTGAGCGCGAGGAGGTTGGTCTGTTCGGCAATCTCCCTCACCTCCTGGGTCATTGAGGTGATGGACGACGTGGACTGGACAAACTCCTCGACGGAAACGGCCATCTGACGCACCGCATCCTCGGCAAGCCCCACCTCGGCCACCAGCGATTCGAGTGTCCGCCCCCCCTCCTCGGCCCTCCGCAGGCTTTCCTGCGAACGCTGATGCACCCGCTCGGCACTACCTGCCACGTTGGCAATATTGGTCGCCATGTGCTCAACGGCCGCTGCAGCACTCACGGACTGATCGTTCTGCCGCCGCGATCCTTCCGCGACCCGTCCCGCGCTCGTTGCCAGTTGATGGGCCGAACCGGTCACCCGGGAGGCCGACTCGGACACATGGCGCACCAGCTTGGCAATGGTCCCGAGCATCTCGTTGAACGTGGCAGCCGTCTGACCGATCTCGTCCCTGCCGGCCACCTCGAGGCGACGGGTCAGATCACCCTCGCCTTTCGCAATCTCGGCAAGGCTCCGATTCATCTCGGCCAGGGGGCTGACGACGAACTTGCGAATGAAAAAGACCACGAAGGCGATCAGGGGAAGCGACAGGGCCAGGGCGCTGACGATGCTTTTCCACATGAAGGAATCGACCGCTGCGTTCACCTTGTCGAGGGACACCTTCATGCTCACCAGCCCAAGTGTGCTTCCCACCGGAACCTGGTGGCAACCAACGCAGTTCTTCCCCAGGTAGTTCTCGGATGCGAGGGCAGGTTTGACGACCCGCAGATACTCTCCAGCCTGGGGGTCGCGCTCCACGCGCACCAGCTCCTTGCCGCTGGCCAACACAGCCTTTTCGTCCACATCCAGCGGCGGAGGTGGCCGATTCCCGGCGCCAAACTGCTGCGTGACGGCGTCGCCCCGGATCACCACCAGATCCTTGATCACCGATAGCTGCTTGATCTGGTCGAGAAAGACCTCGCGCTGCCCGACCGTTCCGGTAATCATCATCCCGGTCAGGCCCGCCATGGTCATTTCATGGATGGCATGGGCGAAATCCTCCGCCTGGTCAATGGCCGTTTCCCGATTGACCCGGGTTTCCCAGGCGATCATGCCGCCCCAGGCGATGATCAACATCAGCCAGATGGCACCGGTCAGTCGAAGCCAAATGGGTGTGTTGGCGAGTTTGCGCATGGTGTGACCCTCCATACAGCCAGGATCGCAACGTCCCGGTCTGTGATGCTAGTGGGCGGTTTACGGCAGGGACATTGTGCGCCTTAAGGCTGCGGCGGGAAAATATCAGGCGGGTGCCGCGCGGGCATTGAGACGTTGGGTAGCGGCGTTCCAGTCGGCCCTGGCCAGCAGGGGCCAGGCCAGAAGGGCACGATCCAGGGAAGCATCGATCAGGGCGGACTCTTCACGCCGAGGTGGCTTGAGGACGAAGTTGACCACTTCATTGCGGTCACCGGGGTGGCCGATACCCACCCGAAGACGCCAGAAGTCCTGGGTGCCCAGGTGGGCAGTGATGTCCTTGAGGCCATTGTGCCCCCCCAGACCACCACCGAACTTGAGCCGGAGCTGCCCGGGTGGAATGTCGAGTTCGTCATGGACGACAAGGATTTCCGCAGGGGCAATGCGGTAGAAACGGGCCAGCGCGGCCACCGACTGGCCGGAACGGTTCATGAAGGTCTGGGGCATCAGCAACCACACCCCGTCGGCACGAGCATTGGCTGCCAGGCCATGGAAACGGGCTTCCTTGCTAAACGCCGTACCTAGCTCACGGGCGAGGCGCTCACAAAACCAAAACCCGGCGTTATGCCGGGTTTCAGCGTACTCACTCCCCGGATTACCGAGGCCGACGACAAGCTTTGGTGCGGGCTGACTCATCGTTCAGTGGCCTCGCTATCCGCGAAGAATCAGGCAGCCGGGGTTTCCTCGGCAGCATCGTCGCCACCACGGACAGCCAGGACGGTAGCCACGACCGGGTCTTCACCGTGGGTGAGGGCCTTCACGCCCTTCGGCAGGGTCAGGGCGGAAACGTGGATGGAGGCGCCGCTCTTCAGATCCTTCAGGTCCACTTCGATGAACTCGGGCAGGTCGCCAGGCAGGCACTCGAGGTCGAGTTCGGTCATCGGATGGGAAACCATGCCGCCTTCGAGCTTGACGCCCGGCGCGATGTCCGCATTGATGAAGTGCAGGGGCACCTTCACGTGGATCTTGTGGGTTGCATCCACGCGCTGGAAATCCATGTGCAGAACCTGCTGCTTGTACGGGTGCCACTGGGTGTCCTTGAGGATCACGGACTGGTTGGCACCATCCAGGACCATGGTCAGCACGGAGGCGTGGAAGGCCTCGTTGCGCAGGGCATGGAAAATCTCGTTGTGATCCACTTCGATCTGGGCGGGAGCGCCAGAACCGTAGACGATGGCGGGGACACTGCCAGCGCGACGCAGGCGGCGGCTCGCACTCGTGCCCTGCAGAACGCGCGTTTTGGCGTTGAATTGAATGGTCATTTTCACTACTCCAGTTGATGGGCCCGGCCGCGACCAGACGGGCGAAAAAGCCGGCGGGCTCGCACCCACCGGCTTGAAAACAGATGTCCTACTCGTTGAACAGCGAACTGACAGACTCTTCGTTGCTGATCCGCAGAATGGTATCGGCGAGGAGTTCGGCAATCGACACGAACCGGATCCGCTTGCAGGCCTTGGCCTCATCGGAAAGCGGAATGGTGTCGGTCACCACCAGCTCATCCAGATCGGATTCATTGATCCGGCTGATGGCGGGGCCGGACAACACGGCATGCGTACAGTACGCCATCACACGCTTGGCGCCGTTCTCCTTGAGTGCCTGGGCCGCCTTGCACAGGGTGCCGGCGGTATCGACGATGTCGTCCATGATCACGCAGGTACGGCCCTCGACTTCACCGATGATGTTCATCACCTCGGACACATTGGCCTTGGGACGGCGCTTGTCGATGATGGCCAGGTCGCACTCGAGGCGCTTGGCGAAGGCACGGGCCCGCACCACACCGCCCACGTCCGGCGATACGACCATCAGGTCTTCGTACTTCTGCTTTTCCAGGTCATCGAGCAGCACGGGCGCCGCGTAGATGTTATCCACGGGAATGTCGAAGAAACCCTGGATCTGGTCGGCGTGGAGGTCAACCGTGAGCACACGCTGAACGCCGGCTGCCTGGAGCATGTTGGCCACAACCTTGGCGGTAATGGGCACACGGGCAGAACGGGGGCGCCGATCCTGACGGGCGTAACCAAAATAGGGAATCGCTGCTGTGATGCGACCGGCGGAAGCCCGCTTAAGCGCATCCACCATGATCAGCAACTCCATGATGTTGTCGTTGGTGGGAACGCAGGTCGGCTGCAGGACGAAAACATCCTTGCCACGCACGTTCTCGAGAAGTTCGACATTGACTTCGCCGTCCGAGAAACGACCAACCGTGGCCGAACCCAAAGACTTCCCAAGGCGGCGCACCACATCTGCGGCCAGTTTGGGGTTGGCGTTGCCGGTGAAAACCATCAGGCTGCCCGAAGCCATGATCACCTCTCGTTACTGCGAAGTAGAACCGCTTGAAACAAAACGGGCAGGTTTTTGACCTGCCCGCTGAATTTGGCTGGGGAAGAAGGATTCGAACCTTCGAATGCCGGAATCAAAATCCGGTGCCTTGACCAACTTGGCGACTCCCCAATATCGTCATCACAACCTACACAAGCCATCCCTGCAACGGATGCCTGTCCAGCCCTGAGGCTACCCAGACCACCCAACCCTGCGGGGCTGCTGCAGCAACCTGATCTGCTTCCTCCTTCGAGTTGAAGGGGGCAAAGATGCAGGCACCTGAACCACTCATTCTTGCTGCCCCATGCTGCGACAACCAGACCAGCGCTTCAGCCACTTCGGGAAACCGTCTGCAGACCGTTGGCTGCATGTCGTTCCGCGTTGTGTGTGTTGCGAAGGCGCGCATTATTATGGGTTCGGTGTCCCGCGTCAACTCTTCGGCCGAAAAAATTTCCGCGGTCGGCACCACGACCTGGGGCGCCACCATCACATACCAGGCCGGCGCCACTTTCAAGGACTGGAGCGCCTCTCCGACGCCCTCGGCGAAAGCGGTCTCGCCGAAGATGAAGAAAGGCACATCGGCGCCCAGGGCCAGCCCCAGCTCCCGAAGGCGCTGTCCGGAGAGGTTGCAGCCCCACATCCGGTTCAGGGCGATCAATACGGTGGCCGCATCCGAACTGCCGCCACCCAGCCCGCCGCCCATGGGGATCCGCTTGCATACCCCGATGTCGACCCCCTTCGTTGAACCCGTGGCCTGCTCCAGGGCACGGGCTGCACGCACGACAAGATCCGCCTCGGGGGCCACCCCGGGCACATCCGTGGTGCGCAGGATGCGCCCGTCGGTACGGCACCTGAGATGGATCTCGTCACCCCAGTCCAGCATGCGAAAGGCCGTCTGGAGCAGATGGTAACCATCCGGACGACGGCCGACGATGTGCAGGAAGAGATTGATCTTGGCGGGCGCCGGCAGACGCAGGTCCGTGGCCGCCGGATCGAAGGCAATGGGGTGCATGTCAGGGATTCCAGGAATCGACGATCAGGCGCAGGCGCGTATCGCCACGATGGATGTCAATTTTGCGGGGCAGGTCATCCGGCGCCCCGCCCACATAATCGATGTAGTCGATGCTCCAGCCACCGTCGACAACCTTGAGGGGGCGCCCAAGAGCATCGAGCGTGCGCACCTCCGCCTGGGGCCGGACACGTGCCGTCACCCAGCGGGGAAGCTCCTCCAGGGGCGCACCGACGCCCAGCACGCTCTCCGCAAGCTCGGCGGCCGTGCCGGCAATGACCTGGCGACCGTCGGACAGGATCATCCGCGCGCCCCCTCCTGCCTTGCTCTCGATGCGGGCCAGCCCTTGCCCCAGGGGCCCCGTGAACAGCCAGGAATCAAGTTCCGGCGCATGCTCCCAATACACACCGACAGCGGCGCTACGCTCACCGTCCCGCACCTGCAGACGGCCTTCAAGTTGAAAACGCGGAAGCTCGGGGGCACCCCGCAGCGCTACGGCGGGCGGCAAGTCCGGCACGGTGGCACAGGCGGCCAGAGCCATCACACACGCCAGGAAAAGTGCTCTCAAGGCTTGAACTTCTTGATCACGTCGGCGAGCACAGTGCTTTCGGGATGGGCCTTCGCCGCATCCCTCCAGGTGCGGGCGGCTTCGTCACGCCGCCCCATCATCCACAGCACTTCCCCGAGGTGTGCAGCGATCTCCGGGTCGGCGCGCAGCTCGAAGGCGCGCTGGAGCTGTGCGAGGGCTCCGCCCAGATCTCCACGCCGGTACAGGGCCCAACCCAGACTGTCGAGGATGAACGCATCATTCGGGGCAATTTCGAGACCCTTGCGGATCAGGCGCTCCGCCTCATCGAGGCGCATGTTGCGATCGGCCAGCGAGTAACCCAGGGCATTGTAGGCATGTGCGTGATCGGGCTTGATGACGATCAGCTTGCGCAAGCGGCCCTCCATCACCTCGGGACGTCCGATCCTTTCTGCCATCAGGGCCGACTCATACAGAATCTCGACGTTGTCCGAATCGCGGCGCAGGGCCTCATCCAGCACGTTGAAGGCCTCTTCATTACGACCGGCCTCCCGCAGGATCTGCGCTTCCGCAAGGACAAACTGCTGGCTCTCGCCCGGCGCAGCATCGCGCGCCAAGGCCTGCAGATGCTGGCGTGCATCCGGGATCCGCCCGCTGACCACCATAACCTGTGCAACCCGCACCTGGGCCGCGACGAAGCGGCTGCCCGGCGCCACGGACTTGTACCAGCCGATGGCCTCATCGTAGCGCTTCGCCTCCTCGGCGATCTGCCCCAGGTAGGTGCGGATGCTGTCCGGCTCAGCGAACCCCAGATCGAGCAAATGCCGGAAATGCGCCTCGGCGGTGCCCCTGTCACCAAGCTGCATGGACAGCAGACCCGCGGCATGGACGGCGTCCTTGTCGTCCGGGGCACGCAGGAGTATCTGTTCAAACTGCGCCCTGGCAGGCGCAAACTGCTTGGCCGCCACCAGCAGGCGAGCCAGGGTGATGCGCGGCTCGCGCGCCTCCGGGTGTTGATCAACATACATCTGCAGCGCCCGGATGCCGGAACCCGGCGCGGCTTCCTCCTGGAACTGGGCCTTCAGCACCACAGCCTGCTCCCAGTCGGGACGCAGACGCAAGGCCCCGTCCAACGCATCCGACGCTGCAATGTTGTCACCGCCGACAAAAGCCGCGTTGGCACGGGCGAACCAGGCCTCCGGGTGAGCCAGATAGGGCTCGGTCAACTCGCCCACCAAGCGGCGGATCAACGCCTTGTCGGGAATCCGGGCCAAACCCCGGTTCAGTCCCATCAGGGCCGGCCCGATGGCATCGCCCTGACGGGCCAGGGCCTCGGCCAGGTGAGTGCGCAACTCATCAATCCGCGCCCCACTGGCAAGCGTGCCCGAAGCCAGCTGCTGGGCCTGCACCGAGCCGGGCTCAAGCTCAAGCCAAAGCCGGGATGCTTCGCCGGACATGTCGGCGTCGCGGGCAAACAAGGCCATCTCGGCAGCGCGGCGGGCAATGCGCCCATCCCGGGTACGCCGCGCCAGGTCCAGATAGGAGCGGGCGGCCATGACCGTCTGCCCCCTGGCTGCCGCCACCTCGGCAAGCATCATCTGGTGAAGGATCTGGGGGGTCAGCTCCTGGGAAGGGTAGATCGGCTTTGCCACCTCATCGCCGGCCCCATCCTGTTGAGCCTGGGCAAGGCCCGAAAGCAGGCTGGCCGAAACAAGCAGGGCAGCCAGCAAGCGGGCCGGCTGAGCATGGCGGAAAATAGGTTTCATGTGACTCTCTGGAAAGGCTTGCGGGTTCCGGTCGGCCACCGTCCCGACAAGCTCGCAACGGCGCGACATGCTCTTGGATCGCGCGGCTACAATAGGGTTCGCCGGATGTTAGGCGGTTTCCCCAAGCCCAGCAAGCGAGCCTCTCGGCCCCCCTTTTTCATGCCCGAATTGCCCGAAGTCGAAACCACCCGCCGGGGAATCGCCCCGGCGCTGATCCATCACGTCAGCACCGGCGCCGTCGTTCGCAATCCCCGTCTTCGCTGCCCCGTACCGGACGATCTGGACACCCTCCTCCGGGGCCAAGAGCTCCAGGCCGTGGAACGCCGCGCCAAGTACCTGCTCCTGCGCTTTGCCACCGGCAGCCTGCTGATCCACCTGGGCATGTCGGGAAGCCTGCGCATCGTGCCTGCCCAGGCCGCGCCGGACAAGCACGACCACCTCGACATCCTCTTCGACGACACGGCCCTGCGCCTGCGCGACCCACGCCGCTTCGGGCTGGTGCTGTGGCAAGACGGCCCGGTGCCGCACCCGCTGCTTGCCAAACTCGGCATCGAACCCCTGAGTGACGGCTTTGACGGCCCCTGGCTGCAGCGGGCCGGGCGCGGCCGCAAGACGCCGGCCAAACTCTTCCTGATGGACGGGCACCAGGTGGTGGGCATCGGCAACATCTACGCCTCCGAAAGCCTCTTCAGGGCGGGCATCGACCCGGTGACACCCATCGGTGAGCTGGGGCCGCGACGCTGCGCACGCCTGGCCGCCTGCATCCGCGAAACCCTCAACGACGCATTGGCTGCCGGCGGCAGCACCCTGCGGGACTTCGTCAGCAGTAATGGCACCCCCGGCTACTTCCAGCAGCAGTACTTTGTCTATGGGCGGGAGGGTGAGCCCTGCCGGAAATGCACCACCCCCATCCGCAAACGGATCATGGGGCAACGGGCCAGCTTCTACTGCCCCCGCTGCCAGCGTTGAAACGGTTTCGGTCGGCCTCGTTCCCGTTTATGCTAACCATCTTGACGATTTCCGCCGGCTTAGCGGCTCCCATCCAGGAATGAAGCCCGTGAAGGACGCACACATGCTTGCCGAACACTTCTCTGCCTATACCCAGTGGCGGGGAAATGTCGCCTCCGGTATCGGAGAACTGCGCAAATGGCTGCAACTGAACGAGATCGGTGACGCCCAATCCGATCTGCGCCTGCAATACCTCCTCGACCGCCTGCGCGAAGACAAACTGATCGTCGCCTTCGTTGCCGAGTTTTCGCGGGGCAAGTCCGAGCTCATCAACGCCGTCTTCTTCGCCGGCTACGGCAACCGCATCCTGCCTTCAAGCGCCGGACGCACCACCATGTGCCCGACCGAGCTGCAGTGGAAGGAGGGCGACAAGCCGGAAATCCGCCTGCTGCCCATCGAGAGCCGCAAGACCAACGCCAGCATCACCGAACTCAAGCGCTACCCCGAGGAATGGCAGATCCGCCCCCTTGACACCAGCTCGGCCGAAAGCCTGCAGCAGGCCCTCGCCCAGGTCGGCGAAACCCGGCTGGCCAGCCTGGCCGAGGCGGAAGAGCTGGGTTTTCCCATCGATGCAAGCGGTGATCACGGCATCCGTCCCGATGCGGAAGGCCGCCTGGAGATCCCGCGCTGGCGCCACGCCATCATCCAGTTTCCCCATCCGATGCTCGAACAGGGCTTGGTGATTCTCGATACGCCGGGCCTCAATGCCATCGGCGCAGAGCCCGAGCTTACCCTCAACCTGCTGCCCAACGCCCATGCAGTGCTGTTCATCCTGGCCGCCGACACCGGCGTCACCCAGAGCGATCTGGCCGTATGGCGGGAGCACGTCAATGCCGGGCGCCGGCAGCGGGGGCGCATCGTCGCCCTCAACAAGATCGACGGTCTGTGGGATGGCCTTCGCAGCGAGGAGGATATCGAGAGGGAGATCTCCAATCAGGTCAATAGCGTCGCCAGCACACTGGAAGTCGATGCATCCCAGGTCTATCCGGTTTCGGCCCAGAAGGGCCTGGTGGCCAAGGTCAATGACGATCAGGAACTGCTGGAGCGCAGCCGCATCGTCGGCCTCGAACGGGCCCTATCCACCGAACTGCTCCCCACCAAGCGCGACATCGTCCGCGACAACACCCATGGTGACGTCACCGACATTGTCGGCCGCAGCCGCGAGTTGCTGAACGCACGCCTCACCGGTCTGCGCGAGCAGCTTCAGGAACTCACCGATCTGCGCGGCAAGAACCAGAACGTCATCGAATACATGATGCGCAAGGTTCGCTCCGAAAAGGACGAGTTCGAGCAGGGCCTGCAGAAGTACTACGCCGTACGCAGCGTCTTCTCCAACCTCTCCAACAACCTCTTCGGCCATCTGGGTCTTGATGCCCTGCGCGATGAAACCCGCCGCACCCGCGAAGCCATGCTCGATGCGGCCTTTTCCCGCGGCCTGCGGGAAGCGATGAAGGGCTTCTTCGCCCATCTGCGCGGCAACCTGAAGAAATCCACCGACGAGATCGGCGAGATCTCCAAGATGCTCGACGCCATGTACAAGCGCTTCACCGTCGAGCACGGCCTCAAGCTGGCTGCCCCTACCGCGTTCTCGACCCTGCGCTACGAAAAAGAGATCGAACGCCTGGAAGAGGCCTTCAACAACCAGTTCAACACGGTGCTGACCATTGTCACCACTGAAAAGCACACCCTGACCCAGAAGTTCTTCGAAACCGTGGCCGTCCAGGCCCGCCGCACCTTCGAAGTGGCCAACCGGGATGCGGAACAGTGGCTGCGTGCCGTCATGGCCCCCCTGGAAACCCAGGTACGCGAATACCAGCTCCAGCTCAAGCGCCGCCTCGAAAGCGTGAAACGCATCCACCAGGCCACCGACACCCTCGAAGACCGGGTGCGGGAACTGCAGCAGGCGGAAGATCTGCTCGTCCAGCAGGTCGCCCAGCTCAATGCCTTGGCAGAACGCATCGAACGGGCTCTCGAAATGCCGACGGAGGGGGTGGACGTGCCCTCCGCCTTGGCGGCCTGAAGCCGCCGCCGGCCACGCTCAGGCGTCAGAAAAGAAGAGAGCCTGGCACCCTGATGGGGTGCCAGGCTCTCTTCTTTTCTGCTTGCGCCAGATCGCTTACTTGTCGGCGGTGAGCTTGAGGAACTTCTCCATCAGATCCTCCTTGCTCTCCGGATGATCCGGATTGAAGGGAATGCAATCCACCGGGCAGACCTGCTGGCACTGGGGTTCATCGAAGTGGCCCACGCACTCGGTGCATTTGTTCGGGTCGATGATGTAGATCTCGTCACCCTGGGAGATGGCACCGTTCGGACACTCCGGCTCGCAGACGTCGCAATTGATGCACTCGTCGGTAATCATCAAGGCCATTTTGCTTAATTCCTCATTACTTGCAGTTGTTGATCTTCAGGCACAGGCGCTCATAGACGCCCGGCTGCACAAATTTGCTCACATTGCCGCCGAGCCGCGCGATCTCCCTGACCATGGTGGCGGAGATGAACATGTACTCGTCGGCCGGGGTCAGGAACACCGTTTCCACGTCCGGGTAGAGCTTGCGGTTCATGCCCGCCATCTGGAACTCGTACTCGAAGTCGGACACGGCCCGCAGGCCCCGGAAGATGACCCGCGCATTGTTCTGGTGAAGAAAATCCATCAGAAGGCAGGAAAACCCCTTCACTTCCACATTCGGGTAGGACGCAAGCACCTCCCTGGCAATCTCGACCCGCTCGTCGACGGTGAAGATCGGCCCCTTGCCGGCACTCGCCGCAACACCGACGATCACCCGCTCGAAAAGGCGAGATGCCCGCCGAACCAGATCTTCATGCCCCCGGGTGAACGGGTCGAAGGTCCCCGGATAAACCGCGATGCCATCCCTCATCCTGCAGGCCTCCCCTGTCGGCGCAATCGCGCGAAGGTCAGGGCGCTGCGGCAAAGAGGTGGTAATACACCTGCCCGGCCGTCCCCTGCTTGATTCGCGTCAATCGGTCGATGTTTTCGATCTCGTATTCCGCTTCCACATAGACCACTCCTCCCTCACAGAGAAGGCCCGGCAGCAACGGCCCCATCCGCTCGATCCAGCCCGCCCGGTAGGGAGGGTCGAGAAAGACCACGTCGAAGCCGTGATCGGCGGAACGGGCGAATTTTAGCGCATCGCCCCGCACAATCCGTACACATGACGCCTGCAGGGTCTTTGCATTGGCCTGGAGGGCACCCCAGGCGACGGCATCCTGCTCGATCATCGTTACCTGCGCCGCCCCCCGGGAGGCAGCTTCGAAACCCAGTGCACCGCTGCCGGCGAAGAGGTCAAGACAGGTCTTGCCGTCGAGATCCTGCCCCAGCCAGTTGAACAGGGTTTCTCGGACCCGGTCCGGCGTGGGGCGCAAGCCCTTGACGAGACTGACGTCGATGAGGCGGGAGCGCCATTCCCCCCCGATGATGCGGATCCGGCTCAACGGGCAGCTCCACCGCGGGCATCGGGTTTGTCCCCATCCCCCCCCACCACCACAGTCACCAGGCGCTCGGGCAACACATGACGCCGGAAGGCATCGCGGATCTGGGCCGCCGTGACAGCCGAAACCTTGGTCCGATAGGTATCCAGATAGTCGAGGGGCAAACCGTAACTACCGATTACCGCCACCTGCTCCAGCATCTTGCGGTTGGAGTCGAGACGCAGGGCGAAGCCATTGATCAGGTTCTCCTTGGCCGCCTTCAGCTCACTCTCGGTCGGCCCATCCTTCACGAAGGCGGCCACGGTTTCGGAAACCACCTTGAGGGCATCATCGGTCTGGCTGCCCTTGGTCTGCAGCCCGATCTGGAAGGGACCGACGCTGCGTTGCGGCGAAAAATAGCTGTACACGCTGTAGGCGTAGCCACGCTTCTCCCGCACTTCCCGGGTCAACCGGGAGACGAAGCCTCCCCCACCCAGGATGTAATTGCCCACCACGAGCGGGAAGAAGTCCGGATCGCCGCGACGGATGCCGGGTTGGCCCACGGCAATGTGCGCCTGCGCCGACGGATTTGGCACACGGATCGTGCCTCCCGCGGGGGGGGCTGCATCGACGGGCGGCGCCGGCAACACGCCCGCGGGCAGGGCGCCGGTGAGTCGGACCGCGATGGCCTCGGCGTCGCTACGCGAGACATCGCCGACGATGCTGACCACCGCCCCGGCCGCCGTGTAGTGCCGACGATGGAAATCCACCAGATCCTCACGGGTGAGGGAGGTCATGGTGTCCACCGACGGCAGGCGTCCATAGGGATGGTCGGAGAACACGGCCGCCGCAAAACGGCGCGACAGGATGGCATCGGGCTGGGTGTCGGACTCCTTCAACCCGGCAATACTGCGCGCCTTCTCGCGCTCCACCGCAGGCGCAGGGAAGGTGGGTTGCTGAATCAGGGTGGCCAGCAGGTCCACCGCCCCCTCCCGTTCGACCGCGCTGCTGAGGGTCCGCAGGGACACCGACGCACGATCCATGTCGACACCGCCACCGATCTGCGCCCCCAGGTCGGCCACCCGATTGGCGATGGCGTCCTCGTCAAGAGTGCCTGCACCGGCATCGAGGAGGCCACGTGCCAGGCCCGCCAGCCCCGCCTTGCCCACGGGAGCCTCGGCGCCACCGGCACGGAAGTCCACCTGCACGTCCACAATCGGCAAGGCCCGGCTCTCGACAAAGTACACCCGGACGCCATTGGCTGTCGTCCAGTTCTGAATGGTCAGCCCGGCCTGGGCCGATAGCGTTGCGAAGGTCAGCGCAAGGGCCAGCCCCACACGTTTGCATTGGGAAATCATCAATCAACCTCGAATTCAGGAGCGGTCAGTGGCGGTGGGGAGCAACGGCCTTGGCGCGGGCCTGGGGATCCACCGGCAAGGGGTCGAGCTGGGCGACGGTCAGGGTCTCGTCGCGGAAATACTTGCGCGCCACCGCCTGCACCTCGGCAGCCGTCACGGCGCGGATGCGCTCCAGCATCAGGGCGTCGTCTTTCCAGGAATGGCCGACCATCTCGTCCATGCCGATTTCCATGGCCTGCCCCATCAACGAGTCACGCTTGTAAACCTGACCCGCCACCGCCTGGGCCTTGACCCGGCGCAGTTCGTCCTCGGACACCCCTTCGTTCTGGATGCGCACAATCTCGGCTTTCAGGGCCGCCTCCACATCGGCCGGCGTCCGGCCCGCAGCCGGCGCGCCATCGAGATAGAACAGGGACTCGCCGCGGGCCGTCCCGTCATAGCCGGCCCCCGCAGTCACGGCAATCCGGCTGCCGCGCACAATGTTCTTTGCCAGCCGGGCACCTTCGTAGCCGTCCAGCACGGCCGCCAGCACCTGCAAGGCGTAGAAGTCACTGTCCGCCTTCACATCCCGCAGGCTGGGCACCCGCCAGGCCAGGGCTACATAGGGCAGCTCCGCCGGCGCCTTGACCACGGTGCGGCGGGAGCCGGTCTGCTCGGGCTCGATCAGGGGCTTGCGCACCGGCAGGGGCCGGGCCTTGACCCGCCCGTAGGTGGCCGCGGCCTCCTTGAAGACAGCCTGATGATCCACATCACCCACCACCACCAGCGTGGCGTTGTTCGGCACGTACCAGCGCTGGTACCAATCGCGTGCGTCCTGGGCCGTCATGTTCTCCAGGTCGCTCATCCAGCCGATGACCGGCCGGCGGTAAGGATGCGCCTGGAAGGCCGTGGCCATCAGCTGCTCAATCACCAGGGAGCGGGGCTTGTCATCCGTGCGCAGGCGGCGCTCCTCCTTGACTACCTCGATCTCCTTCCTGAACGAGGCTTCGGTGATCTGCAGGTGGGCCATGCGATCGGCCTCCAGGGCCATCATCCGGCCGAGGGCCTCCCGGGGCACCTGCTGGAAGTACGCGGTGTAATCGTGGCTGGTGAAAGCGTTATCCCGCCCCCCTGCCGCAGCAACCTGCTTGTTGAACTCCCCCGGGCCGAGCTTCTTCGTACCCTTGAACATCATGTGCTCAAGGAGGTGGGCAACCCCCGAGGTGCCATCCACCTCATCCATCGCCCCCACCCGATACCACACCATATGCACCACGGACGGTGCCCGGCGATCTTCCTTGACGATGAGCTTCATCCCGTTGGGAAGCGCCGTCTCGAAGGGATTGGCCCACACCGGCCCGGCAAGGGCGGCGGCAAGGGCAAGGGCACTACGGGCGACCCTCAATCTGCGATTCATCATAGGCTCTTGAAGCATCTGGTAAAATTCGAAAACGGTGGCCGCAGGCCGGCGTGTGGCGCGGCATCATAGCGGCATTCCGGCGGCTCGGCCAACCGGGCAAAGCGGGGGTATTCCCCCCCGGCCTCGTCCCGATCGACCCACTTTCAGACTCACCACTCCATGTTTGGTTTCCTCAAGAAAGCCCTGAAACCGGGCGATGCGCCCGCGCCAGAGCCCGAAGCCCCGGCAACCGCCCCAGTGCTCCCCGAGGCTGTTCCGGCGCAGGCCGCAGCGGCCCCGGCGCCTTTGCCCGTGGCCAGCCCCCCCGAGCCCGAAAAGAAACGCTCCTGGATGGACCGGCTGCGTGCCGGCCTTTCCCGCACCCGGGAGCAGATCGGCGGCGGTCTCGGCGGCCTGAGCAGCCTGTTCTCCCGTCGCAAGATCGACGAGGAGCTCCTCGAAGAGCTGGAAACCACCTTGCTGATGGCCGACTGTGGTGTTGAAGCCACCCAGCATCTGCTCAAGGAACTGCGCCTGCGCTGGAAGCGCGACAAGCTGGAAACAGCCGACCAGCTCCAGGGTGCCCTGTCAGAAGGCCTGCTGAACATCCTGGCCCCCCTCGAACGGCCCCTCGAGATCAGCGGCCACAAGCCCTACATCATCATGATCGCGGGCATCAACGGCTCCGGCAAGACCACCTCCATCGGCAAGCTGGCCAAGCACTTCCAAAGCCAGGGCAAGAGCGTGCTGCTGGCCGCGGGTGACACCTTCCGCGCCGCCGCCCGTGAGCAGCTAATGACCTGGGGCGAACGCAACGGCGTGTCGGTGATCGCCCAGGAATCCGGCGACCCGGCCGCCGTGGTCTTCGACGCCATCAGCGCCGCCCGCGCCCGCAACATCGACATCGTGCTGGCCGACACCGCCGGCCGTCTGCCCACCCAGCTACACCTGATGGAGGAGATCGCCAAGGTACGCCGGGTGATCCAGAAGGCCGAACCCAGCGGCCCCCACGAGGTGCTGCTGGTGCTCGACGCCAACATCGGCCAGAACGCCATCCAGCAGGTCAAGGCCTTCGATTCGGCCATCGGCGTCACCGGGCTGGTGCTCACCAAGCTCGACGGCACCGCCAAGGGCGGCGTGGTTGCCGCCATTGCCCGCCAATGCCCCAAGCCCCTGCGCTTCATCGGTGTCGGCGAACAGATCGACGATCTGCAAGTGTTCCGCGCCAGGGAGTTCGTGGATGCCCTGTTCACCCCGATCGGCGGGAGCACCGACACCCCGGGCTGAAGCCTGCCCAACCCGCCGCGGGGCAATGTCCCGCGGCACCATACCCTTCCCGGGCATCCCATCCGGGCGTGCATCACCCCCCCCCATTCGCTTATGCTTGCGCAATGAAGGGGCGACACAGCTTTCAATGCATCCCGCCTCCTCACCAGGAGCGTCGTGGATGTCATCCCCAGTCAGCCCCCCACCCCCCGCATCGACAACAACCCGGTCGCTTCCTCCCGCCCGCTGGCTGCGCATCGGCCTCCTGCTCTTTGCCGCCCTGACCCTGGCCCTCGGCCTGCAGGCCCTGCTGCTGGTCCACAAGGAGGGCGAGCTGCTCAGCGCCCTCACCGCCTCGCGGATCGGCATCGCCGCCGATGAAGTCAACGCCACCTTCCGCCGCGGGGCGACCAACGGCCTGACCCTTGCCGAGTCCCGGGGAATCGGGCGGATGCTGCCCCGCCCCACCTCAGCCTGCGCCTGACCGGCCCCCGGGTGAACCTTGCCGGCATCGAACGCACGCTTGATCCGGACAACCCCGAGCGGCTGCACTGCGTTGCCCATTGCCTGATCCGTGGCGAACTGGAAACCAGCCTGACCCTCGGGGAGCCCGATCCCCAGGGGCGCATCAGCAAAGTGGACGTGGCGCTACACCTGCCATCCCGGCCGCCATCCGGCGGCTGAGCGCCACGCCGCCCGAAAAGCAAAACGGCGGATGTTGCGAATCACATCGCAACATCCGCCGTTTTCACCCGTACGGGGTAATCGTCAGGCCAGCAGGCGGTCCAGGTCGGCCACAATGCGCTCGGCGGCCTTTCCGTCCCACAGGGTGGGGCGGCGCCCCTGCTTGCCCTGACCGGCCAGCACCTTGGCGGCCTCCTCAAGGATGCGGGCAGGATCGGTCCCCACCAGCACGTTGCTGCCTTCATCGATGGTCACCGGGCGCTCGGTGTTCTCACGCAGGGTCAGGCAGGGAACACCGAGGGCGGTGGTCTCCTCCTGCAGGCCGCCGCTGTCGGTCATGATCAGGGCTGCATCCTTCCACAGGTTGAGGAACTCCATGTAGGACTGGGGCTTGGTCAGCACCACGTTGGGGCCCAGGTCGAGGCCGAACTTTTCGAGGTTGCCGCGGGTACGCGGATGCACCGGGAAGATCAGCGGCAAGTCGGCGGCGATCTGCTTGAGAGCGCCGGCAATACCGCGCAGATTGGCTTCGTCGTCCACGTTGGAGGGGCGATGCAGGGTGACCACGCCATACCTGGGGTACTGGGCCTTGATGGCCTGCGTCTCCATGCCGGCCTTGTCGGAGGCGTCGAGTTTGTCGCGCTGGAACAGCAGGTTGTCCACCATCACGTGTCCCACGTGAAAGACCACGTCCTGGCCCTTGCCTTCACGCAGCAGGTTATCCACGCCCGCCGGCTCGGTACAGAAGAACCAGTCGGAGATGCTGTCGGTGACGAGGCGGTTGATCTCCTCGGGCATGCGCATGTCGCCGCTGCGCAGGCCAGCTTCCACGTGGGCCACCGGAATGTCGAGCTTCTTGGCGTCGATGGAGCAGGCCAGGGTGGAGTTCACATCGCCGACCACCAGCACACAGTCGGGGCGGGCCTTCTGGCAGATCTCCTCGAAGGCCACCATGATCTTGGCGGTCTGGGTGGCGTGGCTGCCGCCACCGGCTTCCAGGTGGTAATCGGGCTTGGGAATGCCCAACTCATCGAAGAAGACATCGCTCATTTCCCGGTCGTAGTGCTGGCCGGTATGGATGATGCGGAAGTCGAAGCGATCAGCCCGCGCCTGCAGGGCTCGCACGATCGGCGCGATCTTCATGAAATTGGGACGCGCGCCGGCGACGAGGTAGATGAGGGAACGGGACATGCAGGACTCCACGGGCGGAATGTCAGGCGCGCATTATTGCGCGGGGGATGCTGGGCTCACAAAGAAATAATTGTCAGACGCATGCCAATGGCAGCAAACCGAGCCCGTGAAGAAATCGTGGCGAGCGGACGGGGTCCGCTGCCCGACACACCACCGGACCCGGCCCCCAGTGCCGCGTCACAGGGATGAAAGAGGGGGCACAGCCGATTTGCTGACGCTCAATCAGGGAAAGGTCTCGCATTCTCCCAAGGGCTTGCCAGCCACATCCTTGGCCGACAGCAGGGGGGCTCCGTCGAGGGGCCAGACCACGCCCACATCGGGGTCGTTCCAGGCCAGGCTGCGCTCGTGCTCGGGCGCGTAGTAGTCGGTGGTCTTGTACAGGAAATCGGCGCTGTCGCTGGTCACCAGGAAACCATGCGCAAAGCCCGGCGGGATCCAGAACTGGCGGTTGTTCTCCTCGCTCAGGGTCACGCCCACCCACCGGCCGAAGGTCGGTGAGCTGCGGCGAAGGTCCACGGCCACGTCGAAGACGCTGCCGCGCACCACCCGCACCAGCTTTCCCTGGGCCTGCTGGATCTGATAGTGCAGGCCGCGCAGCACCCCCTTGGCGGAGCGGGAGTGGTTGTCCTGCACGAAATCCACGTTCAGCCCGGTGGCTTCGTGAAAGCTCCGGGCATTGAAGCTCTCCATGAAGAAACCCCGGGCGTCACCGAAGACCTTGGGCTCGAGGATCAGCAGGTCGGGGATGGCGGTTTCAATCACCTTCATCAGAACACCTTTTCCTGGAGGAGGCGCACGAGGTATTGCCCATAACCGTTCTTGGCCAGGGGAGCGGCGAGCTTTTGCAGCTGTTCGGCATCGATCCAGCCGGCGCGCCAGGCGATCTCCTCGGGGCAGGCGATCTTGAGGCCCTGGCGCTTCTCGATGGTCTGGATGAACAGGCCGGCTTCGAGGAGGCTTTCATGGGTGCCGGTGTCGAGCCAGGCGTGGCCGCGGCCCATCACCTGCACATCGAGCGCGCCCCATTCGAGGTATTGGCGATTGACGTCGGTGATCTCCAGCTCGCCCCGCGGGCCGGGCTTGAGGTCGCGGGCAATGTCCACCACCCGGTTGTCGTAGAAGTAGAGGCCGGTCACGGCGTAGCGGCTTTTGGGGGCCTTGGGCTTCTCTTCGAGGCTGATGGCCCGGCCGGCGGCGTCGAACTCGACCACGCCATAGCGCTCGGGGTCATGCACCGGGTAGGCGAAGACGGTGGCGCCGTCGGTCTGCTTGGTGGCCTCCCGCAGGCCGCTGGCGAAGTCGTGGCCGTAGAATAGGTTGTCGCCCAGCACCAGCGCGCTCGGGCCGCTGCCGACAAAGTCGGCGCCGATCACGAAGGCCTGGGCCAGGCCGTCGGGGCTGGGCTGCACGGCGTATTGCAGGTTGAGGCCCCACTGGGCGCCGTCGCCGAGCAGTTGCTGGAAGCGCGGGGTGTCCTGGGGGGTGGAGATGATGAGGATGTCGCGGATGCCCGCCAGCATCAGGGTGCTGAGGGGGTAGTAGATCATCGGCTTGTCGTACACCGGGATGAGCTGCTTGGAGACGGCCAGGGTGGCCGGGTGCAGCCGGGTGCCGGAGCCGCCGGCGAGGATGATGCCTTTGCGTTGGGTCATGGGGAGGTCCATTTACAGAATTTCGGTGAGCATGCGGTCGACGCCCTGCTGCCAGGCCGGCAGGCTGAGCCCGAAGGCCTGCCGGAGCTTGCGGGTGTCGAGCCGGGAGTTGGCCGGGCGGGCCGCGGGCGTCGGGAAGGCGCTGGTGGGCACCGGGAGGATGGCCTCCGGGGCGACCTTGACGGGGCGGCCTTGGGCCCGAGCGAACTCGATGACGTGGCGGGCGTAGGCGTACCAGGTGGTTTCACCACCGGCTACCAGGTGGTAGGTGCCGGCCAGGGCGGCGTCGGCCAGGGTCATGCGGGCCGCGTGGGCGGTGACGTCGGCCAGCAGGTCGGCTCCGGTGGGGGCGCCGTGCTGGTCGTTGATGATGGTCAGCCGGTCGCGCTCGGCGGCAAGCTTGAGCATGGTCTTGGCGAAGTTGCCGCCGCGGGCGGCATACACCCAGCTGGTGCGGAAGATGAGGTGGCGGGCGCCGCTCCGGCGGATGAGCTCTTCGCCTTCGAGCTTGGTGCGGCCATACACGGACAGGGGGCCGGTGGGGGCCGCTTCGTCCCGGGACGTTTCACCGCTGCCATCGAAGACGTAGTCGGTGGAGTAGTGCACCAGCAGGGCGCCCAGGGTGGCGGCTTCACGGGCGAGGACACCGGGGGCCAGGGCGTTGAGGGCGCGGGCGAAGTCGGGCTCGCTCTCGGCCTTGTCCACGGCGGTGTGGGCGGCGGCATTGACGATGAGATCGGGCGCTACCGCACGCACGGTGGCGGCGAGGCTCTCAGGGTCGGCAAAGTTGCCGGAGAGGCCCGGGGCGCCGTCATGATCAAGGGCGATGAGCTCACCGAGCGGGGCGAGGCTGCGCTGCAGCTCCCAGCCCACCTGGCCGTTCTTGCCGAAGAGGAGGATCTTCATGGTGGGCGTCCTTACTCGCGACCGGCGTAGTTCTTCTCGACCCAGTCCCGGTAGGCGCCGCTCTGCACATGGGCCACCCAGTTCTGGTTGGCCAGGTACCACTCGACGGTCTTGCGGATGCCGGTGTCGAAGGTCTCGGCCGGGCGCCAGCCCAGTTCGCGCTCGATCTTGCGGGCGTCGATGGCGTAACGGCGGTCGTGGCCGGGGCGGTCGGTGACGTAGGTGATGAGGCGGCGGTAGCTGCCGGCCGGATCGGGCTTGAGTTCGTCGAGGAGCGCACACAGGGTGTTCACGATCTCGATGTTGGGCTTCTCGTTCCAGCCGCCCACGTTGTAGACCTCACCCGGGGTGCCTTTGGCCAGAATGGCGCGGATGGCTGAGCAGTGGTCGGTGACGAAGAGCCAGTCGCGGATCTGCATGCCGTCGCCGTACACCGGCAGCGGCTTGCCGGCCAGCGCGTTGGCGATCATCAGCGGGATCAGCTTCTCGGGGAAGTGGTAGGGGCCGTAGTTGTTGGAGCAGTTGCTGGTGGTCACCGGCAGCCCGTAGGTGTGATGCCAGGCACGCACCAGGTGGTCGGAGGCGGCCTTGCTGGCCGAGTAGGGGCTGTTGGGCTCGTAGGTCTTGGTTTCCGTGAAGGCCGGGTCATTCGGCCCCAGGGAGCCATAGACCTCGTCGGTGCTCACGTGGTGGAAGCGGAAGCCCCCCTTGGCTTCACCCTCCAGGCTCATCCAGTGGCCGCGGGCGGCTTCGAGCAGGGTGAAGGTGCCATTCACATTGGTGCGCACAAAGTCACCCGGGCCATGGATGCTGCGATCCACGTGGCTCTCTGCGGCAAAATGGACGATGGCCCGGGGCCGGTGCTCGGCAAACAGGCGGTCGATCAAGGCCCGGTCACAGATGTCGCCCTGCACGAAGATATGCCGCGGGTCACCCTGCAAGGAGGCCAGGTTTTCCAGGTTGCCCGCGTAGGTCAGGGCATCCAGATTGACAACGGGCTCATCGCTGGTGCGCAGCCAGTCGAGAACAAAATTTGCACCGATGAAGCCGGCACCGCCGGTTACAAGAATCATGGGAGGTCCTCAGGGTTTCACGGAGATGCGCCACCCGGAGGCGACGCCGGAAGCGGCCGGACTCGAACCGGGGCGCCTCCGGAAAGCGCGCCGATTATGACACCGCTGGATGATGAAGTCTGCGCACTGCGCCACCATCCGATGCAAGGGTCAAACTGCCGGCCCCGCTGCCGTTAAGCCAGTAGAAGGCCGGCCTCACCACTCGGAAGGGGCACCGGCACACGGGAGACGGCAGGACCATGCAGTTTGTTGCCAGGTTACTCACGCAGACACTGACAGCGGCCATCGCCACACCGACTCTGGTCGCCCTGGTGTTTGCGAGTGTGCTCGGCGTGATGGTCGTGGATCGCCTGGAGCAGGCCCGCGGTCAGTCCATTCGCAGCGCATTCGCCCAGGACACGGGGGAAATCACCCTGCGCATCGAAGAGCGCCTGAGAACCTACAGGCAGGTGCTGAAGGGGGCTCACGCCCTCTTCCAGGCATCGGAGACGGTTTCCCGAGATGAATGGCGGCGCTACGTGGCGGCCCTGAATCTGCCCGCGGAATATCCGGGCATCCAGGGCGTCGGTTTTGCGGCGCATATACCCGCCGACCAGCTGGCCCGCCATGAGCGCGCCATGCGTGCGGAGGGCTTTCCCGACTACCGGGTCAGCCCGCCCGGTTCGCGCGACGAATACAGCGCGATCATCTATCTTGAGCCCTTCGACTGGCGCAACCAGCGCGCCTTTGGCTACGACATGCTGTCCGAACCGGTACGTCGGCAGGCGATGACCCAGGCACTGCACTCAGGCTTGCCGGCCCTGTCAGGCAAGGTGCGGCTGGTCCAGGAGACCGCCATCGACCCCCAGGCGGGTGTGCTGCTTTACATGCCGCTGTTCCGTCGCGGAGCAGACCTGGGAAGCCCGGCACGCCGGGAGCACGCCTTGCTTGGCTGGGTCTATGGCCCCTTCCGCATGAACGACCTTGTCGCAGGCGCGCTTGCCGAAACCGGGCCGCGCATCCGCCTGCGCATCCATGACGGCCATGACACCACACCCGCGACCCTGCTCTTCGACAGCCACCCGGACGGGGACAACACCCCGGACCTGAGCGACAGGAAGCTCCTCGAACTCGACGGCCGAGTATGGACCCTGGTCTTTGAGGACTCCCCGGGGCCCGGCGCACGTCCAACGGCCCACTGGCTGGAGACCGGGGCCGTAGTGCTCATCTGCAGTCTGCTCGTCCTGCTGACCGCCGCCGCGGCCGCGGCGCGCTCCCGGGCCCACGCACTCGACCGGATCAGTTCGTCCCTGCGCAGCAGTGAGGCACGCTACAGCACCCTGGTGAATCTGTCCCGGGACGGTATCGCTGCGCTCGACGCCAAGCTCAATTTTTCCTTCGTCAACCCACGGCTGGCCCGCCTGCTCGGCTACCCGGAAGACAGCCTGATCGGCACGCCCTTCAGCAAGCTGTGGCCGCCCGGCGAGCCCGCCGTTCGCAACCGCCTCCTCACCCGCCTGCAGCGTGGCGAGCCCTCCAGCTACGAGCAGGATCTGCTCACCGCTGACGGACGCACCCTGACGGCCATCGTCACCGATGCGCCCCAGCGGGACAAGGACGGCGGCCTGCAAGGCGTCATTCTCAGCGTCACGGACATCTCCGAGCGCAAGGCGTCGGAAGAGCGCATCCGTTACCTTGCCACCCACGACTCCCTGACCGGACTGTCCAACCGCGCCAGCTTCCTCGAGCAGATGAATACCAGCCTGCTGATGGCGCGTCGGCAGCACAGCCGCTTCGCGCTGCTCTACCTGGATCTGGACCACTTCAAGGAGATCAATGACAGCCTCGGCCATGCCGCCGGCGACGCGCTGCTCATTGAAACAGCCCAGCGCCTGCGCCACTGCCTGCGCGCCAGCGACCTGCTTGCCCGCCAGGGCGGTGATGAGTTCATGGCCCTGCTCCACGACATGGCCGGCATGAACGAAGCCCTTGCCGTTGCCGAGAAGATCCGTCGGGCGGTCGGCGCCCCGATCGTCCTGGAAGGTCATGAAGCCCTGGTCTCGGTCAGCATAGGCGTCGCCCTCTATCCGGACCATGGCACCGACCTCGACAGCCTCACACGGCGCGCCGACGCGGCCATGTACCGCAACAAGTCTTCCGGCCGCACGGGCGACGGCAGCGCCGTCACCCGGCCGGCAGGACAATGATGGGGAGACGCCGGAGCAGCCCGGATGTCATCACGAGGCCTGGCCCCTTGTTAGAATCTCGACCGAGAACAGGCCCTGAAGGCCACTACAACCTGGAGACCCCATGTCCCGCCACACCAAGATCGTCGCCACCCTCGGCCCCGCTTCGTCCGACCTCCCCACCCTCGAACGCCTTGTCCACGCCGGCGTGGACGTGGTCCGCCTGAACTTCTCCCACGGCAAGGCGGAAGACCACATCGCCCGTGCCAACCAGATCCGCGAGGCGGCCCAACTGGTGGGGCGCCCGGTGGGCATCCTGGCCGACATGCAGGGCCCGAAGATCCGTGTCGGGAAGTTCGAGGAAGGCAAGATCACCCTGACCAAGGACGCCGCCTTCATTCTGGACGCCGCCCTGACCACACCCGGCAACCTCCATCGGGTAGGCCTCGACTACAAGGATCTGCCCCGGGACGTGAAACCCGGCGATGTGCTGCTCCTTGACGACGGCCGTCTCAAGCTGAGCGTGGATCGCGTCCTCGGCCACGAGATCCACACCCGGGTCAAGGTGGGCGGCGAGCTCTCCAACAACAAGGGCATCAACCGCCAGGGCGGTGGCCTCACGGCACCCGCCCTGACCGCGAAGGACATGGACGACATCAAGACCGCCGCCCTGATCGGGGTGGACTTCGTCGCCATCTCCTTCCCCAAGGGGGCTGCCGACATGTACATGGCCCGCCAGCTACTGCGCGCGGCCGGCAGCAGCGCCCTGCTGATCGCCAAGATCGAGCGCACCGAAGCGGTGGCCAACCTGGAGGAGATCCTCGATGCCTCGGATGGCATCATGGTTGCGCGTGGCGACCTGGCGGTGGAAGTGGGTGATGCCGCGGTGCCGGCCCTGCAAAAACGCATGATCCGCCTCGCCCGGGAGCGCAACAAGCTCGCCATCACCGCCACCCAGATGATGGAGTCCATGATTCACAGCCCGGTACCCACCCGCGCCGAAGTGTCGGATGTGGCCAATGCGGTGCTCGACGGCACCGACGCCGTGATGCTGTCGGCCGAAACCGCCTCGGGCAAGTTCCCGGTGGAAGTGGTCGAGTCCATGTCGCGGATCTGCCTCGAGGCCGAGAAGTCCGCCGAAGTCACCATGGACCGGGACTTCCTCGACCGGATCTTCACCCGCATCGACCAGTCCATCGCCATGGCGGCGATGTGGACGGCCTATCACCTCAAGGTCAAGGCCATCGCCTCCCTCACCCAGACCGGCTCCACCGCCCTGTGGATGAGCCGCCTGAACAGCGGCGTACCCATCTACGCGCTCACACCGGAGATCTCCTCGCGCAACCAGATGACCCTCTACCGGGAGGTCTATCCCCTGCTCATGTCCCAGGTCCATGCCGACCGGGACGTGCTGCTGTGGGAGGCCGAACAGATCCTGCTGGAGCAGGGTGTGGTGGAATACGGCGACCTCATCGTGCTGACCATCGGCGAACCCATCGGCGCCTCCGGCGGCACCAACACCATGAAGATCGTGCGCGTCGGCGACACCCCCAAGCCCGGTCCGGTGTGATCGGCAACACAATCCCTGGCACGTGGGTGCCTGTCGATCACTCAGGCCCCATGCCGGCTTGGTAGAATCCTTTTTTTTATGTCTTTACCAGGCCGGCCCCGGCCTCCGGAGAAAAAACCATGTCCCTCGTTTCCATGCGCCAGCTTCTCGACCATGCCGCCGAAAACGGCTACGGCCTGCCCGCGTTCAACGTCAACAACCTCGAACAAGTCCAGGCCATCATGGAAGCCGCTGCGGAAACCGACAGCCCGGTGATCATGCAAGCCTCCGCCGGCGCCCGTAAATACGCCGGCGAAGCCTTCCTGCGCCACCTCATCGACGCGGCCGTCGAGGCCTACCCGCACATCCCGGTGGTCATGCACCAGGACCACGGCCAGTCCCCCGCCATCTGCCTGGGCGCCATCCGCTCCGGCTTCTCGTCGGTGATGATGGACGGCTCCCTGATGGAAGACGGCAAGACCCCGTCCTCCTACGAATACAACGTGGACGTGACCCGCAAGGTGGTCGAGATGTCCCACGCCATCGGCGTCAGCGTCGAGGGCGAGCTGGGCTGCCTGGGCTCCCTGGAAACCGGTCAGGCCGGTGAGGAAGACGGCGTCGGCGCCGAGGGCACCCTGGACCACTCCCAGATGCTCACCGACCCCGATCAGGCCGCCGACTTCGTCAAGCTCACCAACGTGGACGCCCTGGCCATCGCCATCGGCACCAGCCACGGCGCCTACAAGTTCAGCCGCAAGCCCACCGGTGACATCCTCGCCATCGAGCGCATCAAGGCCATCAACGCCCGCATCCCTAACACCCACCTGGTCATGCACGGCTCCTCGTCGGTGCCCCAGGAGCTGCTGGAGATCATCCGCCAGTACGGCGGTGACATGAAGGAAACCTACGGCGTGCCGGTCGAGGAGATCGTCCAGGGCATCAAGTACGGCGTGCGCAAGATCAACATCGACACCGACATCCGCCTGGCCATGACCGGTGCGATCCGCAAGTTCTTCGTGGAGAACCCCTCCAAGTTCGATCCGCGCGAGTTCCTCAAGCCGGCTCGCGAAGCAGCCAAGCTGGTGTGCAAGGCCCGCTTCGAGGCCTTTGGCACTGCCGGCAACGCCAGCAAGATCAAGCCCATCGGCCTCGACAAGATCGCCGCCAGCTACAAGAGCGGCGCCCTCAACCAGATCATCCGCTGATCCGGCAGCCGGCCAGATGATGCAGCCCCTTCGGGGGCAGCATCATCTGAAGCCTGACGCGCCGCTCCAGAAGCACCAGACATGCCCCTTCCCTGGTCAACGCTCGTCAAGGCCATCCCCTGGTCCGACGTCATCGCCAAAGCCCCTGACATCGCCCAGGGTGCCCGCAAGCTCTGGCAGCAGGTCAGCACCCGGGACACCGCCCACAGCGCAGGGACACCGGTTCCGGGCGACGCTTCCGCACCCGACGCACGCCTCACCGCCCTGGCGGCCCAGGTGGCCGAGATGAGCACCCGTCAACAGGAAAGCGCCGAGCTCCTCAGCGCCCTTGCCACCCAGAACGCCGAGCTGGTCGCTGCCGTGGCAGCACTCCGCCAACGAAATCGTCTGCTCGCAGCCGCGACCGGCGTGGCAACGGCCATCGCCTTGGCGGCGCTAGCCCTGTCCATTGGTTCATCCTGATACACCTGGGCCGATTTTGTTGCAGCGCAACAACGCGCCGTGACAGGCCGCACACCGCCCCCGGGCGGTGAGCTTGCCAGCGCACCTTCCGTAGCGGCAAGATAAGCGCCCGATCACACCCGGCGCACCACCCGTACGCCCGAGCCCATGACCCTGCCCGACCATTTCGCCGAGCACGACCTGCGCCAGGCCCTCAACGACGAGTTCCATGCCCGTCCGCCGGTTCCCCTGGAAAGCCCCCAGCTGATCAGCTATCTCGCCCTGCACCACGAGGGCGAGGCACCGGGCGCCGCCCAGCAGCATCTCATTGCACTGGGCAAACTCCTCGGACGCCCCATCGATGCCGCCGGCACCCACAGGTTGATCGACTTCGGCACCTTCCAGCTCAAGTGGGAACTCCACAACGAGTTTTCCAGCTATACCTTCTTCCGCTCCATCCCCCGGGGCGAAGGGCTGGACTCGGACACATCGGCCCTCGCGGTGGTACCCGACGCCTGGCTGAAAAGCCTGCCCGGCAAGCTCATTGTCGCCACCCATGTCGAACTGCGCTCGGCGGCCGAAGTGACGCCGGAGAGCGTCATGGCCCAGCTCTCCCCCACCGGACGCCAGATGGTGGGCGCCACCGTGGCCGACGGCGCGGCCTGGGTGTTCACCGACTTTCTGTTCGAGGACGGTTTTTCCCGCTTCCTGGTCATCGACGTGTCCCTGACCCGCCGTCAGGCCGGCCGCACCGTGCAGCGGCTGGTGGAGATCGAGACCTATCGATTGATGGCCTTGCTGGCCTTTCCGGTGGCCAAGGAGGTCGGCCGGCTGCTGGGCGCGAGCGAGCAGCGCCTCGCCGACCTGATGGACCGCACCGGCTCCGCGCGCAACACCGAGGACGAACGCAGCGTGCTGGCCGATCTCACCACCATGGCCGCCGAGGTCGAGCACTCCGTGGCCCGCACCACCTTCCGCTTCGGCGCCGCCCGGGCCTATCACAGCCTGGTGATGCAGCGCATTGCCGAGTTGCGCGAGCGCCGCATCATCGGTCTGCCCACCTTCCACGAGTTCATGGAGCGCCGCCTGCTCCCGGCCATGAACACCTGCGAGACCATGGCCCGCCGCCAGGAAGACCTGTCCAGCCGCGTGGCCCGCAACAGCCAGCTGCTGCGCACCCGCGTCGAAGTGGAGCTGGAACGCCAGAACCAGGAACTCCTCGGGCAGATGAACCGCCGCGCCAAGCTCCAGCTCCACCTGCAGCAGACCGTGGAGGGCCTGTCGGTGGTGGCCATCACCTACTACGCCTCGCAACTGGTGCAGTACATGGCGAAGGGTCTCAAGCACCAGATCGAGCCCCTCACGCCGGAGGGCATCACCGCTGCCGCCATCCCGTTGATCGCCGGCTTCGTCGCCTTCGGCCTGCACCGCATGCGCAAGCATCTGGCTGCCGCCGATGCGGGACACTGACCGACCCCTGCCACCCCGCTATAATCGCGTTTTGACCGACGGACCCCAGACCGTGACCACTCCGCTCTTCGAATCCTCCCTTCACAGCCTGACCCTGCTGGGTCGCGGCAAGGTGCGCGACATTTACGCCGTCGACGCCGACACGCTGCTCATCGTCACCTCAGACCGGCTGTCCGCCTTTGACGTCATCCTCCCGGATCCGATTCCGCGCAAGGGTCAGGTACTCACGGCCATGGCCAACTTCTGGTTCGCCAGACTCGGTCACATCGTCCCCAACCAGCTCACCGGCATCGACCCCGAGAGCGTGGTGGCCGCCGACGAGCGGGATCAGGTGCGCGGCCGTGCGCTGGTGGTCAAGCGCCTCACCCCGCTCCCCATCGAGGCCGTTGTGCGTGGCTACGTCATCGGCTCCGGCTGGAAGGACTACCAGGACACCGGCGCCATCTGCGGCATCGATCTGCCCGCCCACCTCAAGCAGGCCCAGAAGCTCCCCTTCCCTATCTTCACCCCGGCCAGCAAGGCCGACGTGGGCGATCACGACGAGAACATCAGTTTCGAGCAGGCCCAGGCCCGCACCGCCAGCGTCCTCGCCGAGGCCCTCAAGGGCACCGGCAAGACCGGTAGCCAGCTCGTGGCCGAAGCCCGTGACGCGGCCATCCGCCTGTACTCCGAGGCCGCCGACTATGCGGCCACCCGCGGCATCATCATTGCCGACACGAAGTTCGAGTTCGGCATTGATGCGGCCGGCACCCTGCACCTGATCGACGAAGCCCTGACCCCCGACTCGTCCCGCTTCTGGCCTGCCGACAGTTACGCCGAAGGCATCAGCCCGCCCAGCTACGACAAGCAGTACGTGCGCGACTACCTCGAGACCCTCGACTGGGGCAAGGTCGCCCCCGGCCCCCGGCTGCCGGATGAGGTCATTGCCCGCACTGCCGCCAAGTACGTCGAAGCCTACGAGCGCCTCACCGGCCAGCACCTCTGAACGCTGCCTTCGGGCACCGCATGAATGCAGATGACCCGCCAAGGCGGGTCATCTGCATTCACTGGAGGCCTGCAATCGGGAATCAGCCGACCTTAAAGAGGTCGATCAGCGACTGCCGCTCTTCGGCGGATTCCGTCAGAGCCTCCTCAAGACGGACGGGATCCAGGCCAAGGGTCGCCGCCCGGGCCAGCCCTTGACGAAAATCCTCGTCCTCGGGCGAAAACGGGTTGCGCGACTCAACCACCAGGTTCGCAACGAAGATCAGGTCGGGGATCGTGGCTGGCGGCCACTCACCCCCATAGATCTCGGGATTGTCCACCGCATCCACCAGCTCCCGCGGCATGCTCATGGCCGCCAGCACCGCCCGCCCCACCGGGGCATGCCAAACCCGCACCAGATCCGAAAGAGGGCTCTCCTCGCTGAGCATCTCCGGGTATTCCCACACCCGGGCCAGCAGGAAGAACTGGCCGATGTCATGCACCATGCCGGCAAAGAAGGCGGCATCCCGATCCTGCCCGGTACACCGCCGTGCGAGCACACTTGCCGTCGCGGCCACATCCACGCAGTGGGCCCAGAGCTTGCGGATCAAGGGCTGGTAGGGGCCGAGCATGTCCCTGTGCATCAATTGCTCCGCGGCCACCGCCATGGAAAGCGCCCTCAACTTGCCAAAGCCGATACGAACAAGGGCCTTCGGCACATCCGTGACCACGCGACCGCTCGGGTTGTACCAGGCGGAATTGGCCAGCGCCACGGTACGTGCCGCCAGCAGCGGTTCAGCGGATACCATGGTCGACAATCGGCCCAGGTCCATGTCCGGATCATCCAGGGCCTCCATCACCCGCATGGTCACTTCCATGGAAGTCGGAAACCGCAGCTCGCCACGCTCCAGTTCCTGGGTAATGGTATGCAGGAACGCCTGCTCCGCCAGATTCAACGCTTTGTCGCTCACGCCCGTCCCCTTTGCACATGTCCGTCGTCCTGCCCCGGATCGCCGATAGAGGCGACACTCCACGCGGATTTCGGCAAAATGAATCCACTCAACTGACAGCCTTCAAAAAAATGACTACCACCCCCGCCACCTCGCCCCTGCTCGACCTCTCCGGCCTGCCACGCTTCGACGCGATTCAGCCGGCCCACGTGGAGCCCGCCGTGCGCAGCCTGCTTGAGGCCCTGCGCAACACTGTCGAACGCCTCCAGGACGACCCTGCCGTGCCCACCTGGGCCACCTTCGTCGAGCCCATCGAAAACGAGAGCGAGCGCCTCGGCCGTGCCTGGGGGATTGCCGTCCACATGCACAGCGTCATGGACACCCCCGAATGGCGCGAGGCCTACAACGCGATGCTGCCGGAGGTCACCCGTTTTTACGCCGAATTGGGGCAAAACCTTAAGCTTTTCGAAAAATATAAAGCCATTGCCCACGGCCCCGAATACGCCACCCTCAGCCCGGCCCGCCGGCGCATCATCGACAACGAGCTGCGTGGTTTCCGCCTCTCCGGTGCCGAGCTGCCCGACGACCGGAAGCCCCGTTTCCAGGCCATCCAGGAAGAGATGGCCAGCCTGGGGGCCAAGTTCTCCGAGAACGTCCTCGATGCCACCAATGCCTTCAGCCATCTGGTCACCGAGGCAGGCGATCTCGCCGGCCTGCCCGAAGATGTGATCGCAGCCGCGCAGGAGGCTGCCGAAAAGGCCGGCCAGGATGGCTGGCGCTTCGGACTCAAGATGCCCTCCTACCTACCGGTGATGCAGTACGCCGACAGCCGCAGCCTGCGCGAGGCCCTGTACCGCGCCTATGCCACCCGCGCCGCCGAGATCGACAACGGCTACAGCAAGCCCGAGTGGGACAACGGCCCGCTGATCCAGCAGCTCCTCGCCCTGCGTGCCGAGGAAGCCCGCATGCTTGGCTACCGCAACTTTGCCGAGGTTTCGCTGGTCCCGAAAATGGCCGACAGCCCGGATCAGGTGCTGGGCTTCCTGCGCGAGCTGGCGGTCAAAGCCAAACCCTTCGCCGAGCGCGATCTGGCCGAACTCCGCACCTTCGCCCAGGAGCAACTGGGTCTCTCACCCCTCGAACCCTGGGATGTGGCCTACGCCTCGGAAAAACTGCGTGTTGCCAACTACGCCTTCTCCGAACAGGAAGTGAAGGAGTACCTGCCCGAGCACAAGGTGCTGGACGGCCTCATCCAGGTCGTCGAGAAGCTCTACCAGGTCAGCATCAAACCGGACACCGGCCCCGTCTGGCACCCGGACGTGCGCTTCTTCCGTATCGAGCGGGCCGGCCAGTTGGTCGGTCAGTTCTACCTCGACCTCTACGCCCGTGACACCAAGAAGGGCGGCGCCTGGATGGACTCCGCCATCACCCGGCGACGCCTGCCCAGCGGCATCGAGACCCCGGTGGCCTACCTGGTGTGCAACTTCCCCGGCCCCGTGGGTGGCAAACCCGCCACCTTCAGCCACGACGACGTGATCACCCTGTTCCACGAGACCGGGCATGGTCTCCACCACCTGCTCACCCAGGTGGACGACCTGGCCGTCTCGGGCATCCACGGCGTCGAGTGGGACGCCGTGGAGCTCCCCAGCCAGTTCATGGAGAACTTCTGCTGGGAATGGGATGTGGTGCGCGAAATGACCGCCCACGCGGAAACCGGCGAGCCTCTGCCCAGAGCCCTCTTCGACAAGATGCTGGCCGCCAAGAACTTCCAGAGCGGCCTGCAGACCGTGCGCCAGTTGGAGTTCTCCCTGTTCGACCTGCTGCTGCACATGGATTTCGACCCGGCCACCCAGGGCTACATGGATCTCCTCGCGGAGGTCCGCAAGGAAGTCGCCGTGCTGGTGCCGCCAGCCTGGCACCGTTTCCCCAACAGTTTCACCCACATCTTTGCCGGGGGCTACGCGGCCGGCTACTACAGCTACAAGTGGGCTGAAGTGCTGTCGGCCGACGCCTTCGCCGCCTTCGAGGAAGAAGGCCGGCCCAAGGGCAGCGTGCTCGACACCGCCACCGGCCTGCGGTTCTGGAACGAGATCCTCGCCGTCGGCGGCAGCCGCCCGGCCCTCGAATCCTTCAAGGCCTTCCGCGGCCGCGAGCCGCAGGTGGATGCCCTGCTGCGCCACAGCGGCATGGTGCCGGCATGAAGCTCCCCGCCCCCCGCGCCGTCCTGCCCCTGCTGTTGGCGATGCTCGCCGGTGCAGGGCCGGCAACGGCTCAAAACGCCTACCGCTGGGTGGACGAGCAGGGTCGCGTGCAATACAGCGACCAGCCGCCCCCCCAGGCCATCAAGAAGTTCGAGGAGCGCAACGTCCAGCCCAACCGGGGCAACGCCCAGACGCCCTTCCTGACCCGCAAGGCCGCTGCCAGCTTCCCGGTGACCTTGTACACCAGCAAGGATTGCGGCAAGCCCTGCGAGGACGCACGCGCGCTGCTCCAGAAGCGGGGCGTCCCCTTCAGCGAAACCGCCATCGACAGCACCGAGCAGGTCGAAGCCTTCAAGGCCCGCTTCAGCAAGGAGCCCTTCGTTCCCACCCTGGTGGTCGGCCGCACAGTGGAAGCCGGCCTCGCCGAACCCCTGTGGCATAGCCTGCTGGACAACGCCGGCTACCCGGCCGGCAAGCGCTGAGACGATCACATCGGGTCAAACCATCTGCAGAATATCTCGGAAGCCTTCGCTCGAGAACAAACTATTTGCTTCATGCCCTCACTCCGGCCCCGCTCTTGCGTCAGCCTCTCGACACCATCTTCGTCAGACTCCCGCAGCCGTAAACCACCTTGGTTGTTGCCGTGTCATCCTTAGGCCCGCGACTACAGGTACAGAGATGCTTCGCTTGGGTTTCCACGAACACGCCTTTCGCCCCCAACACCCGCATGATGTCCTCGGCGATGTCCCTCGTGAGGATCTCCTGAATCTGTAGCCGTCGGCCATGCACGTCCCGAACAAGCCTGATGATCTTCCCGAGGCCTGTGATGATCTCCGCCGGCTCATAGGTAACGGACGCCGTCCCAAGAAACGGAGCGAAATGGTGCTCGCAGAACGAATAGAAGTTGATGTCTGCGACGGTGACCAGCCCAGTGTAATTGGACACATGGATAACATCGTTGAGGACATCCTCAGCGCGTAACCCGTAACCAGAAAACAGTTCCTTGAAGGACCTGCGTATCCGGTCTTCCGACACTGCCAGTTTCTGGCGTATATGCTCATCGGTAATAAATCCGAACAAGCCGTCCTCCTCTGTCGCACCCGTCTTCATCTTTGCCTCCTGAATAGCTTCACTCGCTCGTTGATGGCGAACGATGGTGTGTCTAATTGTCGCTCCAAGTACTTCACGAGCATCTGGTGCTTAGCTACTGGCAGTGCGCAGTCCATGAGAAAGCACACCTGCTCAGCCAAAGTGGGAAAATCCTTGCACTCCAGCCTTGCCGTAAAGCGGGTCTCCTCGCTAAGGACGTATCCCGCAGGGAACTCCGGAACATTCACTTCTGGATTGGCATCCTTTGAGTTGCTCGCGAACCACTCAACGAGTTCACCCATGAAGTAGTCGTTCGCGTTGTCAACGACTACCACGCACTCTGGATCAAGCTCCTTCACCTTCTCATTAAGTCTTGATATATCGTCGTCCAAGAACTGAAGAACGTGACATAGCAGCACCGTCCCGATGGCCTGGTCAGCCGGATCATAAGAAAAAAAGTCCGACTTCTCGCGGGAATGATTAACTGGAATCGGATGGTTCGAATAATCGAGAACATCCAGATGAATCACACGCTTTTCGGGAAACGCAGATGCCGAGATGTCGCCCAGACCAGAGCCAACATCAAGGATGGGCTGGACTAGCGTCCTTGAGAAACGCTCACGCAAGATATCTGCAACCAGACAGTTCTCATTGCAGTGGACGCCCTTGAAGACGACCACCTCTTGCTTAGTGATTTTCATGCTAAGAGCTCTTTACACCGCCTCCCTTGACCGGCTCGTCACCAATGTTGTTCCGAAGAACATGAAACGGATTGAAGTCAGTGTCGGTATCGTAGTAGTCCTCGCCTTCTGCTTTTTTGAGAAAACGCACAACGACCATGGTAAAGGGAAGAGCCAGGACCTCCCAACCAACCTTGAAGGCCCACCCGGACAGGGTAAGCGACACCAGTTCCGCCGTCGGAAAAATGCCAGCGAAGGCGATCAGCACGAACACTGACGTATCGATCGCCTGCCCTACCACCGTTGAGAGGACGAACCGCAGCGGCATGATCCGACCCTGCATACGCACCTTTATCTTGGCCAGGACGTATGAGTTGCAGAACTCACCCAGGAAATACGCGACAATCGATGCGAGCACTATGCGGGGCACCTTCCCGAGAATATGGTCATATGCCTGCTGGTCCGTCCAGAACGAGGCCGGCGGAAGTTGTCGCGCGATCTCGTAGGTAAGCACCATAAGGAGCAAGGAGAAGAAGCCAGACCAGATCACCTTGCGAGATGTGGCATAGCCATACACCTCCGTAAGAATATCGCCGAAGAGGTACGCGAGCGGAAACAGGATGATTCCGGCCGGCAACGCCAAGGAACCGAACGCAAAAATCTTCGTGTCGAGCGTGTTCGAGATTAGCAGCGTTGCTACGAATATCCCTGTGACAAAGGTAAGGTAACGGTATTCCTTTTTCATGACGCGCTTACCTCACGCAGACGTTTCGTCCCTTGATGGTTTCCATACCTCAGGACTTGAGCCTGTTCAGTAGTGATTAGTTCGCTCCCAATCGCTGTTTCGACAAAGCCCTCAAGGTAAGCGATGATCGGGAACAGTTCGTCCCTTTCTACGTGAAAGGCGTAGATCGGTTTTCCCTTCTGGCGGATGCACTGAAAGCCAACGGGTAACCCATCTGGGTCAAATGGGTTGCCTATTGCATAATCCGCATTTAGCACCTTCAATTTCTCGTCTTCCACAGGAATCCCGAATACTTGGCCGACTTGCTTTCCGGCTTTCTTCTCGAGCCTTACTCTGAGGTTTGCAAAGGCGCTACCCGGCTTCAGCTCATGGGGTCTAACGAAGTACGTGTAGTTAACAGATTTCTTCAAGTTCTCCACAACGACGTCCTCCATCTCTTTGTCATCGTTGTCCACGTAGTTCAAAGCGGCTATCCAGAAGACTTTGGCCTTTGGCAGTTCGCGTTCCCACGTGGCCAACCCCCGAACATCGAGCATCTGTTCACACGCCACAAGCCCAGCTTTTGCTTCGAGTTGAAGCTCCTCAAGTCTTTGAACGGTACTTGGGTCATCAATATCGCCAATATTGTCGAACCGTCTTAATGCTCCCTTGAACACATTCCAGCGGGCTTCATAGAGCACTCCCGTCGCGTCCGTTTCAGACTGCATTGGGAGGCGATACTTCTCTTTGCAAAGTTCGAGCACGAGCGCCATGTAGTCGACCTTGTAGAGTCGTGAGAGAGCAAGAAGAACCTTCGGATCGGGGTCCGCCACACCACCGTTCTCGTAGTTCGCCAACATGCTCTGCCCCAACCTGATGTCTCCGCCCGAGCTCAATTCTTCAGCAGCCAGCCGCTGGGACTTCCCTACATCTTTCCGAAGTTCGGCCAAGCATCTACCGAAGTTCTCGAACCGCCCCATGTCGACCACCATGACTTAAAAGGATGTGATAACAAAACACTGCATGGCAAGTATAAGGCATCGCTCAGCAATCACCCAACACAATCATTGCACACCATCTAATGATTTCTGAACCATTTATCGCGTGAAACGATCTGTTTTTGCAGTTGACTGATCATAATTTAATGATCTACGATCAACATAAAATGATCTCCGGCAAGCGAACGCATCGGAACAGTCGCCTTGTCGTGAAGGGAAAGAGTGGCATATGTGCCATAACATCAAGGAGATAAGTCCATGATCACCCCTGTCATGCGGATCAGCACATCGATCTACGCGAAGCTCGAGAACCTGCAACTGGGCGGCAGCCACAAGGCCCGGTCCGCACGCCAGATCATGATCGATGCGATCCGGGACGGGGACCTGACCCCGGGAATGACCGTGCTCGAGAGATCCGGGGGTAACCTGGGGATCGGTCTCGCCATCGAGGCTAACCGCAGGGGCTACCCGCTGCACCTGGTGGTCAATCTGAATTTCAGCCAGCACAAGAGGAAAATCCTCAAAGCGCTCGGGGCGGAGTTGGTCGGACTCGAGTTTTTGCGCCGAGGTCTGACGACTCTCGACACGGTGCAGGAGGTTCTGGCGCGGCAGGAACGTCCATACTTCTTCCCCGACCAGTTTCGCAACCCCGCTAATCTCGCCGCGCACGCCCTCCATACCGCTCCTGAGATTCTTAACTTCTTGGAATCGATTGCTTGCTCGTTCGATGACCAGATCGTTTTCGTCGGGGGTATTGGTACGGGCGCTTCGATCACGGCCATCGGCCGGGCGATGAAAGCCACCTTTCCGGCAACCGAGGTGGTCGCGGTCCAGCCAGAAAACGTCGACTTTCAGAACCACAGTTACGGCCCCCATTCGATCCAGGGCACCGGTGTCGCCCGTCCGCCCCTATTCGACAGTTCGATCGTCGATCGCTACGTGCCATGCAGCCACGAACAAATGCTGAGTGCCCAGCAGTGGCTTATCCGCACACAGGGCCTGTTCGTCGGTTACTCGAGCGCGGCCAACGCTCATGTGGCGCGGATCCTGGAGGACGAGTGGACCGGCCGGCGCCAACGTCGAGGCAGGCGACTCGTGATCGTGACCTTGATTTACGACTGCGGCAGCTCATACATGGGTAGTAGTTAGCATTCACCCCTTCCCGTTACGAAAATCCTGGCCACCTACCACCACAAACGGAGATTCATGATGGATTCGATCCAGCAGATCACTCGCGACCGCAAGACCGAAAAACTGTACATCCTGTCCCCGGACCTTAGGTGGGCGATTGCCACTGTGCGTGAGGTACGGCCCGACCGAGGAGTCAGGCTGGATCGCACCGTAGCCTACCCGGAAGGCGGCGGGCAGGAAGGCGACAGGGGCACAATTGAGACAACTTCCGGTCTCAGGCTGGCGTTCGATGACACGCAGCGCGGCCCCGGTCGCGTGCTGTTCATGGACGGCTTCAGCGGCGTCCATGTGGACGTCCCGATCTACCATCGCGTCACGCCCGAGGACGCGCATCACCTAGCGGTAGGCGACGAAGTCATCGTTTCGATCGATATGGACAGGCGAGCCCAACTCTCCCTGAGCCACACCGCCGCACACATCCTGTACTTGGGCGTGAAGCAAGTGCGCCCGGAAGCGGTCAACTGGGTCATCGGCTGTCATATCAGGGAGGATCAGGCCCGGTTCGACCTTCGGGTCGACGAGCGCTTCATGCCGGACGATCTGGCCAGGATGGAGGAGTTCGCCACCGAGTTCATTTGCGCGGACCATACCATCAAAATCAGGGCGCATCCCGACGAACCCGAAGCCCTTTACTGGCTCTGCAACGACGAGGTCATCCCCTGTGGCGGCACCCACGTGTCAAGAACCGGCCTGGTGGGACGTATCCGCGTGCAACGTAAGAACATCGGCAAGGGCAAGGAGAGACTGATCGCCACGTTCGGGCCGTCGGATACCGACCGGCTCGACAGAGGCGGCTGACGGCGGGCGGGTCTGCCACGCAATCCGTGGCCTCGCACTCACCCCCAAAACCGGAGAGTCGAACATGAGCAAGCTCGAAGACGACGACCTGAAGGGTCTCCACGACTACCTGCGCGACCGAACTGCGCCGTTCCGGCTGAGCCTGAGCGGACTCGGACTTGCCGATGCCGAGTTTGCACCTTACTACAATACGGCTCTGCAACTGGCCATTGGCGATCTGGATGCCATGGTGTCCACCGACCCGGCGGCCCGACGTTCGCGCTCGTACGTGTTGGCCTCCTATAGCACCTACCGGGCCGTGGTCGATTACCGGATCGGCCACCAAATCCTTCGGTTCGGCCGCGCAACGAGGCATCCCGAGATCTTCGCCGCCGAGGCGCGTAGGATTTCGGAGGACGCAAAGGCTCGATCGGGCGTGGAGATCCATCCAGCGGCACGTATCGGAGAGCGGTTCAAGATCGATCACGGCGTAGGAACCGTGATCGGAGAAGATGTCCGGATCGGCGCGCGCTGCACGCTGATGCAAAGCGTCGTCCTCGGGGCCCGCGGCACCAGCGTAATGGACGGAAAGCGGAGACACCCGACGCTGGACGACGACGTTACGGTCTGCGCGTTCGCGATGATTCTCGGGCCGATCAGCATCGGCCGGGGCTGCTTTGTTGGCCCGCACGTGGTTCTGACCCAATCCCTAAAGGACTACGAGAGTGCCCGAGTCCAGAGTTCGACGATGATCCTATCCGGGGGAGGATCCCTTGCTTTTTATGGCATCGTGCCCCACCCCCGGTTGCGGCGGCGGTGCAGGATCGATGGCGAGGATCTCCAGGGGTGGCGCCCGAGGATCGTCGATCCCCACGCGGAGAATTTCCCCGACCTCGTATCATTCAACTATTCGGTCATGGGGGACCGGATTCTAATCTCGAATGCATACCGAATTCCGGGCCGCGCCGCTCGCAAGCCCGGCCTAATGCTCACGCACCCGGACGGCGCGGCCTGCCGCCTGATTGAGCATGTCGGGTTGACCCAATTCTATGAGCGCCTCTAAAACATGAGTACACTATCTTCACCCAGGAACTTTGCAATATTTGGGGCCGCCCATGCGGGCAAATCGAGTCTGGCAGGCTTTTGCACGCTCCGGACGGGCGGCCTTAATGGGACTTGGGAATCCTTCCTGCATCATCGCCGCGTCCAATTGGGGGCTCACTTCGACGTGAAGCAGAAGTTCGCCTACATCGTCGACCGCGGCCCTGACGAACAGATCCGACAGCACGATGGCATCGGGCAGTCGAGGCGCCTGCACCCCACGACCGCGCATCTGCGCATCGACGGCCGGGACGTGCCCATCAACATGATCGATACCCCCGGGGCGCAGCACGTGGAGCGCGAGACGTATTCGGGAATGTTCATGGGTGACATGGGCATCTTCGTCGCCGAGATCAACCGGCTGCTGGAAGACGGACTGGGCGGAAACAGGGAATTCCTCGCGCAACTGGTGACATGGATCGAGTTTAAGCGACGAGCGCGATTTCTCATCGTGCTAACTAAGTTCGACCAGTGCGGATATTCGCGCGACCGTTACGACTCAGCCTTACACAAGATCGGGCAAATGCTCGAGCAATTGTTCCACGCGAGCCTTTGCTATGACGTCATTCCGACCGCCATCGACATGATCACCGAGTCCGACCAGAACGTCGTGACGCCCGCAATACAAATGCCTTGGTATAAGGGGCCGACGCTGCTCGAATGGATTCAGGATTCGATCCGCCGCCATGCCGTGCCAGCGTTCTCCGGGATGGGCAAACTCGCGTACGTCGAGGGCGAGTACCGGCGCAAGGCGCGGGAGGTCGGGGTTCCCATGCTGCTCCAGGGCAAGGTGCTAAATGGCGGATTTTCCGTCGGAGACGTCGTGAAAATTGCGCCGGTCCGGCTCGGAGATGGATCGCACGGTACGGCGACTGCTCGGATACGAAGCCTGCGGCCGCAAGGGGGCGAAATAAGGGCCAATCTGGAAGCCAATGAACTGGGCGGCTTTGCTTTGACGTCGATCCGGGGTGGCGCCGACCTGCGGCTGTGCAAGAGCACCTGCCTTTTCGGCGCTGCGGACAAGATCGCAGTGGGGCGCGCCATTGTCATGCGCCTCCAAGGCACCCACCGGCTGCCTTTTGTCGGCGAACTATTTACCCTGATTTGGTTCGGCAAACTAATTAGCTGCCACTTAGTGGGCTGCACGGGCGCTGAGAAGGAACTCCATGTCTTTGAGGCAGCAGGAGCACCGGTTGCGCTAGCCTCGCCCTTCGACGCGCCTGCGCACAACGTCTTTTACTTGCGCAGGGGCTCACAAAACGACGCACCCAAGTTTATTCCGGCAACAGTTACGCAAATCGGCGTGGTGTCCTCAATCTCGGTCACTATTCCGGATGCACTGTTGCGGGTTGGCACAAGACTTCAACGTCGAAAAATCCCGATAGAGCACATAGACGACACAAGTCTGGAAGTCAGCTGCAAAGATTCAGCCATAAACACCGTCCGGCAAATCGAGCATGCACTGCTCCATGAGGCCAGTCTGGATGTGTCGGAAGCGGAGTTAAAAAAATGCGGGAGTTATATGGCAACGGTACACCCATCCCTTCAAGGCCCCTGAACGCTCTCTCGAGTACGCGATCGATCAGTAATTCGCCCAGCGTACATGGTCGTGCGTGTTCGCGCGCATTGAATTTCAACCACCCGTGTGTGCTGAATTTTGACTACGATCAGGGTTTCTGACATAGCTCAAGAAAACGTTGATTCTTGTTTTGAGCAAGGCCATTCTATGAGCTATCTATTTTGAACCACATAGCGGTATGCCATATCTGGAGTTGTCGCCTACACGCGTCTCCACTGACAATCAAACCTGTGAGAACCCGGAACCAGTGCCGGACCATCGCGGCCCGCTACACGGTGGGCGAGTGGTGCTCCGATGATGGCGTCTCCGCCAAGGTGACTGCGACCCAGTGGACGGGGCTGGAGGTGCTCCTCGCCAAAGTCCGGGAAGGTGACGTCTTTTGGTGGCGGCGATTGATAGGCTCGGGCTGAACACCCTTGACGTGCCGAACACCGTCAAAGCCTTGAAAGCGACGGGTGCGTCCATGATCTCCGTGCGGGAGAGCGTTAGCCTGACCATCCCGCCGGGTAGGCGAATGCTCACCATGCCGGTCGCAGTAGCCGATCTGGCGTGAGAGAACACCGAAGCTCGCTACGTTCGAGCGGACCAGAGCCAAAGGCAAACGCCGGCGACGCTTGACGATGCGGACGTGGTCGCACTGCGTGCCGAGAACAATGCCGGCATCACGGCAGCGGCCGAAAACGCCGGGATTTCGTTTGCGCGTGAAACGGGGCTGCTCGAAAGGACAACGGCAAACCATAAACTCTGTGGCGATGTGGCTGGCACAATCATGCCAACCAAGCAGGGTTCTGTGTAACCCGGAGCCTAGCGAGTAGCACGATTAACGACATCAACCCGCGCCACCACTGGATTTCAAGACCCCATGAAGATCGCCACCTGGAACGTCAACTCCCTCAAGGTCCGCCTACCCCACGTGCTCGACTGGCTGGCGGCCCACCAGCCCGATGCCCTGTGCCTGCAGGAGCTCAAGTGCGAGAACAAGGCCTTTCCTCTGGCTGAAATCGAAGCCGCCGGCTATCAGGCCGTGTTCAACGGGCAGAAGACCTACAACGGCGTCGCCATCCTCAGCCGCAAGCCGCTGGAAGACGTCACCTGTGACATTCCCGGCTTTGCCGACGAGCAGAAGCGCATCATCGCCGGCACCCTCGACGGGGTGCGCATCGTGTGCGGCTACTTCCCCAACGGTCAGGCCGTGGGCTCCGACAAATTCGCCTACAAGATGGCTTGGCTGGAAGCCCTCACCGCCTGGCTGAAGACCGAACTGCAGGCTACCCCGCAACTGGTGCTGGCCGGCGACTACAACGTTGCGCCGGAAGACCGGGATGCCCACCCGGACTGGAAGGACGAGATCCACGTGTCCGTGCCCGAACGGGCGGCCTTCCAGGCCCTCATCGACCTCGGGCTGAGCGACGCCTTCCGCCTCTTCGAGCAGGAGGAGCGCAGCTTCTCCTGGTGGGATTACCGGATGGGCGCCTTCCGTCGCAACTTCGGCCTGCGCATTGACCACCTGTTGCTGTCACCTCCCCTGGTGGAAAGATGCGCGGCCTGCTACACCGACAAGGAACCGCGCAAGCTTGAGCGCCCCTCGGACCACACTCCCGTCGTTGTCGAACTCCGATGAACACAGCCCCTGCCGGCGACACCCTGATCGCCCTCTACCCCATCCTCGCCACCCTGACCGCCCGCACGCGCCAGCGCCTGCAGGCCCGTGCCCAATTTCTCGAGTTGCCGGCGGGCACCACGGTCTTCGACGAACGCCAGGCATGCCGGGGCTTTCCCTTCGTGATTTCGGGCAGCATCCGGGTGGTCAAGGCTGCCCCGAACGGGCGGGAACTGCCTCTTTACCGCGTCACGCCAGGAGAAACCTGCATCATTTCCTCAGCCTGCCTGCTTGGCCAGGCGCCTTACAACGCCCGCGGCGTCACCGAAACCGACACCACCCTGCTGGTCGTGCCCAACGAGGACTTCCAGGCCCTGCTGGGCGAGCAGGCCTTCCGCGACTTCGTCTTCCAGTTGTTTTCCGAGCGCATTGCCGATCTGATGCAACTGATCGAGGAAGTGGCCTTCCGCAAGCTCGACCAGCGACTCGCCGCCCTGTTGCTGGGCAAGGGTCAGCGCCTCCATACCACCCACCAACAACTCGCCGACGAACTGGGCAGCGTGCGGGAAATCGTCAGCCGCCTGCTCAAGGGTCTGGCAGAGCAGGGGCTGGTCGCCCTCTCGCGGGAGCAGATCGAGATCCTCGACCCCGCCGGCCTGCGCCGCCTGGCCGGCGGCTGAAGCCCCCCGGCTCTGTAACCAAGGTTACAGACGCCCCCTGGCGACAGATGCTCCAATACGCCCACCTGAACCAATGTGCCGAGGAGGCGATCATGAAAGCGAACGTGGGCGGTATCGACAAAGTATTGCGGATTGGTGGCGGCGTGGCCCTGGTAGCCTGGGCTGCCCTCCTGGGCGGACCGACCTGGGCCTGGATCGGCGTGGTGCCCCTGGCCACCGGTCTGACCGGCTTCTGCCCGGTCTACCCGCTGCTGGGCATGAACACCTGCCCGATGAAAAAGGACTGATCTCCGGCGGCTCCACCTGGACTCATCCCGGCCCGGCCCCCGACACAGAAGGGCGCCGGGCTTTTTCACGCCGCTGCGCACCCGCTGTCCCCGCAAGCGCAATCCCTTGTGCCGTGAGGCATGATCAGCACGCTAAGGCGTCTTTAAACCCGTGATCGATCAGATCGATCAAGCGGCCGGCGTGATTCGGCCGGCCACGTGATTGGCGATGCGCACAAAGGCATCCACACCCAGCTTCTCACCGCGCAGGCCCGGGTCCAGCTCCAGAGCCGCATAATCGGACTCGTCCAGGAAATCCCGCAGGGTGTTGCGCAGCGTCTTGCGGCGCTGACCGAAGGCTGCCGTCACGATCTTGCCGAGCAGGGCGTAGTCGGACGCCGCGCACTCGGCCACGGGGCGCGGCACCATGCGCACAATGCTCGACATCACCTTGGGTGCCGGACGGAAGGCGCCCGGCGGCACATCGAAAAGCCGCCCCATGTTGAAGCGATACTGCAGCATCACCGACAGCCGCCCGTACTCCTCGGTACCGGGCTCGGCCACCATGCGCATCACCACTTCCTTCTGCAGCATGAAGGTCATGTCCTTCACCTTCTCGGCGTAGTCGGCCAGGTGAAAGAGGATGGGCGTGGAGATGTTGTAGGGCAGGTTGCCGACCACCCGCAGGGGTGCGCCATCGGCGACCAGGCTGCCGAAGTCGAACTTGAGGGCGTCACCTTCGTGGATGGTCAGCTTCTCGGGGGAATGCGCCTCCTTCAGGCGGGCGATCAGGTCCCGGTCGATCTCGACCACATGCAGATGGGGCAGACGCGCCATCAGGGGTTCGGTCATGGCACCGAGGCCCGGGCCGATCTCAACCATGCGATCCCCCTCGGCGGGGCGGATCGCCTCGATGATCTTGCGAATGATGTTGGGGTCGGACAGGAAATTCTGGCCGAAGCGCTTGCGCGCGAGATGGGGTTCGCTCATCCGGGGCTTTCTCAGGAATTCTTCTTTTCCCAGGCTGCCATCGCCTCCCGGACGCGGGGCACGGCGGCAAAGCCGACCCGTTCCCCCTCGAGAATGGCTTCATGGCGCTGCTGGAAGTTGGTGGCGGGAAGGCCCTTCAGATCGGGGCGGATAACCACGTCGGCACCGGCCAGTTCGTCTCGCCCCAGGGCGCCGCCCATGATGGCGATGGTGTCGAGCAGCACGTCCAGACTGCCCTGGTTTTTCTTGCCACTGGGACGACCCGATATATCCACCGCGATGACGATGTCCGCACCAAGGCCACGGGCTTCGCGAACCGGAATCGGTGCCACCAGCCCCCCATCCACATACTCCCGCCCGTTGATGGGCACTGGTGGAAAGACACCGGGAATGGACGAGGACGCGCGGACCGCGGTGCCGGTGTTTCCCCTTTGGAAAACGATGGGCTGGCCGCTCTGCAAATCGGTGGCGACGGCGGCAAAGCGACGCTTCAAGCCCTCAATGGGCTTGTTGCCCACATGGGTGTTGATGAAGCGCTCCAGGGCTTCGCCCTTGATTACGCCCCGATCAAAGAGACTCCAGTCGGTGACGGCAGACTCATCCAGCTGGATGGCCAGTTTCTGCAGTTCAAAGGGCCCGTGCCCGGCGGCATAGAGGGCCCCGACCACCGCCCCGGCACTGGTCCCAACAATGAGATCGGGCACCAGACCCTGGGTCTCGAGAACCTTGATGACGCCGATGTGGGCAAAGCCACGGGCGGCACCCCCACCCAGGGCCAGGGCCACCCGTGGCTTGCGGGCAACGCGAGGCACTGCGGGCTGCTCGGGCTTGTGGGTCAGGTCGGCGCAGGCAGCAAGTCCAAGGGCCGCAACACCACCAAGCAACAGGCGACGCCTGCCGTTCATGCCCGGGCCATGGAAATGGCGAGCCCGACGGCAGCAAACAGGCTGCCCGGGTCTGCGCGACCTGTCCCTGCCAGATCAAGGGCCGTACCGTGATCGACCGAGGTACGGATGATGGGCAACCCCAGGGTGACATTGACGCCCCCTCCGAAGCTGGCGTGCTTGAGCACAGGCAGGCCCTGATCATGGAACATGGCCAGCACCGCATCCCCCTGTTCCAGGGTATGGGGCACGAACAGGGTGTCCGCCGGCAGGGGACCACGCAGGTCCATGCCCTCGGCGCGCAGGGCCTCCAGCACCGGGTTGATCACGTCGATTTCTTCACGCCCCATGTGGCCCCCCTCCCCCGCATGGGGGTTGAGGCCGGCCACCAGGATACGTGGTGCCACCAGACCGAAGCGGTCGCGCAGATCCGCATGCAGGATGCGCAGGGTGTCGGTGAGCAGGCTGCGGGTGATGGCCGCGGACACATCCTTGAGGGGCAGATGGGTGGTGGCCAGCGCCACACGCATACCCCCGCCCACCAGCATCATCACCACCAGTGGTGTGCCGGTGGCTTCGGCCAGGTATTCCGTATGCCCCGAAAACGGCACGCCCCCATCGCAGATGATGCCCTTATGCACCGGTGCGGTGACCATGCCGGCAAACTCCCCTGATCGGCACCCGACGATGGCCCGGTCGAGCACATCGAGGACATAGCGGGCATTGGCCGCATCCAGCCGGCCCGGGGTGACCGGACGGGCAAGCGGCACATGAAGCACCTCCAGGCTGCCGGCCCGGGGGGTGTTGCCGACCGCGTAGTCGAGAATGCGAACGGAAGGCTCCACCGCATGGATGCGGGCGGCAATCATGTTGCGATCACCCAGGACGACAAGACGCGCGGGGCAGTCAAGGCGCGGCAGGGCGGCACACAGGTCGGGGCCGATACCGGCGGGCTCACCGCTGGTGATGGCAAGGACGGGAAGCGGGGAGGGCATGGTGGGGGCGAGGCTGAAGGGGAGGAAGCGGCGCTGCTCAAGGGGTGCGGGCGACGGCGGACTGCGCCGCCCGCACGTCGGGTTCAGCGATCTTCGCTGCGGTATTCCACGTAGGCCCGGTCACGCAACTGGCGCAGCCAATCCTGGTAAGCCTCGTCGGACTTGCGCTCGCGCAGCGCATTGCGGGCGGCACCCCGCTTGCGCTCGTCGGAGACATCCTGCACACGCCGGTCTTCAACGAGGATCAGATGCCAGCCAAAGGGCGACTGCACAGGCTGGCTGAGCTCACCGGGCTTGAGGGCATCCATGGTCTGTTCAAACTCGGGAACGGTATCGCCCGGGTAGATCCAGCCCAGATCGCCCCCCTTGGATGCCGACAGGTCGGCGGAGTGGATGCGGGCCAGATCGGCAAAGCTGGCACCGCCCTGGACCACCCGCTCGCGCAGATCGACAAGGCGGCGGCGGGCGTCTGCATCGGAGACCACCTCAGAGGTCTTGATCAGAATATGACGGGCACGGGTCTGCTGGACCTGGGCGGGCACACCCGATGAGGCGCCGCCCTTGCGGTCGATCACGCGCACGATGTGAAAGCCCGCCGCGCTGCGCAGGATGGGCGTGGTCTCGCCGGGCTTGAGGCTGGCAACGGCTTCGGCAAACAGGCCGGGAAGGCGCTCGGCACTGCGCCAGCCCAGGTTGCCGCCGGTCAGGGCGTCGGGGGCATCGGAATAGCTGGCGGCCAGCTTGTCGAAGGGCTCGCCCCGCCCGATGCGGGCTGCCACGTCATCGGCCTTGGCGCGCAGGCGTGCAAGCTGCTCGGGGGTTGCCCCCTCCGGCGCCCGAAAGAGAATGTGGGAGAGGTTGTATTCATCCTGCCCCATGGCGTTCTCCGGATGGGCCAGGAAGTTGCTGACCTCCGCGTCCGACACCACGATACGGCCGTCCACCTCGCGCTCACGCACTCGGGTCAGCAGCATTTCGTTGCGCACCTCCTCCCGGAAGCGGTCCCAGGAGATGCCATCCCGCTCCAATGCCTTACGGAACTCGGTCATGGACAGGCGGTTATTGTCGGCAATACGTCCGACGGCCCGGTCCAGGGTCACGTCATCAATGCGCAGGGAGGTCTCGGCGGCCAGCTGCAGTTGCAGCCGCTCCATGATCTGACGCTCCAGTACCTGCTTCTCGAGCACCTCGGCGGCGGGCAGCGGCGTGCCCTGGCGGCTGAGCTGGCGGGTCACCTGCGCCACCCGCATGCGCAGGTCGGAACGGGTGATGACTTCGCTGTTGACCACCGCCACGATGCGATCGACCTCCACCGGCCCGTTGGCGGCGGAAGCGAGGCTGGAAATGAGGGATGCGGCAAGCAGGGAGACGATGAATTTCATGGGTCGGGGCGCGCTTTCAGAAGTCGTCGTCACTGGAGAAGGGGTTTGAGCCATCATTGATGCGGTTGTAGCCGGGAACGCTGCGCCGGAGGACATTGAGCGGGCTGGAGCCAAGGCTGCCCGCACCGTTGAATTCCAACTGGAAGAAGAAGGCACGGGTCACGTCGGTGGCGCTGGTGGTGAGATGCTGCACCACGCCACGGAACACCCAGCAGCCGGCGTTGTACTCGACGCCGGCAATGCCCTGGGTCAGGCGGTGATCGCGCAGGTTGCGGTTGTAGCGCCCCACGCCATACCAGTTACCCCACAGGGGCCATTGGCCAGTGAGGTCGATGTCGCGGAAACCGTTGGGATTGGCGGCATCGGTGGAATAGTTGCGCCGATAGCGCCAGCTCACCCCGAGGGTGCGGGCATAGCCCGGCTGGTAACGGACGCCGAAATTGAAACGCTCTGTCCAGTTGTCCCTGGGGTTGTATTGCCAGGCCGTGTCGAGCGTGGTCTTGGGCGCCAGATTGATGCCGAGGGCAGCAAGCAGATCCGCCTGCTTGCCGGTCCGCGCCGGGGTGTCCTTGTTGAGGGTGACACGCTGGTCCACCAGATAGTAGCGCTGCCCCAGGGCCGCACGCAGGGTCTCGGCCCCGGTCGCCGGGTCGATCAGGCGGCTCTGCACCGCAGTAGTGATCTGATTGGCGTTGGAGATGCGGTCACCGCCGGTGTAGACGTTCTCCGCGAAGATCTGCGCAAAGTTGAAGTCGTAAAAGCCCGTATCGAAGTTGGGAATGTTCGACTGGTCGCGGTAGGGTACGTAGAGGTAGTAGATCCGCGGCTCAAGGGTCTGCACGAAATCCCGCCCACCGAAGGTAGCCTCACGCTCGAAGGTCACGCCGCTGTCCACCGACAGGATGGGCAGGGTGCGGGTGGTGGAGTTGTCCCCCGTGCTCACCCTCCGGTCCAGCTCGTAGCGGGTGGCGTGCACCCCGATCTTGGGCGTGAAGTGGAAGGCTGCCGTCTGCAGAGGCAACGAGAGCTGCGGATAGAAGGTCAGGCGGCGGCCTTCATCCTGGGTCGGGTGGCTGAAGGCGACGAATTCGCTGGCCAACTGGAAAGTGGTACCCCCCGGCATGTCCGGGCGATTCGCCATCAACATCAACTGGGGCAGACGCTTGTAGGGCGTGCTGACGGGCGCGGCGCCGGTCTTGGGATCATCCAGGGTCTGAAAGGCTTGCAGCATGCCGGTGGCGGTCCACCAGCCGCCGCCCGCGTAGGTCACCGAGCCCTGGCGCAGCAGGTTCACCTGGGACGTCAAAGCCAGGCGCGTACTGAGGTCGATGAAGTAGCGCGGGTCGGAGACACCGTTGAAATTGATGTTGCTGGTCCAGCCACCACCGAAGTTGTGGTCATGGCGCACCGACCCCACGTAACGACTACGCCCCTCCACCTGATCCTGGGGCATGTATTCCAGGTAGGTGATGCCCCGGTAGTTCGGATTGATGTAGCGCGCCTCGTTGCGGAACTGCAGTCCCCGGCGCCCCATCAGGCGGGTGGTGAGGGTGTCGTCGTAGTTCGGCGCGAGGTTGAAGTAGTAGGGCACCGACAGATCGAAGCCGACCTTGTTGGAGGTGCCGAAGGTGGGCGACAGGAGGCCGGACTTGCGGCTCTCACCGAGGGGGAAGTCAGCCCACGGCAGATAGGCCAGCGGTACGCCCTTGAACCACAGGGTGCCATGGCGCGCCTCGCCCACTTCCGTGTCGTAATCCAGATCCAGCTCCTTGGCCTGCAGGTACCAGTCGGGGCGAGCCGGCTTGCAGCTAGTCCATGAAGCATTGGAGAAGCGGAACTGGTTTTCGCCCTCCAGCACGAGGGAATCGGCCGAGCCATGCCCGCTGATGGGCTGCTGGCTGGCGGGCAGGGCCTGACCGGGAAGCAGCGGCGCCTGGCCGGGACGCGGCGGTCGGGCGGGCCGGCTGATGGCATAGCTGGGTGAATCAAAGACCCCGGACTGTTCCTGCACCTTGATGCGGGCATGGGGACCGGTCATCTCGTCGGTGCCGCGCAGCACGCGCACATTGCCGGTGGCCTCAACCTCATCGGTGAGCTCGAAATACTGGAGGCGGTCACCATCAACGCGGGTGGCGTCGCGCAGCAGCGTGGCGTTGCCCTCGGCAACGGCATCCACATCCTGACGGCCGCTCACCCGGTCCGCGGTGATCCGGGTGGCGCCAGGCCCGGCTGCCGGGG
>NZ_JAFLDT010000018.1 GCF_017302315.1 Zoogloea sp.
CATACCACAGGCATTCGCCACTGCCATCCCGCAGATCGGGCAGGTTGAGGGTGAGGTAGGGCAGGCGGCCGACCACGGGTTGGCCCTGCTGGCCGCAGGTTTCCGAGGAGCCATCGCCGTCCAGGTCGGGACAGGGCAGGTAGCCGAAATCGGCCGTCGGATGCTCCTTGTTGCGGTAGGTGGCGGCGAAGCCAAGCAGGGCGTCCCGGGCAGTCTGCAGTGCCCGTTCGGTGCGGAGATCGGCCGCGAGCTGGTGGGCGGCCCGATCTGCGGCGGTATCGAGGCGGGCCAGCAGCCAGCCAAGGCCGCCGAAGCCGAGCAGCAGCACCAGGGCGGGCAGCATCATGCCCCGCTGGGCAGAGCCTGTGGCGCATCCAAGGGTCATCGGGGGGGCGGATCGCCGACCCGCAGGCGGTGCCAGCGCCCGTCACGCGCGGCGACCCGGGCGGTGGCATCGCCCATGCGCACCTGGCCGGGATGGGCTGCGGTGGCCTGGCCATCGAGAAACAGGGTGGGATTGCCGGCACTGCGGGTGATGATGCCGTCGAGCCGCGGCGGCGCGGCGGGTGGTGGGGAGGCCACCAGCTGCTGGTTGGAGCCGACACGCTCGGCAGGGCTGAAAAAGAGCCGGCCGATGGGCTCCGCCGCCAGCGTGATTGCCGGCAAAAAGACGAGGAGTGCGTATGCTGAACGTATCGAGATGAATGTCATTTCGATACGACTTTAGCATAATCCGGCCGTCGCGACCGGTATGCGCTCAGGGGGCGGCGAGCACCCGGTTCTTGCCGGAACGCTTGGCGATGTACATGGCCTTGTCGGCGCGGTCGATGGCGTCTTCGGGCGTTTCGCTGTCGCGGAGTTCGGCCACGCCGGCGCTGAAGGTGATCAGCAGCTTCTGTTCCCGCGCCAGGAAGAAGCGCTTGGTGAGGGCGCGTTGCAGCCTGACCAGGGTGGCAACGGCGCTGTCGAGGCCGGTGTCGGGGAGGAGGATAACGAACTCCTCGCCACCGTAGCGGGCAACGGAATCCTGCGGGCGCACGTTTTCGCGGACCACTTCGACGAGGTGTTGCAGGGCTTCGTCACCGGTCTGGTGACCGTGGTTGTCGTTGATCTGCTTGAAGTTGTCCACGTCGAGCAGGCCCAGGCACAGGCCGGTTCCGCGGCGTCGGGCCAGGGCCGTCTCACGGGCCAGGGCTTCGTCAAGACCCTTGCGGTTGAGCACACCGGTGAGGGGATCATGGCGGATCATCTCGCTGGTCTGTTCGAGTTCGACCTGCAAACGGCTGATCTCGTGGTTGGCGTCGTGAACGCGGGCCTGCAGTTCCTGGATCTGCTCGCGGGAGCGGCGGGTGGATTCCTGGACCGTGCGCGTCTCGCGCATCACTTCCGCAATGACGTCGGTGAGTTCGGTGATGTCCGCAGCGCCGACGATGCGCTCGGCGCACTTCTCGATCTTGTCGTGATAGTCACCGGTCGATTCGGAGAAATCCCCCAGACGGTCCACGAAGCGGGCGAGCATTTCCTTGAGCCGTGCCTGAGCTTCACCAAGCTCGGTCTTGATGGCGCCCTGGCGGGTGATGACGTCGCGCAGACGGCTTTCCAGTTCCCCGAGGATACGCACGTCGAGTGGCTGGTCGAACATCTCTCCCATCAGGGTGATCTGGCCGTGCAACCAGCGGTCGTCGATGACGAGTTCGCTGATGTTCTCAAGGATCAGGTGGAGTACGCGCTCCAGTGCTTCACGCAGGGCTAGCTGGTCCTCCGCCGCCCAGTCCAGACCGGCACGCAGGCGATCCAGGCGCTCGCGCACGGCGGCGGGTTCGGGGTTAGCACGGAGGATATTGGCGAGGGCGTCCGCTTCGCACGCAAGCTCGGGGGCTGTTGCACGTAACTGGCCTGCCAGGCTGGCCAGCAATGTAGCAAGCATCTCGGCCAGGGCTCCGTTCGATTCCGGCGCGCATGCAGACTGGGGGATGGCGACGGCAACGCTCGGGGCGTCGGTGTTGTCCGCAGGGAGGAGGGGCGCGCTGCCGGGCAGCTCCTCGTCCCCATTTCGGGACCATGCTCGGAGCAGGCCTTGAAGACGTTCGTGGAGTTTGTCAGGGTTGCCACCGGATGCGGAGAGGACGCGGTCCAGCATGTCCCGTTTGCGGGCCTGGGTGAGTCCGGACTGGCGTCGGTCCCATTCGGTGATGAGGTCCCGCAGCAGGGGGCTCCAGTTGAAGCTGAGTTGTTCGGTGCGGGCGAAGCCTTCGGTAAGCACGCCACGCAGGGCATTCCAGTCGGATGCGGCAATCGCCGTTTCGAAGTCGCGGGCAAGACGCAGGGATTCGTGGTTGTGCCGCGGCAGGGCTGCCGCGATCTGCTTGAGCGCACGTTCCGGAAAGATGTCTTCGGCCGCCGATCCGGCGATCTCATGGTAGAGGGCACGGTAGTTGTCCGGCGTCGGTGCGATGCGCCTCAGGGCGAGCTGGCGCAGGGTTTCACGTGCGACGTCAGAGGGTTGGCTGGTGTCGGTCATTTTGGGTCGGCGCGGGGCTGGGGGGCGTTGAATCATCCGGCGTCCTGCTGTGATGCAATGCCGCTTGGGCTCATGTTCGGATCGAAGGAAAATCCTTTTGAATATCGGCGGTTCGATCGCCGTCTTGAGCCCCGAAGCCCTTCTTACCCTGATTAATTCTGTCTTGCCGCGTTGGCGACGGTTCGAGTGGCGCGGGCCGCGCGAGCCCTACTCGGCCAGACCGTGCTTGAGGCCGTAGTGGGTGAGTTCGGCGTTGTTGCGCAGATGCATCTTCTCGAGCAGGCGGGCGCGATAGACGCTGACGGTCTTGACGCTCAGATTGAGCGCTTCGGCAATTTCGGTGGGGGTCTTGCCCGAGGCGATCATGCACAGGGTCTGGTATTCCCGATCAGACAGTTTCTCGTGGGCGGGGCGCTCGGTGTCTTCACCGATGGCATTGGCCAGCTCTTCGGCGAGGGAGGGGCTGACATACTTCTTGCCGCTCGCCACCTGTCGGATGGCGGTGACGAGGAGGTCGGGCGCGCTCTGTTTGGTAAGGTAGCCGGAGGCGCCGGCCTTGAGGGCGCGGATGGCGTATTGCTCTTCCGGGTACATGCTGAGAATGAGTACGGGAAGGCGTGGGAATTCCTTCTTGATCAGTTTGAGGGCGTCAATGCCGTTTCGGTCCGGCATGGAGACATCCATCAGGACCACGTCCCATTCACCCGAGCGCACCATCTGCACCGCCTGGACGCCGTTCTCGGCTTCGCCCGCCACGGTGAGGTCGGGCGTGTCGGAGAGAATCTGGCGCAGTCCCTGTCGAACGATGGCGTGGTCATCGGCAATCAGGACTCGGATGGGCTTGCTCATCTTGGGTCACTCCGGTTGTTGTTCTGTGCCTCGTCGCTCTGGTACGGCAATAGTGGAGCCCGCAGTACGAGGCAAGTGCCATGGGGAGCGACCGGGTTGAGCTCGAGGCGCCCGCCAAGGCTGCTCATGCGCTCCCGGATGCCCCGCAGCCCGAAGGAGCGGGGCTTCTGGAGGTCGGTGGCAGCCAGTCCGCAACCGTCGTCGGCAATCTCGAGTACGACCTCATCGCCCTCCTGCATCAACCGTACGCGAACTTCCGTGCCGCCCGCGTGCTTGCTGACGTTGGTCAGCGCTTCCTGGAAGATGCGGAACAGGGCCAAGGCCGTATCGTAGTCCGGGTCGAGGTCGTGATCGGTGCAAAGAATGTTACAAGTGATGCCGGTGCGCTGGGCGAAGTCTTCTCCCTGGGATTCGATGGCGGCAGCGAGGCCAAAGTCCTTGAGGATTCCGGGGCGCAGCTCGCGGGTGACGCGGCCGACCGTGGCAATGGCGTCGTCCACCATGCGGCCCACGTTGCGGGCCCGTTCCCGGGCCTGGGCGAGCTGGCTGTCGAGCTTGGATTCAAGCAGGGACATCTCGAACTTCATGGCCACCAGGGTGCCGCCGAGCACGTCATGTACGTCGCGGGCGATGCGTTCCCGCTCTTCTTCCTTGATGCGCTGCAGGTGGTTGGAGAGGGCGGCGAGCTGGCTGCGGGACTCGCGCAGGTCGGCCTCCACATGCTTGCTGTGGGTGATGTTCCACATGACGCCTTCCCATACCACCTTGCCGCATTCGGACAGGCGTGGTGAGCTGCGCAGGTTGATCCATTTCTGTTCGCCGGTGGGAAGCTGGATGCGGCCCTCCCAGTTGAGGGTCGACAGGCTTTCTGCAGAGCTCTCGGCGGCGTCGATGAAGCCGGGCAGGTCTTCATCCAGCAGCCAGCTCATCCAGCCGGAGGAACCACCGATGAGTTCTTCTGCCGGGGCGCCGAAGAGCATTGCAGCGGCTTCGCTGAGGTACTGGAAGCCCAGTGTGCGATCCGGCGTGTAGCCCATCTGGAAGACCACGCCGGGGATGTTGTCGGTCAGGGCACGCAGGCGCGCTTCGCTCTGGCGCAGGGTGTGTTCGGCCTGACGCTTCTCGCGACGATTGGCCACCTCGCGCAGCTCGCGTTCGACAGCGGGGATCAGGCGGTCGAGTTTGTTCTTGCTCAGGTAGTCGTGGGCACCTGCCCGCATTGCCGCGATGGCTTCGTCTTCCTGCATCACGCCCGAGACGATGATGAAGGGAAGGTCGAGGGCCAGCTCGCGGCTCAGGCGCAAGGCCCCCTGGGCGCTGAAGCCGGGCAGGTTGTGGTCGCACAGGATGAGATCCCAGGGTTCCCGTTCCAGGGCAGCGCGCATCTCGGCGGGCGAGGCCACGCGCAGATGGGTAGGGGCATAGCCCGCATTCCGGAATTGATGCAGGATGAGCAGGACGTCGTTCTCCGAGTCCTCGATGAACAGCAGACGGATGGGGGGCTTGGCGGTGCTGTCTGGCTCCCCGCGGGGGGCGTCCGGCTTGATGGCAGGTGGCATGCGTGTTCGGAGGGCTGCGTGAATGGGTCGGTTCTGTTTATAATCCGGCCCTCGCTCGGGCCTGCGCCTTCTGAAAGGATAGTGCAGTGCAGCCTTCTCCGTCCATGCCATGCATTGCCGGAGACGACTCGTTTGCCTCCACGAGCCCCCTTAGTTAAGTGGTATAACAGTTGACTTGTAATCATCAGTTGGCGGTTCGATTCCGTCAGGGGGCACCAGATCGGGTTTGCGCGCGGGTTAGTTCCCAGGGCTGGCACTTCTCGCTGTTGGTTCGGGCCGGGTTCTGTGCTTTTCGGGGGGAAGGCCGGTGTCGTCCCTTTCAAATCGTCGAGCGACCATGGCCGAGAGAAATCGCTTGGCGTTTCATTGATTAGCGCTTAGTATTCGCCCCCTCCAGACGCGGGGTGGAGCAGTCTGGCAGCTCGTCGGGCTCATAACCCGAAGGTCGCAGGTTCAAATCCTGCCCCCGCAACCAAACACAAGCAAAAAGGCTCAAGCATTTAGGTGCTTGGGCCTTTTTGCTTGTGCGCGCTGCTTGTACGTCCTTCCGAGGGGGCGGGACACCGCTTCGTCACCGCGACCTCCGGGCGCGTGTCGTTCGCTGGGGCGATCCTGGATCTGGAGAATAAGCATTCCAGGATTTGATATTTAGGGCTCTTCTGCCGTGACGCTAAGATCCGGCCTTTCCATGCCTTGAATGCACAGAATGCTGTTTCCCGAGACTTATGCAGCGTCCTTTGTCGGTCTTGTTCTGATCGGTCTGTTTGTCACTTTCCTGCGGGAGTGGGTCAAGCCCGATGTGGCGGTGATGGGGGCGGTGGCGATCCTGTTGGTCGCGGGCGTATTGAAGTCCAAGGAGGTGCTGGGGGTGTTCGGCAATAGTGCGCCGATCACCATCGCCTGCCTTTTCATCATCAGCGGCGCCTTGGCGCGCACCGGCTGCGTGGACGCCCTGGGCGGGTGGCTGTCTGCGGTTGCGGGGGGCAGCGAGCGGCGCTTGTTGGCGGCGTTGATGCTCACCAGTCTGTTGGTGTCGCCTTTCATCAACAACACGCCGGTGGTGATGGTCATGATCCCCGCGGTCATCGCAGTGGCCAGCCGCAGTGGCCTGGCCCCCTCACGGCTGCTGATTCCCCTTTCCTACGCCACCATTCTCGGTGGGCTGGTCACCATGGTGGGAACATCCACCAACATCCTTGTGGACGGCGTGGCCCGGGCGCAGGGCCTGGAGCCCTTCTCCATGTTCGAGATCAGTCTGCCGGCCCTGGTGATGGCGGCTGTGGGTTTCGCGTTCATGCTGGTATTCGCACCGCGTCTCTTGCCTACGCGGGAGACCTTGACCCAGCAGTTCACAGGGAGCGGCGAACGCTGGTTCATGACCGAGCTGTTCGTGCCCGAACACTCGCGCCTGCGGGGTAAAACCCTGAAGGAGGCCTCCCTCAGCAACGGCACGATTCAGGTGCTCAATCTGGTGAGAGGGGAAGCCGAGCTTGCCAATCCGGATCCGGATACCCGCCTGGAGGCAGGAGACCGGGTGGTGGTGCATAGCTGCAGCAGTGCGGTCATGGTCCTGCACAGTACGGATCTGGTGGGGCTGCAGGCGCAGCCTCAGGTCAGCGATCAGGATCTGGAAACCCTGCGGCGTCGTGATGTGGTGACGGTGGAGGCGATCGTCGGCCAGACGTCGCGCTATGTGCTGCGCCCGGTCCGCGATCTCGATCTGCTGGCCCGTTACGGTATCCACCTCGTCGCCGTCCATCGGCGCGACGCGTCGATCTCGCAGGTTGGTGGCGACTTTCAGTTGCAGGTGGGGGATGTGTTGCTCGTCGAAGGCACGCCAGAGCAGATCAAGCGCTTCTGCGACAACGGCGACCTTATTCCCCTCACCGAGGGTCGGCAACTGGCTAGTCGCCGTCACAAGGCGCCGATCGCCCTGGGGACCATTGTCGGGGTGATGCTGCTGGCGGCCCTGGATGTGATGCCAATCGAGGGCTTGGCCCTGATTGGTGCGGTGCTGGTGGTGCTTACCGGCTGCATCACCAGTGAGGAAGCCTACAAGTCCATCGAATGGCCTATTCTGATACTGATCTTCGGCATGCTTGCCATCAGCATCGCCATGCGTAGCTCCGGGCTCGACCGCATGCTGGCCGTGGAGCTCGCGGAACTGGGGCGGGGGCAGTCGCCGTGGTTGATGCTGTCACTGGTTATCCTGATCACCTCCATCGCCACCGAAGTGCTCAGCAACAATGCCATTGCTGTGCTCTTCACCCCGGTCGTGATCGGTCTGGCCCAGCAGATGGGTGTTGACCCTCGCCCCTTTGTGGCGGGTGTCATGTTTGCGGCAAGTTGTAGTTTTGCCACCCCCATCGGCTACCAGACCAACACCCTTGTGTATGGTGCGGGGAACTACCGCTTCGGCGACTTTGCCCGTCTGGGCATTCCTATGAACATCATTAGCTGGCTACTGTTCAGTGCCCTGATCCCCCTGTTCTGGCCCTTCCAGCCATGATCGGGGGGCATCAGGGTTCGCCTTGGGGGTGGGCTTGCGATGTCTTGAGACCTGGGCCGGAGGTGCGAAGCGGCTGAAGCAGGGCGCGCAGGTCATTGTGGTCGAGCTCGTGCATCAGCGCTAGGAGGTGGCCCAGCCGGCCTGGGGGAAATCCGTGGCGGGAGAACCAGGCCAGGTAATGGCCCGGCAGATCGGCAATGGCACGCCCCTTGTACTTGCCAAAAGGCATGGGCAGATCGACCAGGGCTTGGAGATCGTCCGGGGTCATGCGCTCGTGCCACGGCCCAGGGCGTCGCGGGCGGAGACGGCGAGGTCAAGGGAGCGCAGGCGCAGAGCCGGGTCGAAGATGTCGCAGACCAGCATCAATTCGTCCGCGCCTGTGGCCGAGATGAGGCGGGCAAGTCCGTCGCGCACGGTGTCGGGGCCACCAATGACGGCGGCGCCGAGAAAGTCGGCGATGGCGGCCCGTTCGTCGGCGGATAGCCGGGCCATGAAATCAGGCTGGGGCGCTTGCAGGCGACGCCGATCACCCCGCAGGATCCCTAGAACGCGCTGGAAGGTGCTGCTCGCCAGGAAGTCTGCCTCGGCGTCGGTGGGGGCCGCGATGAGTGGCACACCGATGATCACGTAGGGCTTGGTGAGCGTGTCGGAGGCTTGAAACTCCCTGCGATAGAGGTCGATCGCCTGCAGCAGGAGACGTGGCGCGAAATGTGACGCAAAGGCATAGGGCAGCCCCCGGGCGGCGGCCAGTCGTGCCGAGAACAGGCTCGAGCCAAGCAGCCAGATCGGAACCCGGGTGCCGGCACCGGGCATGGCGATGAGTTGCTGGCCGGGCTTGGCCGGGGCCAGTAGGTTTTGCAGCTCGGCCACGTCCCGCGGGAAGTCTTCTTCCCGTTCGATGCGATCCCGGCGCAGGGCACGCAGGGTCATGCCGTCGGTGCCGGGGGCACGCCCCAGGCCCAGGTCGATCCGACCCGGGTAGAGCTCGGCCAGGGTGCCGAAAGCTTCGGCCACTACCAGCGGCGCATGGTTGGGCAGCATGATGCCACCGGAGCCGACCCGGATTGTTCGGGTGCCGCCGGCGATGTGGCCGACCAGCACTGCGGTGGCGGAGCTGGCGATGCCTGCCATGTTGTGGTGCTCGGCGAGCCAGTAGCGGGTGAAGCCAAGGGCTTCGGCATGCCGGGCAGTCTGGAGCGCAATGGCGAGCGCCTCGGCCACGGTACCGCCCTCGCGGACGGCCACAAGATCGAGAAAGGAGAGGGGGACGGGGGAAACGGGGGGCGTTGTCATGTCCGCCAGTTTCCACCAGAAGCGGGTGAGAGGGAAGCCGCCCGGCGGCTTGCGGATGCTGGCAGTACCCCTTGTACGGGTGTGTTTCTCGGCGAGCGCTCGAACCGCTCGCTACGCTTTCTCCACAAGCTCAGGCGAGCATCCACCAGTCACCGTCCCAGCCGGCCGTGGCCTGGCTGAAGCGCTCCTGCTCGACGATGCGCTGGCGAGCGGCCTTGATCTGGCCGCTGATACGCAGGAAGGCGTCGACGACCTGGGGGTCGAACTGTTCACCGCGGCGCTCGCGGATCATCGACAGCACGGTATCCACGGGCAGTGCCTTGCGGTAGCTGCGGTCATGGGTGAGGGCGTCAAAGAAGTCGGCCACGCCGACGATTCGCCCGGCAAGGGGGATGTCATTGCCACACAGGCCCCGGGGGTAGCCAGCTCCGTTGTAGTGCTCGTGGTGGGTCAGGGCGATCTCGCCGGCCAGCTGGAGCAGCGGTTCCTCGGACTGTCCGATGATGGCGGCGCCAATGCGGGGGTGCTCGCGCATGATTCGCCATTCCTCGGTGGTGAGCGGGCCGGTCTTGCTGAGGATGCTGTCGTGGATGCCGATCTTCCCGATGTCGTGCATCTGCGCTGCGGTCTCGAGCATCTCGCTCCAGGCCGGCGTGCAGCCCAGACTGGTGGCGATCAGGCTTGCGTAGGCACCTATCCGGACCGTGTGCATGGGGGACTCACCATCCCGCCTTTCGGCGTCGCGGGCCAGATTGAAGAAGGTTTCCTTGCGTAGCCCGATGAGGGCGCTTACGGCGCGATCCCGTTCACTCTGGGTACGGGCCAGTTCGGCTCTCGCCCTTTCAAGCAGGCTGAGGGCGTTTGCACGTTCCTGCTCTGCTGCTTCGAGTTGACGGGCCAGGCACTCAAGCCGGCGGGACTGGGAGGTGTTGGAGTTGGGGTCGGTCATCGTGTCGGGTTGGATCGGGCCTTTGTCCAAGGCTATCCAGGGCTGTCTTTGGTCTCATCTGCACTGTAGTTCATGTTTAAATGTTAAATACGTTAAATTCGCCACAAGTGACTGTGTTGTTTGCGGACCTGCGAACTAGTTCATGTTGGTGCGGGTGAGCCAGGGTTTGAAGAGCCTCACCAGGTGGGGCATGACCAGCCAGGTCATCATGAGGACGGCCAGCGCCGTGATCACCGCCGTGCGCACCAGGAAAGGCAAGGCTGAGAGCAATGGCGCCACGACATGGAGCAACAGGGATACGGTCGGGAAAATCCCCAGCCAGGTAAGTGCCGCCATTTTCCAGCGTACCGGTGGATGATTCACCGCTGTGGCCGGTAAGGAAAACCAGGTTTCCAGACCCGTCAGCAGACGGTAATCCGGATCGCCGTCCGCCACAGTCTGGAGGCGTGCATGCCATGCCTGCCGCGCTTCCGAGGCATCCCAGCGGTCGAGGTCTGCCTGGGAGGCAAAGCGCATGACCACCTGATGGAGCTCGCCGGGGGCCGAGGGGGGAATGAGGTCGGCGCCCAGGAAGCCCGGAAAACGGGCTGTTTCCGCAAACATGCCACGCACGATGGCCTCGTAACAGCCATCACAGCCTGTTTTCGCCTTGCGCCGGGCGATTCGGCTGACGGGGCCGTCGGCCGGTGTTGACGGGGTGTTCATGGGCATGGGCTCCGGATGTGGAGAAGTGACGCTGATTGTGGCCGGGATCTTCGGTCGCTTCAATCGACGCACCCATGCCCTCTTCCGGACACCGCGTCGCCGTGGTGGGTGTCACGGCGAGTCCGGGGTACACTCGCGCCCTCTCGGGTGCCGGCGCTAGCGAGACAGGCTGCCGGGCGGATGTATGACGGAGGTTCTCGAATGATCATCGACTGGGCTCAATTTACGCCCGGGACGTCTCTTGGCGGTGGTGCCCTGATCGGGCTTGCCGCGGCCTTGCTGTTTGCAGTGACCGGCCGGACTGCCGGCGTCAGCGGGATCTTCGGCGAGGCGCTGCGGGGCGCCCGTGACGGGGGCGGGTGGCGATGGGCTTTCCTGATGGGGCTGGTGGCGGCGTCCTGGGTGCTTGGAGGGCAGCCTTCCGGGGGCGAGGGCCGGTTCGATGTGCCCCTGCCCGTGCTCTTCGTGGCCGGATTGCTGACCGGCTATGGAACGCGCATCGCCCGCGGTTGTACCAGCGGCCACGGGGTGTGCGGGCTGTCTCGCCTCTCGCCGCGCTCGCTCGTGGCCGTGTTGTGTTTCATGGGGGCGGGCATGGCGACGGTGGCCGTGTTGCGATGGCTCTCGATGGCGCAGGCATGAGGCATCTCGTGGAAGGGGGCGTTGCCGGCGTGGCGGGGCTGCTGTTCGGTATCGGCCTGATGGTGTCGGGCATGGTGGAGCCGGCTAAGGTGCAGGCTTTTCTCGATGTCGGCGGGCGCTGGGATCCGTCCCTCGCTCTGGTGATGGGGGGAGCGATAGCGGTTGCGCTGCCGGTGTTCCAATGGGGGCGGCGGAGCCGTTTCCCTGCGCCACCCCACGGGCCGGTCGAGGGGCGTCTGGTCCTTGGCAGTCTCCTATTTGGCGTGGGTTGGGGGCTGTCCGGGTACTGCCCCGGCCCGGCTCTGCTGGTCGCTGCAGGGGGGAACGGCGAGGCCATGGGCTACGTGGTCGCCATGGGGCTCGGGATGATGTTGGGTACGCGTTTCGGTGCGCGGGATCTCGAACGCGGCTGAGGCCTTATGCGGTGCCGCCCGGGGGCGGTTGCCGGACAGGACAGGATGAAGGGTATGGCGCTACGGATTGCAATCAATGGCTATGGGCGGATCGGGCGGTGTTTCCTGAGGGCCTTGCTGGCCTCGCCGGCACGCGGGCACTTCGAGGTGGTGGCCATCAATGAGCCGTCCAACCTGGAGAGCATGGCCTATCTGACACGCTTTGACTCGACCCATGGCTGCTTTCCGGGCACCGTAGAGGTGGGGCCGGGCAGCCTGTGCATCGACGGGCGGACGATTCGGGTCTTTCACGCGGATACGCCGGAGGGCGTGGCTTGGGGCGAACTGGGGGTGGATGTGCTGGTCGAGGCTTCCGGCCGCTACAGCCATCGCCCGGATCTGGAGCGCTTTCTCGCTGCCGGTTGCCGGCGTGTGCTGCTATCCCACCCCGGCCAGACGGCCGAAGACGTGGATCAGACCATCGTGTTCGGCATGAACCACGAACTCCTCACGGGTATGGAGCGCATCGTTTCGGCCGCGTCCTGCACCACCAATGCCATCGTGCCGGTGCTGTCCATCCTCGATGAGGCCTTCGGGTTGGAGCACGCCATGCTCACAACGCTGCATTCGGTGATGAACGACCAGCCCTTGATCGACGGCTACCATCATAGCGACCTGCATCGGACCCGTTCGGCCATGCAGTCGATGATCCCGGTGTCCACGGGCTTGGCCAGGGGCGTGCAGCGTTTGTTGCCCGAGCTGGCCGGGCGTATCGAATCCAAGGCAATCCGGGTGCCCGTGGTGAATGTGTCCGCCATCGATCTGGTGGCCACCCTGGGCCAGGGTACCACAGCGGCGGAGGTCAAGGCCTTGCTGCGCAAGGCGACGGAGGGCGGGGGCGCGGGGCGCATGATGTACACCGATCACCCCCATGCCTCCATCGATTTCAATCACAGTCCGCACTCCGCCATCGTGGATGGAGGCCAGACGCGCCTGAGCGGTGATCGCCTTCTCAACCTCTTGGTGTGGTTCGACAACGAGTGGGGTTTTGCCAACCGGATGATCGATGTGGTGGACTTCTGGGGCCGGCGCATGTCCCCTTAGCACGGTCTGCCGGACGCACCGAGCCCTTGCCGCTGCGGTATGGCGTTTGCCGGAGGGACTGTGAGGGCGACTTCAGTCTCCCGTGGGTCAATCGACGGCCTGCCTTTGCTCAGCGCGCGATGGGCGACTTCAGAGGGTGTTGTAAAACCATTTTGCACAGCCGAGACACCTGCGTTATGAGATCAAAAACGGCATTTAGCTTGCAAAAACGTGGCATTTTCGGGTGACTGAACCGCGTTTGGTGCCGAGTCCATCGTGAATGCCTAGTTGGCGACGAGTTTTGCGACACCCTCTGAAGTCGCCCCTACGGGAGACGCGTGCAGACGCCTGTCAGGCGATCGCTCAGAACTGCCGGGCGAACTCCGTGGCCTGCCAGATGGCCCGTTTGGCATCCAGTTCGGCGGCTACATCGGCGCCGCCCACCAGGGTGAAGGGCGTCCCGGCAGCAGTCAGGCCTTCTGCCAACTCCCGCCGGGGCTCCTGCCCTGCGCACAGTACGACGGTATCCACCTCCAGCAGGCGGTCCTGTCCGTCCACCCGGATGTGCAGGCCAGCGTCGTCGATGCCCACATACTCCACGCCGCCGAGCATGTGTACGCCGCGCTTCTTCAACAACAGGCTGCGCGCCCAGCCCGTGGTCTTGGCCAGCCCCGCGCCCAGCTTTCCGGTCTTGCGCTGGAGGAGCCACAGTTCGCGTACCGGCGTCGGCACGTGCGCCGGGGTGAGGCCGCCCCGGTTGTCGGTGTAGGCGGCGTCGATGCCCCATTCCGCCCGGTAGGCAGCAATGGGGTCGGGGTTGTCGCCCGGGTGGGTGAGCAGCTCGGCCACGTCGAAGCCAATGCCGCCGGCGCCGATGAGTGCCACCTTGCGACCCACCGGGTGGCGCCCCTCAATGACGTCGATGTAGCTGGCCACCTTGGGGTGATCCAGGCCGGGGATGGGCGGACGGCGCGGGATGATGCCTGTGGCTACGACCACATGGTCGAAGCCGGCAAGGTCGGCGGCCTGCACCGTGCGGCCGAGCTGTTGCCTCACTTCCAGCTCGCGCAGGCGGGTGCGGAAGTAGCGCAAGGTTTCGGCGAAGTCTTCCTTGCCCGGGATCTTGCGGGCGTAGTTGAACTGGCCGCCGATGTGCTCGGTAGCGTCGAACAGGCTGACCCGATGTCCGCGCTCGGCCAATGTGGTGGCCGCGGCCAGCCCTGCCGGGCCGGCGCCCACCACGGCCACGTTTCTTGCCGCGGCAATGGCCGGAGGGGCGGGCTCGTATTCCCGGCAGGCATCCGGATTGACCAGGCAGGAGGCCGCCTTGCCGGCAAAGATATGATCCAGGCAGGCCTGGTTGCAGGCGATGCAGGTGTTGATGGCGTCGGCACGGCCGGCGGCGGCCTTGGCCACGAACGCAGCATCGGCCAGGAAGGGGCGGGCCATGGACACCAGGTCGGCGTCGCCGCGGGCCAGGATGTCTTCCGCCACCTGGGGGTCGTTGATGCGGTTGCTGGTGATCACGGGCAGCTTCACCACCTTCTTCAGGCGGGCGCTGAAGGCGCTGAAGGCGGCCCGCGGTACGCTGCTCATGATGGTGGGGATGCGTGCCTCATGCCAGCCGATGCCGGTGTTCAGCAGGTTGATGCCCGTGCCTTCTGCCGCTTTGGCAAAGGCTTCGACCTCATCCCAGGTGCTGCCGCCCTCGACGAGGTCGAGCAGGGACAGGCGGAAGATGAGGATGAAGTCCGGGCCGGCGGCGGCCCGCACGGCACGCAGCACTTCCAGCCCGAAGCGGCAGCGGTTCTCGAAGCTGCCGCCCCAGCGGTCATCCCTGAAATTGGTGCCGGGGGCCAGGAACTGGTTGATCAGATAGCCCTCCGAGCCCATCACCTCGACACCGTCGTAACCGGCCTGGCGGGCCAGGGCGGTGCTGCGGGCGTAGTCGGCGATGGTCTGGAGGATCTCGTCCTCGCTCAGGGCCCGGGGGGGGACCGGATTGATGGGGGCCTTGATGGCGGAGGGGGCCACTGGCTGGCGGCCATAGGAATAGCGCCCGGTATGCAGGAGTTGCAGGCAGATGCGTCCGCCTTCGGCGTGCACGGCGTCGGTGATGGTCCGGTGCCTGGCGGCCTCGGCTTCGTTGTCCAGCACCGAGCTCCCCTGGTGGATGCCGCCGTCACGGTTTGGTGAAAAGCCACCGGTGACGATCAACGCGACGCCGCTACGGGCCCGAGCGGCATAAAAGGCCGCCATGCGCTCGAAGGGGTGGTCCATCTCCTCCAGGCCGGTGTGCATGGAGCCCATCAGCACCCGGTTGGGAAGCGAGAGAAAACCCAGGTCGAGGGGCGCGAGCAGGTGGGGGTAGGGCGGCAAGGGGTGTTTCATGGGCGGCTGCCTCCAATTATGTTTGTGCCGCCAATTTCAGAGGCCTACCGGAGGAATGTCAATTTTCCCCCACGGAAACCGGTGCTTCCGAGCCGGGGGAGACGGCCTCAGTCGCCCCGGGAGAGGGCGGGGCGGCGACCGATTTCGACTTTCAGATCCAGTTTTTCCTTGCCGCGGCGCAGCTCGAAACCCGCCTTGCGGCCGGGGGCCAGCGCTGCGATGGCTTCCAGCATGGCCTGCGGGTCGTTGACCTTGCGACCTTCGACGGCGAGCAGGACGTCTCCCGGCCTCACGCCGGCCCGTTCAGCCGGGCTGCCGCGCATCACGCCGGCGATCAGGGTGCCTTCACTGGAGACCATTCCAAAGGACTCGGCGAGCTCGGCAGTGATGGCCTGGACTTCGACGCCGATCCAGCCCCGTGTGACCGAACCGTTCTGGATGATTTGCTCCATCACGCTGCGGGCCAGGGAGACGGGGATGGCAAAGCCGATGCCCAGGGAGCCCCCGGAGCGGGAGTAGATGGCGGCATTGATGCCCACCAGGGTGCCGGCCGTATCGATGAGGGCACCACCAGAGTTGCCCGGGTTGATGGCCGCGTCAGTCTGGATGAAGTCCTCGAAGGTGTTGATGCCCAGATGGGAGCGTCCGAGGGCCGACACGATGCCCATGGTGACCGTCTGGCCGACCCCGAAGGGATTGCCGATGGCGAGCACCACATCGCCCACGTGGAGCTGCTCGGTGCGCCCGAAGGTGATGGCCTTGAGCTTGCCGTCGGCCTTGATCTGCAGCACCGCCAGGTCGGATTCCGGATCACGGCCGACGATCCGGGCGGGCAGCTTGCGCCCGTCATTGAGAGCCACCTCAATCTCGTCGGCGGCTTCGATGACGTGGTTGTTGGTGAGGATATAGCCTTCCGGCGAGACGATCACCCCGGAGCCGAGACCCGAGGCACGCTGCTGGGGACGGTTGTCGAGGCGATCCCCGAAGAAGTGCCGGAACAGGGGGTCGTCGGCAAACGGATGGCGCTGAGCCTTGACTTCCTTGCTGGTAAAGATATGCACCACCGTCGGCAATGCCACGCGGGCGGCGTCGGCGTAGGAGGCGACCGGCCTCGGCCCAGCTATGTCTGTCGGCGTGGCGGCCTCCTGGATGGTCACGGAGGGCAGGGCGGGGCGCTCACCGGTCCACTCGGGTTTGAGTGTGCTGACAACGAACAGCACGGCCACTGTGACCGTAACTGTTTGAGCAAAGATCATCCACAGGCGATGCATCGTAAAATCGGTCGGAGGTGGCGCGCGGGTGCGCAGCCAGGGTGCTTGGGTTTCAAGGAGAGGCGGCCATGGAAAGAGCCGAATTGCAGCGTTATCTCGACAATCTGCTGGAAGTCGGGCGCTTCAGGGATTATTCCCCAAACGGGTTGCAGGTGGAAGGACGTGCTGAGATCCGTCGCATTGTGTGCGGGGTGACGGCCAGTCAGGCACTGCTGGATGCTGCGCTTGCCCGGGATGCGGATGCGGTGCTGGTACATCATGGTTACTTCTGGCGCGGCGAGGATGCCTGCGTCACGGGCCTGCGCCGCAAGCGTCTGGGTACGCTGCTGGGCAGCGACATCAACCTGTTTGCCTACCATCTACCCCTCGATGCCCATCCCAAGCTGGGCAACAATGCCCAACTCGGCCGCCTGATGGGCTGGACTCCGGAGGGGCATTTCGGGGAGCAGGAGATCGGCTGGATCGGGCAGCTTGCCCAGCCGACCCCGGCCGAATTGCTGGTGCGGCAGCTTGCCGCGAGGCTCGGGCGGGAGCCCCTGCTGCTGGGGGAGCCGGCCCGCGTGGTAAAGCGGATCGCTTGGTGTACGGGCGGTGCCCAAAGCTATTTCGAGCAAGCCATCGCCTGTGGGGTGGATTGCTTTGTCTCGGGTGAGGCATCGGAGCAGACCACCCATCTGGCGCGGGAATCGGGGGTGGCGTACCTCGCCGTAGGTCACCACGCCAGCGAACGCTATGGGGTCCAGGCACTAGGGGCGCATCTGGCCGAGCGTTGGGGCCTGGAGGTGGACTTCGTCGATGTGGACAACCCGGTCTGAGGCTTACGCCGCGGCCGGGTCGGCGCGCCCCTCCTCAGGTGGATCCATGTCGACCAGGCTGAGCTCCACCGGCGGCTTGTAGGCGCCAAGCTCATCATCGAGGATCGCTAGCAGCAGCAGCAATTCTTCGACCACCGTCAACGGGAAACCCTGGCGCGTGCCGTTGCGATTGTCACGCAGGATCTGGTGGATGTAGGCCTGTGCTTCTTGTGTGCCCCAGAGCTCCTGCAAACGTTGGACGACATGGGGCATCTGCTCAACGGTTTCGGCAGCGCCATTTACGACAACCTTGAAGTCGCCCCAGCCGATCATCTTGACGTTGAAGGTCTTGTTGAGCTGGCGGGTCAGGGCTTCGAATTCGGCGCGCATGCCAGCGACGTGATAGACCTCAAGGAGCTTCAGCCAGGGCTTCACCGCCTGGCGGGGGTTGTTGCGAATGTAGTCGGCAAGGGTCTCCGCGGCACCCTGGGTGCGCCCGAAGGACATCATGATCTCGGCCAGTTCAAGGGCCGAGTCGTGCTCATCGACCGTTTCGTCAAAAGGAATGGGGTGGGCCGGGGCGAAGGTCGGTTCGGCCCATTCGGCGGAAGCCGTGTCGGCCGATGGCGAGGTTCCCGTCGAAACGACGGGCTTCCGCATTTCGGGTAACGCGGACTTACCTCCCATTGCCGTCGTGGTCGTCTTGGCTGCGGGTGGTTTCAGCCCGGAGCTCTCGGTGTCGGCAAAGGGGCCAGGATGCTGCAGTGTGGTGTGGAATTCGGCCTCGGTCGTGACGGGCGAATCCGCGGTGTTGTGGCGCCGACGTCGAAGGTAGATCAGGGCTCCCCCGCCGACGAGAACTGCCAGCAGGCCGCCGAGCGGAGCCGCCCATTGGGCGAGCAGTGTTTCAGCACGCTCTTCCGTTGCGGGGTGGGAGGTGGTGGGCGCGGATGAAGCCGCTACGGCGGGGGAGGCGGCCGGCTGTCGAAGATCCAGCTGTGCCACCCGTTCCTTCAACAGGGCCTGGTATTCCTCAAGCCGCTTGATCTTCTCATCCAGTTCGATCTGAGCCGCGATACGGTCGTCTATCTCCGCGAGGGTCCGCTGCTCCTGGTTCAGGGGGCGCTGGGCGGCAGCGTCATCACTCTTTGGAGGGTTGGCGAGCTGCACCGACATACGCAGCGGAATAAGCGCTGCCTCATCACCAGCTCCGATCAGAAGACGATCCTGCTGGAGTACGGGGGCGGGAAGGCGCGGCGTTACGGCCCGCGCGACGGGGGCATCAGCCGTTGCTGCGAATGCTTGCCGGTGCGTCGGTGGCGCGGATGTGGGGAGCGGCTGGGCCGAAGCCGCCGCGCGCACGCGCGGTACCCGTTGCGGTGCCACCTTGGCCGGAGCCCCACCCTGACCGGCCGCGGCCGTGGCGGCGGGGGCGCTGGGCAGGTCCGGATATCCGGGGGGGGCACCTATGGGAAGATCGACGGGCCGCCCGGCATCGCGGATCGTCGGAGGAGACAGGAGAAGGGTGAATTCCTTGCGCAGCTCTGACCCACAGGCGATCCGCAGACCGAGCATGGCCACGGGATGGTTGACGGGCTCCCGGGTGCTCAACAGCAGCCGGTCATTGACCAGCCGGATCCGTGCATGGTGAATCCAGGGAATGTCGTCGCCCGCACCCATCATGGCCTTGAAACAATCCGCGTCGATGGCTTCGCCTGGCGCTCGTACCAGCCCGACCTCGGCCCTTAGCGGTTCTCCCAACGACGAATGGACAACCAGCTCACCGAATCCGGCTGCACGGAGGGTGCCACTGAGGAAGGGGGCGAGCGTCGCGATCAGTAAGAGGAGGGGCTTGCGCGCGCAGTTCATCAACGAGTCGTTGGACATCCGGCAAAGGTGGCCTTGTGGGTATGTTGGGCGGCGGCGGAACCTTCGCACCGCGACCGAAGCTACAGTATTCTAAAGAAGTTTGCGGCCTGTCGCGCCGACTTGTCTGCCGATGCGGGGCCGGAGTGTTGCAGGGAGTGCCGTGCACGCCTGTTTTTACCTAATTTTTCGCTCCAAGCCGATCTTTTTACCGCTGCCATGCCTCTTTCCGAACCCACCTGCGGACGCGCCCGCGTCCATACCCGCCGAATCGAGGTTCAAGGGTTCCTCCGCGATGACGGCCTCTTTGACCTAGATGCCCGTATCACCGATCTCAAGGAAGCCGATTACCAGATTGCTTCCGGCGTACGCAGGGCCGGTGATCCCGTTCACGATCTGCTCATCCGCGTCACCATTGATGCGAGCTTCGTCATTGTTGACGTCGAGGCCGTGTCCGATTGGGTGCCCTACCCCGGGGGGTGCGACACCATCGGGCCTGCGTATCGGCACTTGATCGGTCTAAACCTGGTCCGTGGGTTCCGGCGCACGGTGGGCGAGATGTTCGCTGACGTCAGGGGGTGTTCCCACCTGACCGAACTCTTGCTGTCCTTGCCGACTGCGGCCATCCAGACCTTCGCCACCTTTCGCAGGGACAACGAGGACGATGGGGAAAAACCGTTCCAGCTGGACCGCTGCCATGCGCTGGAAACCACCTCCGACACCGTCATGCGCTACTACCCCCGCTGGTACCGTCGGCGTGATGCGGAATGAGAGTCTGTGCCCGCATGTGCACTGCAGCGCGAAACCGGTCATGCGGTCTCTTTCGTATATAATCCATTGATCCGAAATCCGACATGTTCCGGCGTTTCCGGGATGTGGCGGTGGCAGGGTCGTCTTTCCTGCGTCTGGTCAGTGTGTCCAGGAGCAAGAAGAACGGAGCGGTGCGTGTGCTGGACGAGGGAGAACGGCATGCAGCATCGCGGAGTGTACAAGTACTCCGAAGAGTCCCATCAACCAAGCGTGAGCGGTCCAAACAGGGCCAAGACTTCGATCGAAGGGCAACCATGAAAATTCACGAATATCAGGGCAAGGAAATCCTGAGAAAATTTGGCGTCACGACGCCGCGCGGCGTGCCGTGTTTCTCAGTCGATGAGGCAGTCAAGGCAGCGGAAACGCTGGGCGGCAAGGTCTGGGTTGTCAAGGCCCAGATTCACGCCGGTGGCCGTGGCAAGGGCGGTGGCGTCAAGGTCGCCAAGTCCCTGGACGAAGTGCGCCAGTACGCCGGGCAGATCCTCGGCATGCAGCTGGTCACTCACCAGACCGGCCCCGAAGGCCAGAAGGTGCGTCGCCTGCTCATCGAAGAAGGCGCCGACATCAAAAAGGAATACTACGTTGCCGCGCTGACCGACCGCGCCACGCAGAAGGTCGCCATGATGGCCTCCAGCGAAGGTGGTATGGACATCGAGGAAGTTGCTCACTCGACCCCCGAGAAGATCCTCAAGGTCTTCGTCGATCCGGCCACCGGCCTGACCGACGAACAGGCCCTGTATCTCTCCAACGGTATCGGCGTTCCCGAAGGCTCCACCGCCCAGGCTGTGGACACCCTCAAGAAGCTGTACACCACCTACATGGAAACCGATGCTTCCCTGGCGGAAATCAACCCGCTGATCCTGGAAGGCAACGGCACCATCAAGGCTCTGGACGCCAAGTTCAACTTCGACTCCAACGCCCTCTACCGTCATCCCGAAATCGTCGAGTTCCGCGATCTGGATGAAGAGGATGCCGACGAGATCGAAGCTTCCAAGTTCGATCTGGCCTACATCTCCCTGGACGGCAACATCGGCTGTCTGGTGAACGGTGCCGGCCTGGCGATGGCCACCATGGACACCATCAAGCTGTTCGGTGCCGAGCCCGCCAACTTCCTCGATGTGGGCGGCGGCGCCACCACCGAGAAGGTGACCGAAGCCTTCAAGATCATGCTCAAGAACCCCAAGGTCAAGGGCATTCTCGTCAACATCTTCGGCGGCATCATGCGCTGCGACACCATCGCCACCGGCGTTGTGACCGCGGCCAAGGAAGTGCATCTGTCGGTTCCGCTGGTTGTCCGCATGAAGGGCACCAACGAAGAAATCGGCAAGCAGATCCTGCGCGATTCGGGCCTCCCGATCATCGCTGCCGACACCATGGCCGAAGCGGCCCAGAAGATCGTCGACGCGGTCAAGTAAGGAGTTAGCGAATGTCCATCCTGATCAACAAAGACACCAAGGTCATCACCCAGGGGATCACCGGCAAGACCGGTCAGTTCCACACGGAAAAGTGCCAGGAATACGCCAACGGCAAGGAATGCTTCGTTGCCGGCGTTAACCCCAAGAAGGCTGGCGAGAAGATCTTCGACATCCCCATCTACGCCTCCGTCAAGGAAGCGGCTGCCGAAACCGGCGCCACCGTCTCCGTGATCTACGTGCCGCCCGCTGGCGCGGCTGCGGCGATCTGGGAAGCCGTTGAAGCCGACCTCGACCTGGCCATCTGCATTACCGAAGGCATCCCCGTCCGGGACATGCTGGAAGTGCGCAACAAGATGAAGAAGAAGGTTGCGGCTGGCGGCAAGGAAACCCTGCTGCTGGGCCCCAACTGCCCGGGTCTCATCACGCCCGAGGAGATCAAGATCGGCATCATGCCGGGCCACATTCACCGCAAGGGTCGCATCGGCGTGGTTTCCCGCTCCGGCACCCTGACCTACGAAGCTGTTGCCCAGCTGACCGAAATCGGTCTGGGCCAGTCTTCCGCCGTCGGTATCGGTGGTGACCCGATCAATGGTCTGAAGCACATCGACGTGATGCGCATGTTCAACGACGATCCCGATACTGACGCCGTCATCATGATCGGTGAGATCGGTGGTCCGGATGAAGCCGAAGCTGCCCAGTGGTGCAAGGCCAACATGAAGAAGCCGATCGTTGGCTTCATCGCCGGTGTGACTGCCCCCGCGGGCAAGCGCATGGGTCATGCGGGTGCACTGATCTCCGGCGGCGCCGACACGGCCGACGCCAAGCTCGCCATCATGGAAGAGTGTGGCTTCACCGTGACGCGTAATCCGTCCGAGATGGCCAAACTGCTGAAGGCCATGCTGTAACCAGGCTCCTGAGCTTGTGCGAACCGCGCCCGTGCTTTTGCCCGGGCGCGGTTTTCATTTGTAGGGCTGACTTCGGGGGATGGCAGCTTGCCTGCGAGCCGCGTCGGGTACAGTGTCTATAGTCCCGCTTGTGACGGAATGTTCAATGTGAGCGAAGGGAAGGCTAACTGGCGAATGGCAATGGCTTCCCATGTCGGGTTGGTGCGCTTGCGCAATGAAGACTGCGTGGCTTTCAACGAGAAGCGCGGTCTGGCGGTCCTGGCTGACGGCATGGGGGGGCATGCGGGGGGGGCTGAAGCCTCGCAGATGGCGGTATTGGCCTGGATGGAGCGTTTGCTTGCGGTCGACGGCGAGATGCTTGTGGAGGACGATCTGCGGCATGCGGCGTATCTTGCCAATCGGGCGGTATTCATGGCCTCGCGTCGAGATCCGGGCCTGCGAGGGATGGGGAGTACCCTCGTCGCAGGGTGCTTTCGTGCAGACGGCGTCCTGCTTGTTGCCAACGTAGGCGATTCGCGACTCTATCGATTGCGTGGTGATGACCTGGAGTGTCTTACACACGATCACAGTGTATTGCGGGCACAGTGCGACGCGGGCATGATTGGATCTGCATCCGAGGGTCCTGTGGCCCTGCGTGGCCTGCTGACAAGGGCGATCGGTGTTGAGGCAGATGTCGTGCCTGATGTGACCGCGTTTTTTCTGGCGCCCGACGATCACTATCTGTTGTGCTCGGATGGCCTCACCGACATGGTTTCGGAAGCGGATATTGCCGAAGTGCTGGTCACGCTTGGTGGTAGTCCCCAAGTTGCGGCTGAACATCTGGTTGATTTGGCCATTGATCGGGGGGGGGTGGATAATGTGTCGGTCATCGTTGTGTCGTCCTGTACATATGTGCGCCTTGGTACAGAACTCGGTTAAGGCTCGTTTCGGATAGGAAAAAGCAATGCCCAGGTTGATTTTGAGCATGGATGGTCTGGTTCTGAAGGAAATGCCCCTCGAGAAGGAGCGCACCACCATCGGTCGCAAGCCCCACAATGATATCCAGATTGACAATCTGGCCATCAGCGGGGAGCACGCTGCGATAGTTACAATCCTGAATGATGCCTTTCTTGAGGATCTGAACAGCACCAACGGTACATACGTCAACGGCCAGCCCGTCAAGAAGCATGTTCTTCAGAACAATGATGTGGTGGAGTTAGGGAAGTATCGTCTCAAGTTCCTGGCGGAGCAGAATACCGCGGGCTCGGAGCATGACGAGGCCGTGTCCTTTGGTGCCGCCCTTGCCGTCGATGCACCGGCCAGCGGGGGGGGGGCGGCCGAGGCGGCGGTATCGGCTGCGCCTACGGTGAGCGTTGTAGGGATGATCCAGATTCTTAGCGGGACCCACGCCGGCCGCACGCTCGAGTTGTCGAAGTCCTTGACCACATTGGGCAAGCCGGGCACCCAGGTTGCTGTGATTACTCGCCGTCCTCATGGCTATTTCATTACGCATGTCGAAGGCACCGTGTTTCCCGTGGTCAACGGGCACTCCCTTGATGCCCAGGCGCATCGCCTGAATGATCATGACATCATCGAGATCGCGGGCGTGAAGATGGAATTCTTCTCCCAGACTGTCCAAAATTAGCAATCATTGCGGGTCTGCGTTACCGAAGCGTGATATTTCTGACGTCCGGCATTCTCGTCGGATCGTATTCTGATGAACTGGCGCTGGATCTTATTTCGGTATCTGGGCGTGCCGTCCAGTTGCCCCTCTTGCGGAAATTCATGGATACAAGATGAAGGTGCGGGTTCTGGGGTGCAGTGGCGGGATCGGTGGGCGCAACCAGCGCACCACTGCTCTGCTGGTCGATCATGACATCCTGATCGATGCGGGTACCGGGGTTGGTGATCTGGAGTACGACGAACTCCTGAAGATTGATCACGTCTTCGTGACCCATGCGCACCTTGACCACATTGCGATGATTCCGCTGTTGGTGGACACCGTGGGTGAGGCGCGATCCATGCCCATCGTCGTCCATGGGTCGCCGGAAACCTTGCGTATCCTGCGCTCCCATATCTTCAACTGGCTTGTTTGGCCGGACTTCTCTTCCATACCTGATCGACACAATCCTTTCCTGCGCTTTCAGGAAATGCGGGTCGATGAGGTCGCCAAGCTGGGTGGCGGGCGTCAGATCAGGGCCCTGCCCGCCCTACATACGGTTCCGGCGGTCGCCTATCAGGTGTCGGGTGAGGGTGGAAGCCTGGTTTTCTCGGGTGATACGACTTATTCAGAGCCCCTGATCGCGGCGATAAATGAGATTCCCGATCTGCGCTACCTTATCATCGAGACTGCCTTCCCGGACGCCCTGCATGATCTCGCTTTGGCCTCGCGTCACCTGTGTCCGAGTCTGCTGGCTGTGTTTCTCGAACGGGTCACGTCGAATCCGGAGGTGTGGATCACACATCTCAAACCCAGCCGGGCTCAAACAACCCTTGATGAGATCTTGAGCTACTGTGGCAGATTTTCTCCACGGGCGCTCTACAATGGGCTGGAGTTGGTGCTCTAGGCGCCTCGTTCGGGGGGCTTTGCTGCAGCGCCTCGAATACCGTTTCAACCTCCCCGCCCCATGCCATGAGGGCCTATTTTCCGGAACCTGATCGAACATGAGCAGTATCCATAAGGGTGGTGCGAGCGACGTAGCCAGTCGTCTGGCCTTTTTCAAAGGGCTCCAGACCGTTACCAACCGCATTCACGCGACCGAGAACATTGACGAGATCATGTTCGAGCTTTCGGCGGACATTTGCTCGTTGTTTGCCGCCGACAGATTGACCATCTACGTGGTCGACGAGAGCAAGACCACGATCTCGTCGCGGGTCAAGACCGGGTTGCACAGTATTCGCACCATCCGTCTTCCAATTGCCGAAAACAGTGTGGCGGGCTACGTAGCCCTCACCGGGCAGATGCTGAACATCCACGATGCCTACGACGAGCAGGAGCTCAAGGCCATCTCGATGCGCATGGAGTTCCGCAAGGAGGTTGATGAGCGGACGGGCTATCGTTGCCATCAGATGCTTGTGGCGCCAATTTCCAGTGCCGAGACTGGCGATATCCTAGGCGTGATTCAGCTTATCAACTCCCGGAGCGGTGAGGTCTTCTCGGCCATCGCTGAGGAGGGTATCCAGGGGCTCGGGCAGACGCTTGCGGTGGCATTTGCTCAGCGCCGCCACGCTTTGGTGCAGCCCAAGTCCAAATACGAGGGTTTGGTGAATGATGGCAAGCTCACCGGAGCGGAGCTCGAAGCGGCCACGAGCATTGCGCGGGACCAAGGGGTCTCCCTTGAGCATCTCCTCCTCGAGCAATACAAGCTGAAGCCGGCGGATATCGGTAGCGCGATCTCGCGGTTCTTTGGCGTTCCCTACGAGCCCTTTCGGCCTGATCGGGTCAAGCCCCTGGATCTGCTCAGGAACCTCAAACGTGACTATGTGCAGCAGGCCCAGTGGCTTCCGCTCGAAGAAAACCCTGAAGGCCTGCTCACCCTGGTGACCGACCCCGAGCAGGCAATCGCCTCGCGCGTCGTCCAGAACGTCTTTCCCAAGGCTGCGCCCGTATTTTGTGTGACCACCCAGGTGGAGTTCACACAGACTGTCGCCCAGTTTTTTGGGGGGAGTGCATCCGATGATGCATCTGTGTCGGACCTCCTGTCGGACATGCAGGATGACGATGGTGAGGGCTCCCCGGTTGCCGAGGATGTCTCGGCAGCCGCCGACAATGAACTCGTGAAGCTGGTCAACCGCATCATCATTGATGCCCACCGCCAAGGTGCATCCGACATCCATATCGAACCGCGTCCCGGCAAGGAAAAGACGCAGATTCGTTTTCGCCGTGATGGCTCTCTGGTGCCTTACATCGAAGTTCCGTCGAGCTATCGAAACCCGATTGTCACACGCATCAAGATCATGTGTGATCTCGACATCTCCGAGCGGCGAAAACCCCAGGATGGCAAGATCAAGTTCCGGCGATTCGGCCCCCTCGATATTGAGTTGCGCGTGGCGACCGTGCCGACCACTGGTGGCATGGAAGATGTGGTCATGCGCCTGCTGGCCAATAGCGAACCCATTCCACTCGAGAAACTCGGCTTGCTGGAGAGCAATTTTGATCGGCTCCAACAAACAGTTGCCAAGCCCTACGGCATTTTCTTCGTGTGCGGCCCCACTGGGTCCGGTAAGACGACTACCCTGCATTCGATTCTGGGCCATATCAACACGCCAGAGACCAAGATCTGGACGGCTGAGGATCCCGTGGAAATCACCCAGAAGGGGCTGCGTCAGGTGCAGGTGAACCGCAAGGCGGGTCTCGATTTTCCGACGGTCATGCGTTCTTTCCTGCGTGCAGATCCGGATGTGATCATGGTTGGCGAAATGCGCGACAAGGAGACGGTGTCAATCGGTCTGGAGGCCTCCCTGACCGGTCACCTCGTCTTCAGCACCCTCCATACCAACAGTGCTCCGGAGTCCATCGTGCGCCTGCTTGATATGGGTATGGATCCTTTCAACTTTGCCGATGCCCTCCTCGGCATTCTCGCCCAGCGCTTGGCCAAACGTCTCTGCGGCAAATGCAAGAAACCCTACCATCCGTCGGAAGATGAGGTTCGGGGGATGTTGGATGAATATTGTGAAGACCTCCGCCAGACTCCCGCCTTCATGGATGATCCCGTTGCCGCACGGGAGCAGATATTGGCACGCTGGCGTCAGAGCTACGCCGATGAGAACGGGAGATTTACCCTGTACGAGCCGGTTGGCTGCGATCAGTGCAACGGCGGATACAAGGGGCGGCTGGGCCTGCACGAGCTCATGGTGGGATCTGATCGCATCAAGTCCCTGATCCAGGAGCGCGCCCGGGTGTCCGCGCTCCTTTCTGCCGCGTTGGATGAGGGCATGCGAACCTTGCGCCAGGATGGCATTGAAAAGGTGTTCGGTGGCGTCACGGACCTCAAACAGGTGCGCAAAGTGTGCATCCGCTGAGGTGTTCGGCCATGCGTTGCATCAGTTGAGGCTGGCAAGCTTGGACTTCGACAGGGGCGGATTCTTGGCAAAGTAGCGTCTCAGCCCGCGCAGGATCGCTTCAGCCATCCTGTCCTGGTACGCTTCGTCGTTGAGGCGGGCTTCTTCTTCCGGGTTTGAGATGAACGCCGTCTCGATCAGGATCGAGGGGATGTCGGGTGCCTTCAGGACGGCAAAGCTGGCCTGCTCGACTTCGCCTTTATGCAGCCGGTTGATCCCACCGAGTTCTCCGAGCACCGCCTTGCCGACTTTCAGGCTGTCATTGATGGCTGCGGTCTGGGACAAGTCCAACAATGTACGCGCCAGGTGGCTGTCCTTGACCCCGAGATTGACCCCCCCAATCAGATCAGCGGCGTTTTCCTTTTGAGCAAGCCAGCGGGCCGCCGTGCTCGACGCGCCCTTGTCGGACAACACGAACACCGAGCTGCCCCGTGCGGTGGGACTGATGAAGGCATCGGCGTGAATCGACACGAAGAGGTCGGCCTGTACACGGCGCGCCTTCGCAACGCGTTGCTGAAGCGGCACAAAGTAGTCGGCGTCGCGGGTCAACATGGCACGCATGTTGGGTTCGGCGTCGATGCGCGCTTTCAGACGTCGCCCGACGGAAAGGGTGACGTGCTTCTCGAAACTACCCGCTGCACCTACCGCACCGGGATCTTCACCGCCGTGGCCAGGGTCGATGGCAATGGTGATCAGTCGGCTCACCATTGGCTCATCCTCGCCGGCCGGTCTGTGCGCACGGTCAGTGGTGGCCTCGCGTTTTGGCGGATCGATTTTCCGCTCAGCTTCTGCAGTGCGTCTGGGGGGCTTTTCCTCTGCTTTCCCGACGACAGGCGGGGGAGTGGCGCCGCCGGCAGCGGCTTCCTCGGGAGAGAGCTTTTCGAGGAAGGCCAGCAGGGGGTCTATGGGCTCTGTGGGATAGAGGTCGAGTACAAGGCGATAGCCATAGTCACCAATGGGTTTCAGAGTGAAAACCTGTGGAATGACCTCGGTCTTTAGATCAATGACCAGTCGAACGACGCCTGGGCGATTTCTCCCGGCGCGGATGAGCTGGATATACGGATCTTGTCCGGTGATTTTGGCCGGGAGGGACTGAAGAACACTATTGAGTTCAAGCCCTTCCAAGTCCACCACCAGCCGTTCTGGTTGGTGGGCGGAATGGTGACTGAAGATCAGCGGTTCCCGGCTCTCGAGCGTGATCCGGGTGTAGTCCCGCGCTGGCCACACGCGCACAGCAAGGACGGATGCCGGGGCGGCGGCGACATTCCTGCTGACGAGCAGTAGCAGACTTGCGGCTGCCGAACCCAGGAGGCGCCGACGGGTCACGTTCCTGATATCGCCGGATGTCAGGGTGGTGCGGCTGTGCTTGAATCCAGATTTTGAAGACATATCCTTCCTTCCGGGCTCAGCGGAAACAGGGTGAGGGTACGCCCACCGCCGCTGACGATCTGCAGCCGAATTTCCAGGTCAGCCTCGGGCAAGAAAGGTTGGGCGCGCTCGGGCCATTCCACGAGGCGGATCCCCGAACCTTCAAAGTACTCATCAAGGCCTGCTTCGAGAAATTCAGCTGCATCCGTGAATCGATAAAAATCAAAGTGATATACGACTATTCTAGAATCTTTATACGGTTCAACCAAGGTATATGTCGGGCTCTTCACCTTGCCGAGGTAACCGAGGCCGCGGAGCAGGCCGCGACATAGGGTCGTTTTCCCTGCGCCAAGGTCGCCGATCAGGTGGATCGTCAGCCGGTCAGGCAGCGCTTCGGCCAGCTGTTCGCCGATGGACAGAGTCGCACTCTCATCCAGGAGGTGCATGCTGGCGGTCGGGCCGTTATCATCAATGGAATGAGCTTGGGGCACGATAAACTTTCCGGTGGGCAGGGTGATTTCGCGACGCTGGCTGCGAGTATCAAGGCTTGGGGGCAGGCGCTTGGCTTCGATGAGGTCGGTATTTCCGATATCGATCTCGGGGACGCCGAGTCGGGGCTGTTGGCCTGGCTGGATGCCGGTTGTCACGGGGAGATGGATTATATGTACAAACATGGGCTGAAGCGGTCCAGGCCGGCTGAACTTGTGCCCGGCACCTGCCGCGTCATCTCGGTACGAATGTCCTACCTCGCGCAGGGGGAGAGCCCCCATGCGATCCTGCAATGCCCCGGGAAAGCCTACGTATCGAGGTACGCCTTGGGGCGGGATTACCACAAGGTGTTGCGAAGTCGCTTGCAGCGCCTTGCGGACCGGATTTCTGCCGAGACTCCGCATGGATATCGAGTCTTCGTGGATTCCGCCCCGGTCATGGAGGTGGCGCTTGCGGAAAAGGCCGGACTGGGTTGGCGCGGAAAACATACGCTGTTGTTATCGCGGCAAGCGGGTTCCTTCTTCTTTCTTGGAGAGATCTACACTGACTTGCCGCTGCCCCTTGATGTGCCGAAGCCTGGCCATTGTGGCGACTGTTCGGCCTGCATTCCCGCTTGTCCAACGGGCGCCATCGTGGCGCCTTACCGCGTGGATGCGAGGCGCTGCATCTCGTACCTGACAATCGAGCTGAAGGACGCCATACCCGAGGAGTTCCGACGGCCGATAGGCAACCGCATCTACGGATGTGACGATTGTCAGCTAGTTTGCCCCTGGAATCGCTTCGCCCGGCCCGCCGCTGTGTCTGATTTCACACCTCGGCATGGGCTAGATGGCGCGGGGCTGGTAGAGTTGTTCCTGTGGTCGAAAGCGAACTTCGAAGAGCGAATGACAGGTAGTCCTATCTACAGAATCGGTTACGAGCGCTGGTCCCGAAATATTGCGGTTGCGCTTGGAAATGCCATTGGGGTTCCGATGGCAGTCGCCGCTTTGGAGTCCCGTCGCGATGATCCCTGCGCCATGGTCAGGGAGCATGTCTTGTGGGCTTTGAGGCAACACGATATTCCAAGCCCGGAAGCCGCGGTATAGTATCCAATGATGTTTCGAAAACCGCCCAAACTCCCTGTTCAGGATGATCGTGCCCCGCAGACGCTTGCGGAGGTGACGGCTATGGAGTCATGGCGATTTGATCCGCTGTGCATTGCCGAAGATGATCCCAAGGTCGATGCGCCAAGCGAGCGTCAAGACAAGTTCCGGATCAAGATGCTGATGCGCGATGGGGAGCGCAGGCGGGAGACGGAGCTGCTCATCCAGAAGCGGTATGCCTGGCGTGGTTACGGGCAACTCGGTTCGCTGGACGAACCGAATCAGCTCACGATGAACGCTGAGTTGTTCGGCCGGGTCTATGCAACCTTGACTGTCAATGTGGACTCCCCCGCCGGTCTGGCCCTTGACAAGACTTATGGCATGGAAGCCGCTCGGCTGCGCTCCCAGGGGCGTAAACTCTGTGAGTTCGGACGGTTTGCCATTGATCCTTCTGCGCGCTCCAAGCGTCTTATCGCTTCGCTTTTTAATCTGCTTTATATCTACTCGTATCGTGTGAAGGGCTGCACCGACATCCTCATCGAGATCAATCCCCGGCATCGGGATTTTTACGAGAAGCTGCTGGAATTCAAGCAGATGGGGGGCGAGCGGATGTGTGAGCGAGTCAAGGCGCCGGCGCTGCTGATGCATCTGTCGTGCGCCACCATCGAAAGCCGTCTCCGGGAGATTGGCGGAAGATGGCGTGAGCTACCCGACGAAAAATCAATCTACAAGTTCGCCTTCACCCCTGAGGAAGAAGCCGAGCTGGTGGCTCGCCTCGGCTACTGAGTTGCGTCCGCCGGTCTCCCCGGGGCGGACTGGCGTAGAATCCGCCCTACCTCTTTTTGTCCAATACCATGTCTGAAACCGGTACGCTACCCATCGGAGTCTTCGATTCCGGCGTGGGTGGCCTCACTGTCGTGCGAGCGCTGATGGAGCGCCTACCCCTCGAGAACATCGTTTACTTCGGCGATACGGCCCGGGTGCCCTATGGCGTCAAGTCGGTGGCGACCATTGAGCACTTCACGGGGCAGATCACCGATCATCTGCTCGACAAGGGGGTGAAGATGCTCATCATCGCCTGTAACACCATGGCAGCGGTGGCGTCCCAGGTGGTCAAGGACAAGGCCGGCTGCATTCCCGTGCTGGACGTGATCGATGCGGGGGCCCGCGCGGCGGTGGCGGAGTCCCGCTCCCGGGCGATTGGCGTGATCGGTACCCCGACGACGGTTAATAGCAATGCCTACGCCCGGCGCATGCATGCCCTTGATCCTGGTGTGCGTGTGTACTCCCAAGCCTGTCCGCTCTTCGTCCCGCTGGTGGAGGAGGGTTGGTTGGAGCACGAGGTGACGCGGCTCACCGCCCAGGAGTATCTCAAGCCCGTGCTGGCGGAGAACGTCGATACGCTGGTGTTGGGGTGTACCCACTACCCCTTGATCAAGCCCCTGATCCAGGATGTGGTCGGGCCGGATGTGCGTCTCGTCGATTCAGCCATTACCGTTGCTGAGCAGGCGGCCCGCAAGCTGGCGGAACTGGGCATCGCCAATTCCGGCGAGTGTCTGCCGACCTATCGCTATACCGTTACCGACATACCGTTGCGTTTCCAGACCATTGGTGAGCGTTTCCTGGGGCGTTCCCTCGGGCTGGTGGAAAAAGTTGATTGGTAAAAATGGGCTGCCGGTCGGGCAGCCCTTTTTTTCAGGCGTTCTTCCTTTTCTGCCATAGCACATCGCCGCGGCCGCCGGCCCGGTTGAGCACCCGGCCGAGCACGAAGAGGAGGTCGGAAAGGCGGTTCAGGTACTGGCGCGGTGCGTCATTCACTGCTTCCTCCTGGGCCAGCGCAACGATCATCCGCTCGGCCCGCCGGCAGATGGTGCGTGCCTGGTGACTCAATGCCGCGGCACGCGTGCCACCTGGGAGGATAAAGTCCTTCAGGGGCTCCAGATCATCGTTGAACCGGTCCAGTTCGTCCTCGAGATATTGCACCTGTTTGGCGGTGATCATCTCCATGCCCGGAATGCACACCTCGCCGCCCAGGTCGAAGAGGTCGTGCTGTACGTTGGTGAGCAGGGCGCGCACGTCTTCCGGCAGATCTTCACAGAGCAGGATGCCGATGGCTGCGTTGGCTTCGTCCACCTCGCCGAGGGTGTGGATGCGCAGGCTGTTCTTGGAGACCCGGTTGCCATTGCCGAGGCCGGTGGTGCCGGCATCGCCGGTGCGGGTGTAGATCTTGGAAAGGCGGTGGCCCATGGTTGCTGTCTCCTGGTGGAGTTGATGTTATTGGAGGGGCGATTATAGCCAGCCGGGCGAGGCGGGGAGGGATGCTACAATTTCAGGCTCTGAAACCTGACCTTTCCCCGACCGTCGCTGTCCGAGACACCCGGAGACCCCACGCCGATGAAAAGCGCCGAAATCCGCCAGAAGTTCCTCGAATTCTTCGCCTCCAAGGGCCACCAGATCGTAGCGTCCAGCTCTCTCGTGCCCCATGAGGACCCGACCCTGCTGTTCACCAACGCAGGCATGAACCAGTTCAAGGATGTTTTCCTCGGCTTCGACAAGCGCCCCTACAGCCGCGCCACCACCTCCCAGAAGTGCGTGCGTGCCGGCGGCAAGCACAACGACCTCGAGAACGTAGGCTACACCGCCCGCCACCACACCTTCTTCGAGATGCTGGGCAACTTCAGCTTCGGTGACTACTTCAAGCGTGACGCGATCAACTACGCCTGGGAACTGCTCACCGTCGTCTTCGGGCTGCCCAAGGACAAGCTCACCGTCACGGTTTACGCCGAGGACGATGAAGCCTACGACATCTGGACCAAGGAAATCGGTGTCCCGGCGGAGCGGGTGATCCGCATCGGTGACAACAAGGGCGCCCGCTACGCCTCCGACAACTTCTGGATGATGGGCGACACCGGCCCCTGCGGCCCCTGCACCGAGATCTTTTACGATCATGGCGAGCACATCTGGGGCGGCCCTCCGGGTTCCCCCGAAGAAGACGGTGACCGCTTCATCGAGATCTGGAACAACGTGTTCATGCAGTTCAACCGCGACGAGGCCGGCGTGATGCACCCGCTGCCCAAGCCCTCGGTGGATACGGGCATGGGCCTCGAGCGGATCTCCGCCGTGCTCCAGCATGTGCATGCCAACTACGAGATCGACCTGTTCCAGGCATTGATTGCTGCGGCCGCCCGCGAGACCTCCGGTGCCGACATGGACAGCCCGTCCCTCAAGGTGCTGGCCGACCACATCCGCGCCTGCTCCTTTCTGATCGCCGATGGCGTGATCCCCGGTAACGAGGGCCGTGGCTATGTGCTGCGCCGGATCATCCGTCGCGCCATTCGCCACGGCTACAAGCTGGGCGCCCGCGCAGCCTTCTTCCACAAGATGGTGCCCGATCTGGTGGCCGAGATGGGCGAGGCCTACCCCGAGCTGAAGGCCGGCCAACAGCGGGTCACCGACATCCTCAAGCAGGAAGAGGACCGCTTCTTTGCCACCATCGAGAACGGCATGGCCATCCTCGAAGGGGAGCTGGTGGCGATGGCTGCCGCGGGAAATACCGTCTTCAACGGCGAGACCGCGTTCAAGCTGCACGACACCTTCGGTTTCCCGCTGGATCTGACCGCTGATGTGTGCCGCGAGCGCAACGTGACCGTCGACGGGGCGGCCTTTGATGCGGCCATGGCCCGGCAGAAGGAGCAGGCCCGTGCTGCGGGCAAGTTCAAGATGGCCACTAATCTTGATTACGATGGCCCGGCGACCACCTTCCATGGCTATGACGGCCTGGAAGCCAAGGGCAATGTGCTGGCCCTGTACAAGGACGGTGTTCCGGTCAATGAGCTGTCCGAAGGCGACATGGGTGTCGTCGTGCTGGACGACACGCCCTTCTACGCCGAGTCCGGTGGCCAGGTGGGTGACCGGGGCGAGCTGCGCTCCGTGCATGGCATCTTTGCGGTCGAGGACACCCAGAAGATCCAGGCCACCGTCTTTGGTCATCACGGTGTGGTCAAGACCGGCAAGCTGAGCGTCGGTAATGGTGTCACCGCCCGGGTTGACATCCAGGCCCGCGCCCGCACAGCGCGTCATCACTCTGCCACTCACCTGATGCACAAGGCCTTGCGTGAAGTGCTCGGCGAGCACGTGCAGCAGAAGGGCTCGCAGGTTGATCCTGACAAGACCCGTTTCGACTTTGCCCATACCCAGCCGGTGACCTCCGAGGAGATCGCCCGCATCGAGCGCATCGTCAATGATGAGATCCTCGCCAACGCGGCCACTGAAGCCCGTGTGATGGACATCGAATCCGCCCAGAAGACCGGCGCCATGATGCTCTTCGGCGAGAAGTACGGTGACGAGGTGCGAGTGCTCAGCATCGGTTCTTCCAAGGAACTGTGTGGTGGCACCCACGTGGCCCGCACGGGCGACATCGGCCTGTTCAAGATCACCCTCGAAGGGGGCGTGGCGGCTGGCGTGCGGCGTATCGAAGCCGTGTGCGGCGACGTGGCGGTGGCGCTGGTGCAGGATCAGCAGGCGCTGCTTGAGGGGGTGACCAGTGCCCTCAAGGCCCAGCCTCAGGAAGTGCTGTCCCGCGTGGTTCAGGTGATGGACAACGTGAAGGCGCTGGAGAAGGAGCTGGCCCGCCTCAAGAGCAAGCTGGCTGCCAGCCAGGGCGACGATCTGGTGAGTCAGGCGGCGGATGTGGCTGGGGCCAAGGTGCTGGCTGCGGTGCTTGAAGGGGCGGACGCGACGGCCCTGCGCGAGACGCTCGACAAGCTCAAGGACAAGCTCAAGAGCGCCGCCGTGGTGCTGGCCAGTGTGTCGGACGGTAAGGTCAGCCTGATTGCTGGCGTGACCGCCGATCTGACCGGCAAGGTCAAGGCTGGCGAGCTGGTGAACTTTGTTGCCCAGCAGGTGGGTGGCAAGGGCGGTGGTCGTCCCGACATGGCCCAGGCCGGTGGCACAGATGCAGCAGCATTGCCGGCGGCACTGGCATCGGTGGCGGCCTGGGTTGGCGGCAAGCTGGGTTGAGGGTGTGATGAGCCAAGCGTCCTGGCGTTTCTGTCCCCAGTGCGGCAGCCCCCTTGAATGGGGGCATGTGGCCGGAGCCGAGCGGCAGGCCTGCTACACGCCATCCTGTGGTTTCGTCCGCTGGGACAATCCCTTGCCTGTGGTGGCGGCGGTGATCGAGTGCGTGGACCGGGAGGGTGCAATCCTGCTGGCCCGCAATCATGCCTGGCCGGAGCGGATGTTCGCCCTGGTCACCGGTTTTCTGGAGAAGGGCGAGTCGCCGGAAGAGGCGGTAGCCCGTGAGGTGAAGGAAGAGGTCAATCTCGACGCCGTGTCGGTGCGACTGCTCGGTGCTTATCCGTTCCTGCGCAAGAATGAGCTGCTGCTCGGCTACCACGTGCAGGCACGGGGCGACATCGTGCTGAATGAAGAGCTGGCCGAGTTTCGATTGATTGCCCCTGATAGGCTGCGCCCGTGGCCTCAGGCCACCGGGCAGGCCGTGCGCGACTGGATGCTGTCCCGGGGGATGGCGCTGCCGGAGATCGTGGAAGGTAATCTGTTCGCCCACGCTGATCCATAGCCGGTTCCGGAGCGATCCATGCAAAAGGGCCACCCGACTGGGTGGCCCTTTTGCTTCTTCACGCCTGTTGCCAGGGTGTCAGAAAGGCAGCTGGATGCCGGGCCACACGCCTTCGATGGCGTGGCGGAAATCAGCCTGGATGCGTTCGATAGCCTCCTGGGTATCCGCTTCGAAGCGCAGCACCACCACCGGGGTGGTGTTGGACGGGCGGGCAAGGCCAAAACCGTCCGCGTACTCGACGCGCACACCGTCGATGGTAAGCATGCTCTCGGCGCCTTCGAAGCTCGCTTCTGCCTTGAGCTTGTCCACCAGGGCGAAGGGCTCGCCTTCGTTCATCTTGATGTTGAGTTCCGGCGTGCTGATGGCGTCGGGCAGGCCCTTTAGGACGGGGTTTGCGTCAGGCTGACGGGACACGATCTCGAGGAGGCGGACGCCGGTGTACAGGCCGTCGTCAAAGCCGTACCAGCGCTCCTTGAAGAAGACGTGGCCGCTCATCTCGCCGGCCAGGGGGGCGCCGGTCTCCTTGAGTTTGGCCTTGACCAGGGCGTGGCCGGTGTTCCACATGGTCGGCTTGCCACCGCGATCCTTGATCCAGCCCGCCAGGTTGCGGGTGCATTTGACGTCGTAGATGATCTCGCCGCCCGGCACGCGGGTGAGCACGTCTTCGGCAAACAGCATTAGCTGACGATCGGGGAAGATGATTTCGCCGTCCTTGGTCACTACGCCCAGGCGGTCACCGTCACCGTCGAAGGCCAGGCCGATCTCGGCGTCCGTTTCCTTGAGGGCGCGGATCACGTCGGCCAGGTTCTCCGGTTTCGACGGGTCCGGGTGGTGGTTGGGGAAGTTGCCATCCACGTCGCAGAACAGCTCGACCAGTTCGCAGCCGAGGCGCTTGAAGAGTTCCGGGGCAACCGCACCGGCCACGCCGTTGCCGCAGTCCATGACGATCTTCATGGGGCGGGAGAGCTTTACGTCACCGATGATCTTGTCGACGTAGGCGGGAACCACATCGGCCTGGGTCAGCTTGCCCGGGACGGCTGCGTTGACCAGGTTGCCGTCGATGATGCGTTGCCGCAGGGCCTGGATCAGTTCGCCGAACAGGGTCTGACCACCGAGGACCATCTTCAGACCGTTGTAATCGGGCGGGTTGTGGCTGCCGGTGACGGAGACACAGGAGTTCGTGCCCAGCTCATAAGCTGCAAAGTAGGTCAGGGGGGTGGGCACGCAGCCCACGTCCACCACGTCCACGCCAGCGGCACGAATGCCGTCGGACAGGGCGCCGGCCAATTCGGGCCCGGAAAGACGACCGTCCCGGCCGACGGCGATGGCCTTCTGGCCTCGCGCGACGGCTTCCGAACCGAGGGCATGGCCGATGGCTCGGACGGCTTCGGCGGTCAGTGTCTTGTCGACGATGCCACGAATGTCATAGGCCTTGAAGATCTCGGGGGCGGGGACAAACATGCTGGAGGCTCCGGTATTGGGAAATGAGACTTGGATTATACGCGGTGCACCATGACACCTCGGCGCCCGGGAAGCTTGTGCGTCAGGAATTGTGGCTGATCGTGAAAAAGTGCACCAGGCGTCGGGGGAGCCAGTCGAGATTTCCCGGCCATCCACCTGATACGAAGCCCACATGGCCACCTTCTGCAGGCTGCTCAAGGGTGACTGAGGCGGAGACGTCCAGATGATCGGGGAGGAAGCTCGGAGGAAGGAAAGGGTCGTTGAGAGGATTGAGCACCAGGGTGGGGACGCAGATACCCTTCAGGTGGGGTTTGCTGGATGCGCGATGCCAGTAGTCGTCCGTATTGCGAAAGCCGTGCAGCGGTGCCGTCACCAGGTTGTCGAACTCATACAGGTTGGTGGTGCGAAGCATGTTTTCGAGGTCGAAAAGTCCGGGGTGCTGGCGCAGTTTGACGGCGGCGTTATGTTTGAGTGTGTTTAGAAAGTGGCGGGTGTAGACGCGATTGAAACCTCGTCCAAGGCTATGGCCGGCAGCGCTCAGATCCACGGGGGGGCAAATGGCAGCCGCGGCGTCGATAGTTCGGCAGGCATCGCGCCCTCGGGTTCCCAGCCAGAGAAGCAGGGCATTGCCGCCCAGGGATACGCCGGTTGCAAAGCGGGGGGCTGTTGGGTGCAGGCATGCGAGGCGTTCCAGTATCCAGCCAATCTCTTCCGCATCGCCTGAGTGGTATGCCCGGGGCAGTCTGTTTGGTTCACCGGAGCAGCCACGGAAGTGGGGCACGACGCCATTCCAGCCAGTGCGCTCGAGCCGTCGCATGAAGCTGCGGGCATAGGGGGAGTGACTTGAACCTTCGAGTCCATGAAAGAGGACGACAAGGGGGGCGCCAGGACGATGGGGGAGCCAGTCCAGATCGATGAAGTCGCCGTCGGGGGTGTCCCAGCGTTCGCGCCGGTAATCGGGGAGAGGCCCCTTGCGCAGAAGTGGCCAGATGGTCTGGGCGTGGCCACCGGGAAGCCAGAGAGGGGCGCTATAGGGCGTGAGCGACGGCGTCAATGGATGATGTGCGGGCTGTCGTTGCTGTGCAGGTTATCCATGTCGGGGGCGGGGGAGGCATGATGCATCACCATCTTCCAGCCGAGGGCTCCACGGGCGAAGACGTTGGTGGCGATGATGGGTGGGTGAAGACGGTCGTCTCCTTCCACGTGCACGTGCTGGTGCACCGTATGGACGGCGGTCATCAGGTTGGACCAGCGTACAGGGTGAGTCGCACTGACGGTGATGCGGGCTCCGCTGGCAAACAGCTGGCGCCAGGACTCGCGAATGGCAACCAGTCCGATCAGGCGGATGCTGCCCGGATGAACGCAGACAACCTCGTCATCTTCGGACCAGATCGCCATCATGCGGTCGAGATCCGCGTGGGCGAGGGCCGCGTAAAAGGCCGCTTCGACCTCGTCAGGGGTGGTGAAGATAGGACTGCTCATGCGGCGGGCTCCAGGGTGGACGTCTTGACGTGACACGGGGGCGTTTCCGCCCCCGTGCTGGCCGAAGCCTGTACGAAAGCTCAGTGATGTCCCTTGGGCAGTTCGCCGGAGAAGACGTATTGGGCTCCACAGTAGGGGCAGGTAACCCTGCCTTCGGCCGTCACGTCCAGGAAAACGCGAGGATGCCGCGCCCACAGCGGGGTGTCGGGCATCGGGCAGTGGAGCGGGAGCTCCTTGGCGGTGACTGTGATCGGCTTGGTCTTGTCCTGATTCTCGGGCATGGATCTCTCCTGGGATCTTAGATGAATGACAGCCAGTGTTCGTACTCAGGTGCCTTACCGTTCACGATCTCGAAGAAGCGGGATTGCAGTTTCTCGGTGATCGGACCACGGTGGCCTTCACCAATCACACGTCCATCAAGCTCACGAATCGGCGTGACCTCGGCGGCGGTGCCCGTGAAGAAGGCTTCGTCGGCGATGTAGATGTCGTCTCGGGTGATGCGCTTGGAGATCACGTCCAGGCCGAACTCCTTGGCAACCTGAATCATGGAGCTGCGGGTGATGCCCGTGAGGGCAGAGGCGATCTCGGGTTCGTAGACGGCGCCATCCTTGATCACGAAAAGGTTTTCGCCGGCGCCTTCGGCCACGAAGCCATTGGTGTCGAGGAGCAGGGCCTCGTCATAGCCGGCGTCGGTGGCTTCCAGATTGGCCAGGATGGAGTTGGCGTAGGTGGAGGCCAGCTTGGCACGGGGCATGGTGACGTTGACGTGATGGCGGGCGAAGGATGAGGTCTTTACCCGGATGCCGCGCTGCAGGCCGTCTTCACCCAGATAGGCACCCCACGGCCAGGCGGCAATGGCCACGTGCACCGTCGCTCCCCTGGTGGAAATGCCCATCTTTTCGGAGCCGTAGAAGGCGATCGGGCGGAGGTAGCAGCTTTCGAGCTTGTTCACGCGCACGACTTCCAGCTGTGCTTCCATGAGGACTTCCTTGGTGTAAGGAATGTTCATCATGTAGATCTTGCCGGAGTTGAGCAGACGCTGGGTGTGCTCGGCGAGGCGGAAGATCGCCGTGCCCTTGACGGTGTTGTACGCACGGACGCCCTCGAATACGGACAGGCCATAGTGGAGCGAGTGGGTGAGCACGTGGGTGGTTGCTTCACGCCACGGCACGAGTTTGCCGTCGAACCAGATGAAACCGTCGCGGTCTGCCATTGACATTATGAGGATCTCCAGCTGAAACAGTGAATTCAAACCCCCGATTCTAGCTCATTCCGGGCGGCTGCGGACCGTCGCTCGGAAGGGGGTAAAATACGATCTTTGTCTGCGGGATCGCCATGAGAAGCTGGAAACCGAATGTCACTGTGGCGGCCGTGGTGGAGCGCGAGGGACGCTTCCTGTTGGTGGAGGAAGAGACCGAGGACGGCTTGCGCTTCAATCAGCCCGCTGGCCATCTGGAGCAGGGGGAGTCGCTGGTTGCGGCTGCTTCTCGTGAGGCCCTGGAGGAAACGGCCCATGGGTTCCGCCCTTCGTTTCTGGTCGGCATATACCAGTGGCCGCGGCCGGTCGGTGATGTGACCTACCTGCGTTTTGCCTTTGGTGGTGAGCTGTGCGGTTTCGAGCCGGAGCGTGCGCTGGATGCCGGCATCGTGCGAGCAGTGTGGATGACGCTTGACGAGATCAAGGCGACGCGGGAGCGCCATCGCAGCCCGCTGATCCTGCAGTGTTGCGAGGACTACCTTGCCGGGTGCAGGTATCCGCTGGAACTGATCCGTCACTACGACGCATCATGAAGTCAGTTGCCGCCGCCGCCTTGCTGTGGGCGGGCATCGTCCTGGCGGATGAGCGGGCCACCGTCTGTTTCAACTACGGCTGCGTGGCCCGGCAGGAGGTGTCTTTTTCGGAAACCAGGCTCACCGAGCTTGGGCGGCGGCTGGGGTTGGCGGACACTCCGGTGGCCGAACGGGCGATTCTGTCACTGGTGGTCGGCCAGTTGTACCTGTGGGCCGGTGAGCAGTCGCCGATCCACGCAGACCGCCCCGGGGACTTCCTCGATGACGGAGTCCATGGAATGATGGATTGCATTGATCATGCCGAGACGACTTCCGGTTTCCTGAGAATGATGGAAGGCCGTGGGATGATGCGTTTCCATGCGGTGGAGCCGATCCAGCGTCGGGTGCGCTGGCTGGTGACCCAGCATTTCTCGGCGGTGATTCGCGAGACCAATGGTGCGGCGCCCGAAGCGGGGGCGCGATTTGTGGTGGATTCGTGGTTCGGGGAGCATGGCGATCCGGCCGTGGTGTTGCCCCTGGAAGATTGGCTGGATGGAGAGGGACCGAATGTCTCGTAAGCAGAAGGTTGTTGTCGGCATGTCCGGCGGGGTGGATTCGTCTGTGGCGGCATTGCTGCTCAAGCAGCAGGGCTACGAAGTGGTCGGCCTGTTCATGAAGAACTGGGAGGATGACGACGACAGCGAATATTGTTCGACCCGGGAAGATCTGGTCGATGTCGTATCGGTGGCCGATGTGCTGGGCATCGAACTGGAGGTGGTGAATTTTTCGAAGGAATACAAGGACCGGGTATTTGCCGATTTCCTGCAGGAGTACGAAGCGGGGCGTACGCCGAATCCGGACATCCTGTGCAATTCCGAGATCAAGTTCAAGGCCTTCCTGGACCACGCCCTGGCCCTTGGCGCCGACTACATTGCCACTGGCCACTATGCGCAGGTGCGTGAATGGACCAACGATGGGCGGACGGAATACCAGCTACTGAAGGCGGAGGACGGGACCAAGGACCAGAGCTACTTCCTGTATCGTCTGAACCAGGCCCAGCTTTCCAGAACCCTGTTTCCCATTGGTCACCTGTACAAGCGGGATGTGCGCAAGATGGCCGAAGCGGCCGGTTTGCACGTCCACGCCAAGAAGGACTCCACTGGCATCTGTTTCATCGGCGAGCGGCCTTTCCGCGAGTTTTTGTCCCGCTACCTGCCCGCCAGGCCGGGTGAGATCCGCACTCTGGAGGGCAACAAGGTCATTGGCCAGCACCAGGGCTTGATGCACCACACCATTGGTCAGCGCAAAGGCCTGCAGATTGGTGGCATCAAGGGTAACCAGGATGACGCCGGGGATCACGATGCCTGGTATGCGGCGGTCAAGGACGTGGCCAGCAATGTGCTTTACGTTGTACAGGGGCACGATCATCCTGCCTTGCTCAAGGACCGGATGATTGCTGCCGACCTGTCCTGGGTGTCGGGGCAGGATCCGCGCACCCACTGGGTTTACACCGCCAAGCCGCGTTATCGCACGCCGGATGCGCCCTGCGAGATTGATGTCTTGGCCGGCGGGCGGGCGGAGATTGCCTTTGCCCAGCCCCAGTGGGCGGTGACGCCGGGGCAGAGTGTGGTGATCTACGAGAGCCGGGTGTGCCTGGGTGGCGGGATCATCGTGGGGTGATTCAGGTAGCTTGAATGCGGAACGGGCGCCTACTGGGCGCCCGTCTCGTTAATATGACTTTGTCTCAGGGGTTCTGGGCCAATCGATAGCTGGGATAGGACCAATTGTGTTCCCAGGCAGCCCGAACCATGTTCGGATACTCGGCCTTGCCCAGGCTCCCGTTGTAACGACCGAGGGCGCGGAAGAGATCGCCCTTCTCGATGTCCAAGTAGTGGCGCAGGATCGTGCATCCGAAGCGCAGGTTGGTGCGCATGTGAAAGAGGTTGGTGTCTTCGGTGCCGATGAGACGAGCCCAGAAGGGCATTACCTGCATGTAACCACGGGCACCGACCGACGACACTGCATACTTCTTGAAGCCGCTTTCCACTTGGATCAGTCCCAGGACAAGCTGCGGGTCGAGACCCGCCCGGCTGGCTTCGTAGTGCACGGCGCGAAGGAGTTCCGAGCGATAGCTTTCGTCGGGAATGCGCCTCGCCAGGCGTTGCGACATCTCGGAGAGCCAGCGGGCCCGCTCCGCCGAACGCTGGAAGCTCGCATCAAGGGGCGCCTGATCCGCCACCGCAGCGTGCAGGGCTGCCTGCACGCTGGCGGCGAGGGGCTGATATTGCTGATTGCCGGCCCATGCGCCAGCTCCTGCTCCCATTAATGACAGGGCAAGGAAGCTTGAGGCGAGGGTGCGGTTCAATGCAGCCATGGGTCAGCCCTTCAGCTTGCCGATGACGAGGCTGGCCACTTCGTTGAGGGCCAGTTTGGTGGCTTCCGCGTCGCGACGCCCTTGATACTCGACCACACCTTCCTTCAGACCGCGGTCGCCAATGACGACGCGATGCGGCGTGCCGATCAGTTCATTGTCGGCCAGCAGCGAACCGGGGCGTTCGTCCCGGTCGTCGAGGAAGGCATCGATGCCCGCTGCAACAAGCTCAGTGTAGAGGGCGTTGGCTGCGTCGCGCACCGCATCCGACTTGGCGTAGCCCATGGGCACAATCGCGACCTGGAACGGGGCGATGGCGTCGGGCCAGATGATGCCGCGCGCGTCGTTGTTCTGTTCGATGGCGGCGCCCAGGATGCGCGACACACCGATGCCATAGCAGCCCATCTCCATGATCTGCTCCTTGCCCTGCTCGTTGAGGAACTTGCAGTTCAGGGCTTCGGCGTACTTGGTGCGGAGCTGGAAAATATGCCCGACTTCGATGCCGCGACAGATCTCCAGGGTACCCTGCCCGTCGGGTGAGGGGTCGCCGGCAACGACATTGCGCAGGTCGGCCACTTCGGCCTCCGGGAAATCGCGCCCGATGTTCACGCAGGTGTAGTGATGGTCGTCCTCGTTGGCGCCGGTAACGAAGTCGGCCATGGCGGCCACGCTGCGGTCCATCACCACGCGGCCCTCAAAGCCCACGGGGCCGAGCGAGCCTGCGTTGGCTCCAAACGCGGCAAGAATGGCGGCAGGGGAGGCGAAGGTCAGCGGATTCTTTACACCGGCGATCTTCTGGGCCTTTACTTCGTTCAGTTCGTGGTCGCCACGCAGGAGCAGCAGCACCGGCTTGTTGCCGGTGCTGTCGTCACCGTCGACGACGATGGCCTTGACGGTGCTCGTGGCCGGCACGTTCAGGAAGGCTGCCAGCTCGTCAATGGTCTTGACGCCCGGCGTGTGCACCTTGGTAAGGGCTGCGGTCGCGACCGGACGCGGACTGGAGGGCGCCAGAGCTTCGGCCAGTTCCACGTTGGCGGCGTAGTCGGATGTGGGGCAGTAGGCGATGTCGTCCTCGCCGGTTTCTGCGATGACGTGGAACTCGTGGGAGCCCGTGCCGCCGATGGAGCCGGTGTCGGCGGCCACCGCGCGGAACTTCAGACCGAGGCGGTTGAAGATGCGGTGGTAGGTGTCGTACATGTTGCGGTATTCCCGCTGTAGGTCCTCGAAGGAACTGTGGAAGGAGTAGCCGTCTTTCATCAGGAACTCACGCCCGCGCATGACGCCAAAGCGCGGCCGGATCTCGTCACGGAACTTCATCTGCACCTGATAGAAGTGCTTGGGCAGTTGCCGGTAGCTCCGCAGGTCACGACGCACGACGTCAGTGATGACTTCTTCGTGGGTCGGGCCGATCACGAAGTCGCGGTCGTGGCGGTCCTTGAAGCGCAGCAGCTCTGGGCCGTAGAAGTCCCAGCGTCCGGATTCCTGCCAGAGTTCGGCGGGCTGGACTGCGGGCATCAGCAACTCGATGGCGCCGGCACGGTTCATCTCTTCCTTCACGATCGCCTCTACCTTGCGCAGGGCGCGGAGGCCAAGTGGCATCCAAGTATAGATACCACCCGCGAGCCGTTTGATCAGGCCCGCCCGCATCATGAGCTTGTGACTGATGACTTCGGCGTCGGACGGGGCTTCCTTGAGGGTGGAGAGGAAGAACTGGGAGGCACGCATGGACCGGATCCGTTTGAAAGTACAGCCTGCAATTTTACCGTGCACAAGGCAGACTGGCAGCGCTTGTCTTGCGGCGCACCGAATCAGGGCGTTGTTCTTTCACGACAGGGGGAAATGTGGAAGAATTCCGGCCAGTTCATGAATTAAAGGTTGCAACATGCTCGACCGTGAAGGCTATCGGCCTAACGTCGGCATCATTCTGGTGAATGCGCGCAACGAAGTTTTCTGGGGCAAACGGATACGAGAACATTCCTGGCAGTTTCCGCAAGGCGGAATCAAGCACGGCGAATCGCCGGAACAGGCTATGTACCGTGAGCTCTTCGAAGAAGTCGGCTTGAAGCCTGAGCACGTCCGCATCATTGGCCGCACGCGCGGCTGGTTGCGCTATGACGTGCCCAAGCACTGGATCAAGCGGGAGTGGCGAAACACTTATCGGGGGCAGAAACAGATCTGGTTTCTGCTCCGGTTGGTGGGGCGTGACTCCGATGTTTGCCTGCGTGCGAGCAATCACCCTGAATTCGATGCTTGGCGTTGGAGCTATTACTGGGTACCACTGGAAGCGGTGATCGAGTTCAAGCGGGGTGTCTATCAGTCGGCCTTGCTCGAGCTTGCCAGGCTGTTGTTTCGCGATCGCTTCTTCGAGATCCCGGACAGTTACCGGCTGTTTGATTCGCCACCGGATGGCGCGGATCCCCCTGTTTCCTCGTAAGCGCCAGGAAACTCGAAGCGAGGGCTGCGGTCTCACGGCTGTTGTTGTCGGTTCTTTCGCCGTCGTCTGGCGGCGTGATTGCCGGGGCTGCTTCCGCAGATCCGGCTCCTGATGTAGGGCACAATGGGAGGAGACACCATGGAGCGCTTGCACTATCAGCCGATCAAACAGTTTCGTGTCCGTAGCGGGGTCTGTGAGATTTCCGACCCATGGAGCATGGCGAAGGTCACGGCATCTTCGCCAGCCATTGAGGTCATGACTGACCTGCGCAAGATTCCCGCGGCAACAATTGCCCATGATCTTTCGCTGGCTCAGGCCAATCACAGCATGATTCTGCGTGGGGTTCGTCTGCTCTTTGTGACTGACCTCAGCCGGCGTGTCGTCGGTGTGATCACTTCCAACGATCTCTTGGGAGAAAAGCCGACGCGCGTGGCGGGTGAGCGGATGATGCGCCATGAGGAGCTTGTCGTTCGCGACATCATGGTTGCCACGGAAGAGCTCGATGCCGTTTCGCTCTCCGACGTCCTTCGCTCAGAGGTGGGTCATGTGGTTTCGACCCTAAAGGCGTGCGGTCGTCAGCATGCGCTCGTTGTGGAGGAGGGAGGGAACGGCGTTCTTTCGTTGCGAGGGATATTTTCTGCATCGCAGATTGCTCGCCAGATGGGTATTCCCCTCCAAACGACAGAAGTGGCGCGCACCTTTGCGGAAATCGAGGCAGCCATAGCAGGTTGATCCGGGGCTCCTGCCACGGTGGTCCGGTCGGGCGGGAGGCGCTAGAATCCAAGGCCGCCTTTTGTGAAAGCTGTCATGGTTTCTGCCTTTTTCAGTTTGCGTCCCCCTATGGCGGGCGTGGTTGCCGTTGTCTTGGCCGCGCTGCTTTCCGCGTGTATGGGGGGGCGTACCGCCCTGTTCGAAGATGAGGCAAGGCCGGAGTGGAAGGAGGGCGCGCTTGAGCTCCCCCCCTTGCCGTTCGAGAAAGACCTCATCCCCTTTCATGTCAGTTCAAATGCCAGCGCGGCGTTCTATGTCGACGGGCGGTCGTTGCGCCTTGGCGATGACGGCATCGTGCGTTTTACGCTGCTTGTCCGGGCTGCGGGCGGGGCTGAGAATCTGAGTTACGAAGGTATGCGCTGTGAAACGGCCGAGCGGAAGCTGTATGCGATTGGCCGTGGAAAGAGCGAGTGGGTTCTGCCCCGGGTTGCGGAATGGCAACGCATCTCCGACAACTCGCTGAACCGCCAGTATGCCGTTCTGGCAAAAGAGTTCTTCTGTCCTCCCGGGGCCATCTTGCCGACCAGAGATGAGATCCTCGGCTTGCTGCGCAGTGCAGCCCCCGTTCGTTGAAGAGTTGTCTTTTCGGAGTCGTCAAACATGCTTGACCAACTCATCGTGGGTTTTGACAGGGCTTTGCGAACGGTTTTTGCGAACGCCAGCACCCTGCGACCCGTTCCAGGGGCAGGCCTTCCCGAGGCCGACCTGTCTGATGACGAGCGGAGTCGCGCTGCGTCGCTCATGCGCGTCAATCACTGTGGTGAGATCTGTGCTCAGGCCCTATACCAAGGGCAGGCCCTGATGTCCAAGGATGAAGGGATCAAGCGCGCCCTGGAGTCCGCGGCCCAGGAGGAAACTGAACACTTGGCATGGACGGAGCGCCGCATTGCTGAGCTTGGGGGGCGCAAGAGCCTGCTCAACCCGCTTTGGTACGGCGGGTCGCTGGCGATCGGCATCCTCGCGGCGCGATTCGGTGATGGCGTCAATCTGGGTTTCCTCGCGGAGACGGAGCGCCAGGTGGAGAGTCACTTGAAGAGCCATCTGGATCGCTTGCCTCCGCTGGATCTCAAGTCGCGGGAAATCGTGACCCAGATGAAGAAAGATGAAGCGGAGCACGCAGACACTGCCATACGGCTGGGAGCGGTAGACCTGCCTGGTCCGGTGAAGGCTGCAATGAAGGCCAGCTCAAGAGTCATGACGGGCGTCGCCTATTGGGTTTGAGTGTCCTGCCGCGCCACGCCACGCTCAATGACTGCTCGGATCAGGCCTCCACGATCTCCCAGGTGTGTTCGATCTGGGCGGTCTTGCTGAGCATGATCGTGGCGGAACAGTATTTGTCAGAGGACAGTTTGATCGCCCGCTCGACGCTGTCCGGCTTCAGATTGCGGCCACTGACAGTGTAATGGAAGGCAATTCGGGTGAAGACCTTGGGGTCGGTTTCGGCGCGCTCCGCCTTCAGGCTGACGCTGCAGTCCGTGACGTCCTGTCTGCCACGTTTGAGGATGAGGACGACGTCGAAAGCCGTGCATCCGCCTGCGCCAGCCAGCATCATTTCCATGGGGCGTGGAGCGAGATTGCGCCCACCGGCTTCAGGTGCCCCATCCATCATCACCGCATGGCCGGAACCTGTTTCGGCCATGAAGCTCATCCCACCCACCCACTTCACTAAGCATTCCATGCTGCGCTATCTCCCTTGATCGCGTGGGGGCAGTTCCCGCGTTCCGACCTGCCCGATGAGCACGGATTGTAGCTTTGCTTAATCGTGATGGGCGCGGCAGTTGTGCTGCGATGCAACACGACTGCCTTTGGCTGGCACCCCGGCGGGTTCTTGACGCTGGTTATTTTTGGCGTATTTTTTGTTTTAAATCAATTGTTTGGATGTGTTTTTGGGTAAATTAATTTTGTTTATATATTAATCAAAAGATTTGTGGTGCGACGCACAAAAATAGCTTGCGCCTCGCCGTTTCTGGCGCGATAATTCACTCAGTCCAGTTACTTTTGTTGTTTGAAGCGACTGAAAGGTGTCTCCTCCACCCTCCTCCTTTGGTGTGGATTTAGCGCAGATCTCCCCGATCTGCGCTTTTTTTTATCTCTCGTCAGGGTTTGACATGGGCGAAGGCATCGCGGTAGAATCCGCGGCTTTCCGAATTATGGTTGTTCCCGGTGTCGGGAAAAGTCTGAGGGATCTTCATGAAAACGTTTTCTGCCAAGCCGCATGAGGTCAAGCGCGACTGGTTCGTTGTAGACGCGACGGACCTAGTCCTTGGTCGGCTTGCTTCCGAAGTTGCGCGACGCTTGCGCGGCAAACACAAGGCCATCTACACGCCGCACGTCGATACCGGTGATTTCATCGTCGTCGTGAACGTCGAAAAGCTGCGTGTTACCGGCAACAAAGCCCAGGACAAGAAGTATTATCGTCACTCCGGTTACCCGGGTGGTATTTACGAAACTAACTTTACCAAGCTGCAGCAGCGCTTCCCCGCTCGCGTGCTTGAGAAGGCTGTCAAGGGCATGCTGCCCAAGGGCCCGCTCGGCTACGCCATGCTCAAGAAGATGAAGTGCTACGCCGGTGCCGAGCATCCGCATGCCGCCCAGCAGCCCAAAGTTCTCGCGATCTAACAGGAGCCGATAATGGCTGTGACTTACAACTACGGTACCGGTCGCCGCAAGTCGGCCGTTGCCCGTGTCTTCATCAAGAAGGGCTCTGGCAACATCGTCGTGAACGGCAAGCCGGTCGACCAGTTCTTCTCCCGTGAGACCGGTCGGATGATTGTGCGTCAGCCGCTGGTGCTGACAAACTTTGTCGATAGCTTCGATATCCTCGTCAATGTCTCCGGTGGCGGCGAATCCGGCCAAGCCGGTGCTGTCCGTCATGGCATCACGCGTGCCCTGATTGACTATGATGCCGAGCTCAAGTCCCCCCTCAAGAAGGCCGGGCTGGTGACTCGTGATGCTCGCGAAGTCGAACGTAAGAAAGTGGGCTTCCGCAAGGCGCGTCGTCGCAAGCAGTTCTCGAAGCGTTAATCCGGTTCGATGTTTCGCCAAAAGGCCGCCTCCGGGCGGCTTTTTGTCATCTTGAGGTAGTATTTTTGTCGGTGGGCATGAGCCTGCGGCGACAGTCGTTCATTTTCTTTGGGAGCGAGCATGATCAAGGTTGGTGTTGTTGGCGGGACGGGATATACCGGAGTGGAGCTCTTGCGCCTGTTGGCGCAGCACCCGAATGTGGAGATCAGGGCGATCACTTCTCGAGGTGAGGCGGGGCTTCCGGTGGCTGACATGTTCCCAAGCTTGCGTCGCAGGGTTGATCTTTGCTTCGTCGATCCTCAGGCCGCGGATCTTGCCGCGTGTGATGTGGTGTTCTTTGCAACGCCGAACGGCATCGCCATGCAGCAGGCCAAAGCCCTGGTTGATGCTGGCGTCAAGGTGATTGACCTGGCGGCGGATTTTCGCATCACTGACATCGCTGAATGGGAGAAGTGGTACGGGATGAAGCACGCCTGCCCCGAACTGGTTGCCGAGGCGGTGTATGGTCTTCCTGAGGTGAATAGGGAGGCTGTGGCTAGCGCGCGGGTGGTTGCGAATCCCGGGTGTTATCCCACGGCCGTTCAGCTTGGTTTCCTGCCGCTCGTGGAGGCGGGGGTGGTTGAGTTGGGGAGTTTGATCGCGGATGCCAAGTCCGGTGTTTCCGGGGCTGGGCGAAAGGCCGAAACCCACATTCTGTTTTCGGAGTCGTCCGATAATTTCCAAGCCTATGGTGTGGCAGGGCATCGACATCTGCCGGAGATCCGCCAAGGCTTGTCGCGTTTTGCGGGGGCCCCGGTCGGTCTGACCTTTGTTCCCCATCTAACCCCGATGATCAGGGGGATTCACGCAACTTTGTATGCCCGCCTGAACAAGGAAGTTGATTTGCAAGCGCTTTTTGAAGAGCGCTTTGCCGGGGAGGCGTTTGTCGATGTGATGCCCAAGGGGGCTCATCCTTCGACGCGTTCTGTTCGCTCGGCCAACATGTGTCGCGTCGCGGTACATCGCCCCCAGGGCGGCGACGTCGTGGTCGTGCTGTCGGTCATCGACAACTTGGTCAAGGGGGCGGCCGGTCAGGCAGTTCAGAACATGAACATTCTCTTTGGACTTCCCGAGGTGACCGGGCTGGGGCATGTCCCAGTGATGCCCTGAACTAAATTCGACTAATTTTGTCGACTATTGGTTGCTGGTGCCTTGACCGTCCGTGGGGCGCTGACCATAATTCGAAGACAAATCTGAAGGAGTAGATCAATGAACGCCGTGACTGAAATGCCCATCCCTCTTGTTTTTACTGACAGTGCCGCCAGCAAGGTGAAGGATCTGATCATCGAGGAAGGCAACCCGGATCTGAAGCTGCGGGTTTTTGTGACGGGCGGCGGCTGTTCCGGCTTTCAGTATGGTTTTACGTTTGACGAGATCCGCAACGATGACGACACGGTGATGGAGAAGGAGGGCGTGATGCTCCTGATCGACCCGATGAGTTATCAGTATCTCGTTGGCGCAGAGATTGACTACACGGAGGGGCTTGAGGGCTCCCAGTTTGTGATCCGAAACCCGAACGCCACGAGCACCTGTGGCTGTGGTTCGTCTTTCTCTGTTTGATAGCGGAGCAGGAGAGCCGGTGGAGTGCTTGCTCTGCCGGATTTTCGGCAATAATAAAAGAGGCTGCCTTGCTTGTCTGCGGGGCAGCCTTTTTTCAGACGATCCCGACGGCGCTCAATCGATGGAGGCCATCCGGCTCTCTTGCACTTGCGTGAGTCTGGTGCTCAAGTGGGCGATTTGCTGGCGAAAGTTGAGTAATGTGTTCCCGCTCAATGGTTGTGCGTCGGGCAGTCGAACGGTGAGCGGGTCTTGGTGGACATTGTTCATCCGGAATTCGTAGTGAAGATGGGGGCCGGTGGCCCATCCGGTGCTTCCCACGTAGCCGATGGTCTCCCCTTGGTGGACGTGACTTCCGATCTGTAGGCCCTTGGCAAAGTTGCTGAGGTGTCCGTAGGCTGTCGTGTAGGTTTCGCCATGACGCAATACGACGAAGTTGCCATAGCCGGACTGCTTGCCGACAAAATCCACGATACCGTCTGATGTGGCCCTCACTGCGGTGCCATGTGGTGCTGCGTAATCGACACCTTTGTGTTCCCGCCAGTTGCCGAAGATCGGGTGCTGCCGCATCGAAAATCCCGAGCTGACACGGGAGAACTCGAGCGGAGAGCGTAGAAAGCCCTCTTTGTGGCTCTTGCCGTTCTCGTTGTAGTAATCCTCTGTTCCATTTGGGTGGCGGAAGAGGAAGGCGGAGTGACGAGTGCCCCGATTGACAAACTCGGCGGCCAATATCTTGCCTGTGCGTACTGCATGCCCCCGGTGATAGTAGACCTCATAGATCACGCTGAAACGGTCACCGCGGCGCAGCTCGGTGTGAAAATCAATGTCGTCTCCAAAAATCCTGGAGAGATCCTCCGCCACGCTGTCTGGCAGGCCGGCGGCGTCCATTGCGGCGAAGAGTGAAGACTGGACAACCCCGCCCTGCATGTGGACGCGGCTTTCGAGTTGCACCGTCCTCGATGACACTCGAAGCTCTCCGTCGTGGGGCTCGATGATGTAGCTGAGTTCCGATCCCTGTCGTGTGATCGAGGCAGAGTGCAAGTGTCCTGTCGCTGTTGTGGCCACGGTGAGCAGAGAGCCAGGGCTGCTTGCACCGGCTAGCTGCTTGATAACCCCTTGTGAGCTTGCCTGTGATGCGAGTGCCACGTCGGTTAGCCCGAGTCTCCGCAGGGCGGCTCCCAGTGACTCTCCCGGGCGGATGCGGCTCTCGCGGATGAACGGCCGTTCGTCGCCGCGCGGGATGGTGACCTTGGGCGTGCCAAGGTGTTCAAGCACCGTTTCCTTGGGAGTGTTGTGGCCGGTCTGACCTGGAACAACGGCGATGGCGGCTGCCATGCCCACTGCTGAGCTGATTGCCACGCCAGCTAAACGCCACCGTAGCCCGGGGGCGTCTGCGCGGAGTTTTTTGAGATGCGCTAGAATCGCCGTCTTTTCTCCAAGCATCGGACTTTCCAAGCAAAAACAAGCCGCGAAGTCTAACAAAAACGACGCGGACCTGTACTTGCTTAAGGACAAATATGACTGAAATCACAACGGCGCTGGAGCTTATCAAGCGCGGGGCTGACGAGCTCCTCATTGAAGCCGACCTCATTGAGAAGCTCAAGACCGGGCGGCCCTTGCGCGTCAAGGCCGGGTTCGATCCCACCGCCCCTGATCTGCATCTCGGCCATACTGTCTTGATCAATAAGTTGCGCCACTTTCAGGAGTTGGGGCACCAGGTCTTGTTCTTGATCGGTGATTTCACGGGGATGATCGGTGATCCGTCAGGCAAGAACACCACCAGACCGCCCTTGACTCGTGAGCAGGTTCTTGAGAACGCCAAGACCTATCAGGATCAGGTTTTCAAGATCCTTGATCCGGCGAAGACGGAGGTCTGCTTCAATTCCACCTGGATGGAGGCCCTTGGCGCGTCAGGCATGATCCGCTTGGCAGCGCAGCACACGGTGGCGCGAATGCTGGAGCGCGACGACTTTTCAAAGCGCTATGCCGCTCAGCAGCCCATCGCCATTCACGAGTTCCTGTACCCATTGTGTCAGGGCTACGACTCTGTCGCCATGAAGGCTGACATCGAACTTGGCGGGACTGATCAGCGCTTCAACCTGCTGGTGGGGCGTGAGTTGCAGAAGCACTATGGGCAAGCTCCCCAGTGCGTCTTGACGATGCCTCTTCTCGAAGGGCTCGACGGTGTCAACAAAATGTCCAAGTCGCTGGGTAACTACATCGGGATCTATGAGCCTCCGAATGAGATTTTTGGCAAGGTCATGTCGGTCTCTGATGAGCTCATGTGGCGCTACTACGACTTGCTCTCTTTCAAGTCTGAGTCGGAGATTCTTGGATTGCGTCAGTCCATATCCGAAGGCAGGAATCCAAGGGATGTGAAGGTACTCCTTGCTCAGGAGTTGGTTGCGCGCTTCCATGGGCCGACGGCTGCGGTTGCCGCCCTTGAGGACTTTCAGGCCCGCTTTCAGCGGAATGCGATCCCTGACGACATCCCTGAAGTATCGCTTGCGGGCGAGGGCGGCATAAGTGTTGTGGCCGTGCTGAAGCAGGCTGGTCTGACGGCCAGTACCTCGGAGGCGATCCGGATGATTGACCAGGGGGGGGTTCGTCTTGACGGAGACAAGCTCACGGATCGTGGGTTGATGCTCGAGTCTGGGGCTGTCGTTGTGTTGCAGGTCGGGAAGAGGAAATTTGCCCGCGTCACCGTTCGATAGGATTTATTTTCTTAATCTTGTTGACACGTAGCGATTGGTCTTTATAATTCGGCCTCTCTTCGCTGCGGCGCACGATGAAGTGTTCCGAAGCGGTGGAGGGGGTGTTGCGGTAGGTATTGCGATGCTTGCGCCAAGTGGTTTGTTTCGGTGGTCAAGTGGTTTTCGAAACAAAGTGCTTGACAGGGTTTTTAGGCTCTGTATAATGCGCACCTCTTCGCTGCTGTGGCAGCCGTTCTTTAAAAAGATGAACAACCGATAGGTGTGGGTACTCGGTTCTGAGGGGTAACTGGTTTATACCAGAAGCCACGAAGAAATTGAAGTATCTGCAGAAACGTCAAGTTTCTGGAGTTTTTGGATTGAACTTAAGAGTTTGATCCTGGCTCAGATTGAACGCTGGCGGCATGCTTTACACATGCAAGTCGAACGGTAACAGGGAGCTTGCTCCGCTGACGAGTGGCGAACGGG
>NZ_JAFLDT010000019.1 GCF_017302315.1 Zoogloea sp.
TGATCTGCCTGATCTCCGGCGGCGGCTCGGCCCTGCTGCCGCTGCCGGGGGAGGGCGTCAGCCTGGAGGATAAGCAGGCCATCAACCGGGCCCTGCTCAAGTCCGGCGCCACCATCTCGGAGATGAACTGCGTGCGCCGCCACCTCTCGGCCATCAAGGGCGGGCGCCTGGCGGCGGCCTGCCACCCGGCCCGGGTGCTCAATCTGCTGATCTCCGACGTGCCCGGCGACAACCCCATGGACATCGCCTCCGGCCCCACCGTGGCCGACCCCACCACCTGCGCCGATGCGCTGGAGATCGTCCGCCGCTACGCCATCGACCTGCCGGCTGGCGCCCGCGCCCTGCTGGAGAGCGGCCGGGGTGAGACGGTGAAGCCGGGCGACCCGCGCCTGGAGGGCGTCGAGACCCACCTGATCGCCACCCCCCAGATGGCCCTGGAGGCCGCCGCCGAGGTGGCCCGTGTGGCCGGCATCACCCCCGTGCTGCTGGGCGACAGCATCGAGGGCGAGGCCCGTGACGTGGGCAAGGTGATGGCCGCCATCGCCCTGCAGGTCAAGCGCCACGGCCAGCCGGTGGCGGCACCCTGCGTGCTGCTCTCCGGCGGCGAAACCACCGTCACCGTGCGCGGCAACGGCCGCGGCGGGCGCAACGTGGAGTTCCTGCTGTCCCTGGCCGTGGCCCTGGACGGCGCCGCCGGCATCCACGCCGTGGCCGGCGACACCGATGGGGTGGACGGCCTGGAGGAGGTCGCCGGTGCGCTGATCGCCCCCGACACCCTGTCCCGCGCCTGGGCGAAGGGCATTCGCCCCCGGGACAGCCTCGACAACAACGACGGCCACGGCTTCTTCGAGGCCCTGGGCGACAGCCTCGTCACGGGGCCGACCCTCACCAACGTCAACGACTTCCGCGCCATCCTGATTAGCTGACGCAGCCGTGGGCTTGAATTCACTCGACCAGAACACGCCCCATCAACCTCTCACCCGGAGACCGCCATGGGCCGCTACGCCGAACTGCGCTGGCCGAAAAGGGCAGCTTCGCCGCCGCCGCCCTGATCGAGCAGGTCTCTCCAGTCGTCATGGGGCGCCGCCACGTGGCCCCCCACGGCCCCGGCTTCCAGGCCCTGCACCCGGACATCAAGCTGTCCTTCGACCTCACCGACAGCGTGGTGGACCTGGTGCGCGAAGGCTACGACATGGGCATCCGCATCGGCGAATTCACCGACCCCAACTACGTGGCCGTGCGCCTCTACCCTAACTTGAACCAGACTCACCCAATCACCCCACCAACTCATACCCCGTACTCCGCCCACCCCCCGCAGCCTTCCGCAGCACCCCCAATTCCAGCAACTGCGTGATATTCCGCAATGCCGTGTCCGGCGATCACTTGGCGATGGCCGCCCATTTGCTGCTGGTGAGCTTGCCGTCGAACCCGTCGAGCAGCTTGATTTGACGCTCGTTCAGGCGCACCTCCACCCAGCGTTGCCAGAAGCGAGCTTTCAGCAGCACGTCATCCAGGGTGGTCTGGGCGCTGGCAATGGCTTGACCCAGGGTGTTCAGGAACCACGTCAGCCAGCCGGTCACGTCCAGCGTGCCTTTCTGGGTCCGTTCGAGCACTGCGTAGTAGTCCTTGCGCTCCCGCTGGATCTGCGCGGACAGGCTGTAGAAGCGTTGGGGGCTGCCATCGGCGCGGGCCAGGAAGTGGTCGCCCACGGCGCGGGCGATGCGTCCGTTGCCGTCGTCAAAGGGGTGCAGGGTGACGAACCAGAGGTGTGCCAGCCCGGCCTTGATGAGTGTGGGTTCGCCGGTTTCGGCATTGGCCCAGGTCAGAAAGCGCTCGATTTCGGCGGGAAGCCTGTCGGCGGGTGGGGCTTGAAAGTGGTCCTTCCGCCTGATTCCATGCCCGGAGACGACCTGCATGGGGCCATCGGCATCGGTGCGCCACTGGCTTTTGGCGATCCGGGTCATGCCGGAGTAGCCAGTCGGGCCAGTCGTCGTCCTGCCAGATGTAGAGGTTTTCTCCGCTGTTCATGCGGAGATTAAACGCCCGATTCTCCGCAGCGGCAAGTGATTCTCCGTGTTGCGTGCGGTGAATGTGCCTGCCTTTTCCAGCGCCGTCTTCATGGGGGGGAAGGGGTAGGGACTGTGGGGGCGACTTCAGTCGCCCGCGGACTTTGATCAAGGGTGTGCCGGTGATCAATGCGTGGATGGGCGACTGAAGTCGCCCCTACAAGTCGCCCCTATGAGTCGACTCTGTGGAGAGGCCGCGTCGATCGTCAGACGACGCGTCAAACGGAGGAAATCAGGATGAACTCGACCCCGTAAGGGAGTCGAGTCGGTTGTGCTCAAGGGCAGGCCTGGCCTCAGTCCGGTTTGCGCGCCACCATGCCGATCAGGGCGGAGCGGCCGCGGTGGCCGCTGCCTTCGGCGATGTCTTCCTCGTACTCGACGAGTTCTTCTATCACCCAGTCGGCGAAGGCGTCATGCAGGGTCTCCGGGGTGTACAGGTTTTCGATGGCGGAGGGGCCGCCGGTGCGGTATTCGTGCTGCTTCGGGGTGTAGCCCTGCAGCAGGATGCGGCCGCCGGGGCGGGTGAGCTGCTTCATCACCTCGAACTGGCGCTCACGCCATTCCGGCCCGACGAACTGGATGAAGATGCCCACCACCCAGTCGAAGGCATCGTGCAATTCGGCGGGCGGCCAGCCGGGGGCGAGCATGTCCACCTGCATGAAGCGCACGTCCATCTTGCGCCCCGCGGCCAGGCGCCGGGCCTTCTCGACGGCGACGGCGGAGATCTCGATGGCGGTCACATCCAGACCCTGCTCGGCCAGCCACACCGAGTTGCGGCCTTCCCCGTCGGCGACCGACAGGGCGGTGCGGCCACTCTCCAGCAGGGTCGCCCGGTGGGCAAGAAATCGGTTCGGCTCGGTGCCGAACAGGTATTCCTCGCCGGCATCCCGATAGCGGGTGCTCCACAGTGTCTCCTGACTCATGGGTTGATCCTCATTGTTCATTGGGCGTGAGCTCCCTCTCCGGGAGCGTGATTGACATCCGGATACCCCGCCAAAGGCAGGACATCCGGGTGTAGGGACAGGGGCGCGAGCGCTCGGTTCAGAAAATCGATCACCTCGGCCATGACGCTGTCGAGCTCGCTGCAGTCATCGTGGCCGCCTGGCAGGAGGAACAGGCTCACCGCTTCGCTCTTGCGACCGGCATGGATGGCCCGCGCGTCGTCGGCGGGAACCACCTGGTCGTCGGTGCCGTGGATCAGCAGCACCGGGCAGTGGATCAGGCCGATGGTGTGGCCGGGGGCGATGTCGTCGAAGCGCCGGCCGATGGTGCGCTGCACGTACCACAGGATGTAGGCGCCCAGGGGAAAGTGGGGAATGTGCATCGATCGCAGCCAGCGCCGCATCATGGTGGCGGGGTGGGCGAAGGCGGCCAGGCTCACCACGCCCGCCACGGAGGGGGTTCGGGAGGCCATCAGCAGCGCCGCCCCGGCGCCAACCGAGTGGCCGATGACGCCGAGCCGACGGGCATCCACCTCGGGGCGGGCCTGCAGCCAATTCACCGCGCTGGTGAGGTCTTCGGCAAAACGCGGCAGGGAGGCGAAGCTGTCGCCGTCACTGCGCCCGTGGCAGCGCGCGTCGAAGAACAGAATTGCGAAGCCTGCCTCGTGCAGCGGGCGGGCCAGGGGCAGCATCATCTGCGCATTGCCGCCCCAGCCATGGAGCACCGCCACGGCCGGGGCCCGCGGGTCTGCGGGGATGAACCAGCCGAAGAGGGACTTGCCCCCGGCGCCCGGAATGGTCACGGCTTCCCAGGGCAGGCCGTCGGGCGCCGCCGTCTCCACCACCCGCGGCGCAGCCAGGCCTTTTCGGATCAGCAGGTTGAGCCCGAGCACCGCGAGCACGGCAAGGGCAGGGAGCAGGATGGGGGCCAGGGGCATCGGGGTGAGGGCGTCTTCAGGGTGTGGCGATGTGTGTGCAACTTCATCTGCCGCGGCGCTGCCGGCTTTCGCGAATAGATGGATATCAATATAATTTTACCCATGAACGCGACTTCCCCCGCCACCCTTTCAGACGGCGCACCCACCGATACGCTCGCCTTTGCCGTCCTCAAGCAGTTTCGCCTGATCTACGGTTCGGTCAAGCAGCATTTTCGTGAAGTCGAAAATAGCTGCGGTGTGTCGGGGTCGCAATTGTGGCTGCTCCACGAGATCGCCCACACCCCGGGCGTGGGGGTGTCGGCCTTGGCCGAGCGTCTGTCCATCCACCAGTCCACCTGCAGTCAGCTGGTGGATAAGCTCGAAACCCGCGGGCTGGTGAGCAAGCAGCGGCGCCAGGATGATCAGCGCCGGGTGGGCCTGCTACTCACCGACAAGGCCGCCGCCGTCCTTGTCGCCGCCCCCGGGCCGGTGGAGGGCGTGCTGCCCCAGGCCCTGCAGGGCCTGCCCGATGACACCCTGCAGCAGCTCCACGCCAGCCTGGCCGACGTCATCGCCCAGCTGATGGTCCGCGACGAGCGCAGCGCCGACAGGCCCCTCGCCGACCTCTAGCCGGTCTCCACTCACTCCGCCGGAGTGCGTTTTCCGCCAACCCGGTTGCACATCCTGCCGATCTGCAGCGGGGGCCGCCGGGGCATGGTGTTGCGCCGCTACACTGGCCGCACAACAACACCTGGAGACAGCCATGAGCACCCTTCCCGTCAGCCGCTACCCCGTTCCCGAACTCGCCAACCTGCCCGCCGACATCCGCGACAAGATCCTCGCCGTGCAGGAGAAGGCTGGCTTCGTGCCCAACGTCTTCCTCACCCTGGCCCACCGGCCGGCCGAGTTCCGCGCCTTCTTCGCCTACCACGATGCCCTCATGGAAAAGGATGAAGGCCTCACCAAGGCCGAGCGCGAGATGATCGTGGTGGCCACCTCCGGCGCCAACAACTGCCTGTACTGCGTGGTCGCCCACGGCGCCATCCTGCGCATCCGCGCCAAGAACCCCCGGGTTGCCGACCAGCTGGCCACCAACTACCGCAAGGCCGAGATCACCCCGCGCCAGCGCGCCATGCTCGACTTCGCCATGAAGCTCGCCCTGGATTCGGGCGCTGTCGGTGACGAAGACATCGCCGCCGTGAAGGCCCACGGCTTCGACGACGAGGCGGTGTGGGACATCGGCGCCATCACCGCCTTCTTCGCCATGAGCAACCGCCTGGCCAACCTCACCGGCATGCGGCCGAACGATGAGTTCTTCCTGATGGGGCGGCTGCCGAAGGGCTGAGGGCGCGGCCAACCGGAGAGCCCGGTGTAAATGGATGTCGTGTTTGAGGCCAAGAACCTGCGCCGTATGGCGCGGCTTGCCCAGGTCTCTTCGCTGCCGAAATTGTCGCGTCACTGATGCGACAATTGGGCTGTACTCACTTCCTGTGACTGCTGCCGCTCAAGGCGGAACGGGAGCAGCGCCTGCATGGGGCGCTGGTAAATGGCCGAGCCGAAGGCCCCCCTGGCGTGCGGTAAAATTCGGGCTGCACCGTCACAACACACCAGCCCCTTCGTCTTCGCTTGCCCGACCATGCCTCCGTCGTCCCGCACCCGCGCCCTTTCCCCCAGCCTGGTCCTCACGAGCAGTGCGCCGCTCAGCAAGGAGCAGAAGGCGTTCAATACCCTGATCAAGAAGATCGACGCCCGGCGCGCCGAACTGACCGACTGGGGTCAGGAGATCGTGCAGTTCAGACAGCGGTATGTCAGCGATCTGTTGCCCCTGCAGGACGAGGAAGCGGATCAGCACATCCAGCTCGCCCGACGCCTGGACCTCGCCCATGGGCAGAAGGGGGTGACGAAGGGCGAGAAGCGCAAGCTGTCCGTCTTGATTACCCAGCTTGCCCAGTTCATCCTCGGTCGCAGGGAGGATGACGAGGTCAAGGCCTTGTACAACCGGCACAGCCAGTCCGACTTCGATGAGGAGGAGGCTGAACAGTTGGACGGCATGAAGTCCATGCTGGAGGAGATGCTGGGTGTGGAGCTCGGCGACGATGTCGACCTGAGCTCACCGGATGAGGTGGTACGGCGGATACAGCAGCAGTTTGAGGCCCAGGGAGAAGCCGGGCAGGCCGAGCCCAAGCCACGCAAGAAGACCGCCAAACAACTGGCGCGGGAGGCGCATCAGGAGGCGGAAGAGAAGCAGATGAGCCAGTCGATCCGGGAGGTCTATCGCAAGCTGGCCAGCGCGCTGCACCCCGACCGGGAGCCGGACCCCATTGAGCGCGAGCGCAAGACCGCGCTGATGCAGCGGGCCAATGAGGCCTACGAGAAAGGCAATCTGCTGCAACTGCTTGAACTGCAGCTCCAGCTCGAACACATTGACCAGGCCCACCTGGCGACGCTTGGAGGGGAGCGGCTCAAGCACTACATCAAGATCCTGAAGGGTCAGCTGGAAGAGCTGGAGATGGAGATCCTGCACGTCGAGCATGGCTTCATCGCCGAGTTTGGCCTGTCGCCCTTCGAGAAGATCCGCCCGAAAGACCTCATGGCAATTCTGCAGGCCGACTTGGCGCAGTGTGAGTGCAGCATCCGGCAGGCCAAGGCCGACCTGGACATGACCAACGATCCGAAGCAGCTCAAGGCGTGGCTCAAGACGGTCTCCTTGCGCCAGCAGCGTGCCCCGGATTTCGACTTCTTCTGAGGCTGGATGCTGGCGGAAAGGGGGGACGGGCGCTGCCGGTGGATCCTCTCCCTGGCTCCCTAGACGGCAAGAAAAGATGAACCACTCTCCTTCTTCACCCACTCTTCGTCACTCTTGACGTGCTTTTCGGCCCTCTGGGCGAGCTTGATGGCAATGGCGATTGACCGTTCGACGAGCGCATCTTCGTTGGCCGCGCTCAGTTCAACCTTCTGGATCAAGCCGGCGAAGATGGTGGCGGACATGCTCGCCACGACCGATTCGCTATGTTGCAGATGCAGGAATTCTTCATTGGCCATGGGTGATTCTCCGGTTTGATTGAAAGACGGCTGACGCTGCCACAGTATGCGCCTTGACTGCAAGCTCGCCGGTGCGTTGCAGGCGCGTGCTCAAGCGGCGCTGAAGTCCCGTATCATTTTTCGATGGACTCCGTGATCCCGAATTTCACGCGCCCCCTGAGGCAGCGTCACGCCGTGCTCGGAGCGCTCGCCGCGGCGCTGCTGGCGGGCTGTGCCTCGGCGCCGCCCTTGCCCCATCGCGTCGACGCGGATCCGCAGTTGCGGCTGCCCGCTGTGCACGGGGCAGGGCAGGACCGGCGCGGACGTTTCCGGGAATTCTTCTGCGCTGTGCTGGACGCTCGCAAGGATGCGCTGCCGGACCACCGGGCCTGCGATCTGGCCTTGACCCGGCTTGAGCCGGAGCCCCCGGGTACGGGCGTGGGGGTTGAACTGGGGGCGGTGCAGCGCAAGCTCACGCTGCTCTTCGTGCCCGGTGTCGGCTGGGACTGCTTTGCGGACTGGCTGGCCATGGAGGACACGATTCCCCGGCATCTGGGGCAATTCGGGTTCGACATGCATACGGTGCCCATCGACGGTCTTGGCAGCAGCGCATCCAATGCCACGCGGATCCGGGATTCCGTTCTGGCGATGCCCCGGGATGAGTCAGGGCCTCACCTGGTATTGATGGGCTACTCCAAGGGGGCGGTCGATATCCAGGTGGCCCTTGACCGCCACCCGGAGATTCACCACCGGGTGGCGGCCGTGGTCAGTCTGGCGGGTGTCATCGGTGGTTCGCCCCTGGCGGAAGCGATGGGCGAAGACGAACTCGACTTGCTGCAGTATTTTCCCGGCGCCCGTTGCGCCCCGGTGGATGGCGGCGTGATCAACGACATCCGGCCGGCGACGCGCCGGGCCTGGCTGGACAGCCATCCCCTGCCGCCCGGGATTGCCTACTATTCGCTGATCACCGTCCCGGCACCCGGGCAGGTTTCGCGCTTGCTGCGCAGCAGCTACAGGACGCTGGCGCTGACCGATGCAAACAACGACAGCCAGGTGATTCTCGCCGATCAATACCTGCCCGGCAGTGCCCTGCTCGGCTTGCTCAATGCCGATCACTGGGCTGTCGCGGTGCCGATCGCCCGCACCCACGGCATGATCGGTACGCTTCTGGTCAATCGTAACGCCTATCCCCGCGAGGCCTTGTACGAGGCCCTCATGCGCCTGATTGCCGAAGACGTGCATCAGGCTGGCACGCGCCTGGCGCGTTGAACCCCGAAACGGGCCTGAAGCCTTGTGGGCGGGGGATGGCGAAGTCGCCCTAGTGCATGCCCTCACGGGCGTCTGCGTCGCCCATGGCGACCCGCTTCCCGATGGCCACCAGCCGCGCCGGATCGGTGCCGGCCAGGTCGATGCTGAGCGTGAGCACCCCCACGCCGGCGTGGGCTTCCCGTGCCAGGGTCAGGATCAGGGACTTGATCAGCATGGCTTCGTCGTGGATGCCTTCGGGAGGGGCGACGGCCTCGCGGGGGCCACGGGGTTGGTGGAGGGTGATGCGCATGGCGGATCCCGCGGGGGCGATGAAGACGGGCCCAGCCTAGCGGATGGCCCGTGACCGTGCTTGACCCGGGCCGCCACTGAGCATGACATTTTGCGCCAGGGCCGGCAGTCTGCGGTTTAGCTGCCGGGGGACTGGCGGTATTCGGAGGGTGCCTTGCCGTTCCAGCGTTTGAAGGCGCGGGTAAACGCGCTCTGTTCGGAAAAGCCGAGAAGGAAGGTGATTTCGGTGACGCTTTTTCGCGGGTCGTCCAGATAGCGCAGGGCAAGCTCATAGCGGGTCTTCTCGAGGAGTCCGCGGTAGCTGAGCCCCAGGGCGGCCAGTTTGCGTTGCAGGGTCCGGGTGCTGAGGCCGAGGGATTCGGCCAGTCTGGTGTCGCTGGGTTCGCCCGAGGTCAGCTCGTGCAGCAGGTGTGCCCGGCAGCGGCTTTCCAGGTCGTCGTTCCGCAGCGTTGCCAATTCCGAGGCCAGGATGGCGTCACAGGTGGTGGCGAGCTCCCGGTTCGAGGTGGGGAGGGGACGGTCCGCGACCGGCCAGGAGAGCAGGATGCTGTCGTGGGTTTCGCCAAACCGGACCGGACCGCCGAAGAAGTCTTCGTAGGGCCGGATGGCGGCCGGCGTCGGCCGGCGCAGGGTGACCAGGGCCGGCGCCAGATCGGTGCCATCATTGGTCCGGCACAGGGAAACAATCAGTGACAGTCCGAAGTCGGCCATGACCCATCCGGTCAGGGTGTCGCCGCGCCCGTGGTCATAGATGAACTGCAGGCCCTCGGGTGTTTCAACGCAGCGGCTCGACATGCGCTGCCCCAGGGTCTTGGTGTAGCGGGCCATGCGTTTCAGGGCCGTGCGCAGGGAGCCGCTGGACAGCCAGGCATAGCCCAATGTACCGAGATGGGAGGGGTGCCAGCATTCGGCGGCCCCCAGTGCAAAGGCGGGGTCGGGTATGCACCGGGCCGCTTTCTCGAATGCCGAGTCCAGAAGTGCGCTGGGCAGTCGCGTCCGTGCGTCGGGGAGCGTTGTCGAGGGGATGCCGAGTTCCCGGGCAAAGTGTGCCGGATCGATACCGTGGCGTTCGATCAGGCGCAAACCAACCAGACCGAAGGATGCGAGGAAGGTCTCTGTCGCCATGCGCGCTCGGGATGAAAGGGGGTTGGCACGAATCATCGGGCCAGCGGCAGGTTTATTCAAGCACCCCCGGCCCCGGGGGCGACCACCAGGGGCATTTCTTCACACGGATCAAGGTTTTTCGTTGTGGTCGGCACTAGCATCGGCCCACAACTAAAACCCCGAGCCGATCATGGATGTTTCCCGCCGTCGCTTTCTGGGTGGTCGCACGCCCGGGCCGGTGCCTTTCCGTCCGCCCTGGAGTGTTTCCGAGGCCCTCTTTCTCGATCGCTGCACCCGCTGCGACGACTGCCTGAAGGTGTGTCCCACCGGTCTCCTGCAGCGGGGTCCGGCGGGCTTTCCCGTTGCCGATTTCAGCGAGGCCGCGTGCACCCTGTGTGGTGACTGCGCCCGCGCCTGCGCCACGGGTGCCATCGGCCGCGACACCACGCTCCGTCCATGGCTTTTCGGCATTGCCATCAGCGAAGGCTGTCTGGCCGCCCAGAACGTTGAATGCCGCGTCTGCGGCGAGCTTTGCGATGCCTCGGCGATCCGCTTTCGGCCCCGTATCGGCGGCGCGCCCCTGCCCGAGGTGGACAACACCCTGTGCACCGGCTGCGGTGCCTGCATCGCCCCCTGTCCCGTCACCGTGATCCAGCGTGTGGCCCTCAACCCAGCTCCGGAGCTTCCATGAACATCGTCAGTCTCGTTCTGCGCATCAAACCGGAGACCCGTGCCGAGGCAGAGGCCGCCCTGTGCGCCTATCCCGGTGTCGAGTGCCACGGCATGTCCGATGACGGCAAGCTCGTCGTCACCGTCGAGGATGCCGAGGGGGCGGCCATGTCCGACACCCTGATCGCCCTGCATCGGGTGCCCCAGGTGCTGGCTGCGACCCTGGCCTACGAGCACACCGACACCATGCTTTCCGATTCCCTGCCCGAAACGCTCCCCCAAGCCACGCAATCCACGAATTCCCCCTGCGAGGAGGCTCAATCATGACCATCAACCGACGCGATTTCATCAAGACCCAGGCCATTGCCACGGCCGCCGCCACGGCCGGCATTGCCGTGCCCGCCCTCGCTGCCAAGGAGGCGGAGCCCGCCGGAAACGCCACCGCCGTGCGCTGGGACAAGGCCGCCTGCCGCTTCTGTGGTACCGGCTGTTCGGTGCTGGTGGGGGTGCAGAACGGCCGCGTGGTGGCCACCCAGGGTGATCCGGATTCCCAGGTCAACCGCGGCCTCAACTGCATCAAGGGCTATTTCCTGTCCAAGATCATGTATGGCGAAGACCGCCTGACCCGGCCGCTGCTGCGCATGAAGGATGGCAAGTACAGCAAGGACGGCGAGTTCACCCCGATCAGCTGGAATGCCGCCTTCGACATCATGGCCGAGAAGTGGAAGGAGGCGCTGAAGACCACCGGCCCGGGCTCCATCGCCATGTTCGGTTCCGGCCAATGGACCATCTGGGAGGGCTATGCCGCTGCCAAGCTGATGAAGGCCGGCTTCCGCTCCAACAACCTCGACCCCAACGCCCGCCACTGCATGGCCTCCGCCGTGGCCGGCTTCATGCGCACCTTTGGCATCGACGAGCCGATGGGCTGCTACGACGACATCGAGCAGGCCGATGCCTTCGTGCTGTGGGGCTCCAATATGGCGGAGATGCACCCCATCCTGTGGACCCGCATCACCGACCGCCGCCTGACCAAGACCGACACCCAGGTGCACGTGCTGTCCACCTTCGAGCACCGCAGCTTCGAGCTGGCCGACAACGGCATGATCTTCGCGCCGCAGACCGACCTGGCCATCCTCAACTACATCTGCAACTACATCATCCAGAGCGGCAAGGTTAACCAGGAGTTCGTGAAGAAAAACGTGAACTTCAAGATCGGCGAGACCGACATCGGCTTCGGCCTGCGTCCCGCCCACGCTCTGGAAAAGGATGCCAAGTTCAACGGCTACCCCGGCGCCGAAGGCAAGCCCAAGAACAACCCCAACGATGCCCGCCCGAGCACCTTCGAGGAGTTCAAGAAGTTCGTCTCCGAATACACCGTCGAGAAGGTATCCAAACTCTCCGGCGTGCCGGTCGACCGCCTCAAGAAGCTCGCCGAGGTGTATGCCGACCCGAAGAAGAAGGTGGTCAGCTTCTGGACCATGGGCTTCAACCAGCACACCCGTGGCACCTGGGTGAACAACATGATCTACAACGTCCACCTGCTGGTGGGCAAGATCTCCACCCCGGGCTCCGGCCCCTTCTCCCTCACCGGCCAGCCGTCGGCCTGCGGCACCGCCCGCGAAGTGGGCACCTTTGCCCACCGCCTGCCCGCCGACATGGTGGTGACCAACCCCGAACACCGTCACCACACCGAGGAGCTCTGGCAACTGCCGGACGGCACCATCTCCGACAAGATCGGCCTCCACGCCGTGGCCCAGAGCCGCGCCCTGAAGGACGGCAAGCTCAAGTGCTACTGGACCAGCACCACCAACAACATGCAGGCCGGACCCAACGTCAACCAGGAGATCTACCCGGGTTGGCGCAACCCAGCCGCCTTCGTGGTGGTGTCGGACGTGTACCCCACCGTGTCGGCCCTGGCCGCCGACCTGATCCTGCCTTCCGCCATGTGGACCGAGAAGGAAGGCGCCTTCGGCAACGCCGAGCGCCGCACCCAGTTCTGGCGCCAGCAGGTCAAGGCGCCCGGCGAGGCCAGGTCCGATCTGTGGCAGTACATGGAGTTCTCCAAGCGCTTCAAGATGGAGGAGGTGTGGCCGGCCGAGCTGCTCGCCAAGAAGCCCGATTACAAGGGCAAGACCTTGTACGACGTGCTCTACGCCAACAAGGTGGTGAACAAGTTTCCCAAGACCGATCTGGTCAAGGCCAATGACCACGCCATCAAGAATTACACCAACGATGAATCGGAGGCCTTCGGCTACTACGTGCAGAAGGGCCTGTTCGAGGAATACGCCCTGTTCGGCCGCGGCCATGGCCACGACCTGGCCCAGTTCGATGTCTATCACAAGGCCCGCGGTCTGCGCTGGCCGGTGGTGGATGGCAAGGAAACCCTGTGGCGCTTCCGCGAGGGCTATGACCCCTACGTGAAGGCCGGTGAGGGCGTGAAGTTCTACGGTCACAAGGACGGCAAGGCGGTGATCTTTGCGCTGCCCTACCAGGATCCGCCCGAGAAGCCCGATGCCGAGTTCGACCTGTGGCTGTGCACCGGCCGGGTGCTGGAGCACTGGCACACCGGCAGCATGACCCGCCGCGTGCCCGAGTTGCACAAGGCGGTGCCCGAGGCCCAGGTCTTCATGCACCCGGACGATGCCAAGAAGCGCGGCCTGCAGCGCGGCATGCAGGTCAAGGTGCTGTCCCGGCGCGGCGAGATGCTGGCCCGCATTGAAACCAAGGGTCGCAACAAACCCCCGGTCGGCCTGATCTTCGTGCCCTTCTTCGATGAATCGAAGCTGGTCAACAAGCTCACCCTCGACGCCACCTGCCCGATCTCGAAAGAGACGGACTACAAGAAGTGCGCCGTGAAGGTGGTTCGCGCCTAAGCAGGATCGCCAGGAGATCATCGTGGACAGCGGCAGGAAGCCCGCCCGCAGCCCGTCCGACGCCCCCCCGGCGTCGGCGGCGCGGCGCAAGTTCATCAACAGTGTGGCTGCCGCTGCCGGCGGTGGCTGCCTGTTGGCGCTGGGTGCGGGGCTCTACTCGCGCAGTGCCGCGGCCCTGCCGGCCCAGGCCCTGCGTCCGCCCGGCGCCCTGCCGGAGCACGACTTTCTGGCGGCCTGCGTGCGCTGCGGCCTGTGCGTGCGCGACTGCCCGTATGACACCCTGAAGCTGTCCGACCTGGGCGATCCGGTGGCTACCGGCACGCCCTATTTCCATGCGCGCCAGGTGCCCTGCGAGATGTGCGAGGACATCCCCTGCGTCAAGGCTTGCCCCACCGGCGCACTGGACCGGGCGCTCACCGACATCAACAAGGCACAGATGGGCCTCGCCGCCCTCGTGGACCACGAGAGCTGCCTCAACTTCCTCGGTTTGCGCTGCGATGTGTGCTACCGGGTGTGCCCGGTGATCGACAAGGCCATCACCCTCGAAACCCAGCACAACCCCCGCTCCGACCGCCACGCCATGCTGCTGCCCACCGTCCATTCGGACGCGTGCACCGGCTGCGGCAAGTGCGAGAAGTCCTGCGTACTGCCCGTGGCGGCCATCAAGGTCTTCCCCCGCGTGCTGGCCCAGGGCGCGCTGCCCGCCCACTACCGCAAGGGCTGGGAAGAAAAGGCCCGCCACGGCGGCTCGCTGATCGGCGAGCAGGTGGAGATGCCGGTGCGCGGATTCGACGGCCCCACGGCCGGTCGTTCGGCCACCGAAACGGTGGTGGCGCCCCATGCCCCGGCCCCGGACATTCCGGTGGCGCCCAGTGTGCCGGCAGCCCCGCCGCCCAAGGGGGCGGGCGGGCTCAATTCGAAATGGAAGCCGTAACCATGGCGACCACCACCCTCAACGCAAAGCCCCAAGCGGCCTGCGCCCCGGCCCGCAGCCTGTGGCAGCGCCAGCGCTGGCTGATCCTGCGGCGCAGCAGCCAGGTGCTGATCCTGCTCGCCTTCCTCACGGGCCCGTGGTTCGGCCTGTGGATCGCCAAGGGCAACCTGTCCTCGTCCCTGACCCTGGGCGTGCTGCCCCTGACCGACCCGCTGCTGGTGCTGCAGACCCTGCTCACCGGTCATGTGCCTTACTCCTCAGCGCTGATCGGCGCAGCCATCGTGCTGGGCTTCTACCTGCTGGTGGGAGGGCGGGTGTTCTGTAGCTGGGCCTGCCCGGTGAACGTGGTTACCGATGCCGCGGCATGGACGCGCCGCCGCCTGGGCATCAAGACCGGGCGGGTGCCCGATGCAGCCACCCGCTACTGGCTGCTGGGTGGCCTGCTGGTCGCCGCCGCCGTCACCGGCACCCTGGCGTGGGAGTGGGTCAATCCCGTTTCGCTGCTGCACCGGGGCCTGATCTTCGGCATGGGCGGCGGGCTCTTCGTGATCGGCGGCATCTTCATCTACGACCTGCTGGTGGCGAGTCGGGGCTGGTGCGGTCACCTGTGCCCCATGGGCGCCTTCTACGGGCTGCTCGGCAAGAAGGCCTTGCTGCGTGTTGCTGCCCCCAATCGCAAGGCCTGCGATGACTGCATGGATTGCTTTGCCGTGTGCCCCGAACCCCAGGTGATCCGCCCCGCCCTCAAGCGGGTGGGGCAGGAAAGCCCCCTGATCCTGGCCGCAGACTGCACCACCTGCGGCCGCTGCATCGACGTGTGCGACAAACAGGTTTTCAAGATGACTCATAGGTTCGACCAAAGGAGCGAGTGATGAACAAGCCGACCTTCAATTCCACCCGCCTGCGGGCTGCCGCACTGGCCATGACCTTGTCCATGAGCCTGGCACAGACCTTCCTCGCCCCCGCCGCCGCCATGGCCGCCACCGAAGCGCCCGTCAAGCTGCAGAGCCTGCGTGGCGCCGAGATCAATGCCAGCGATCCGGAAGGCGATGGCACCCGCTACGGTCGTGACCAGCAGCCGCTGCCGCGGGACTTCGTGCAGCAGCCGCCGCTGATTCCCCACACCATCAAGGGCTACACCGTCACCAAGAACTTCAACAAATGCCTGGACTGCCACGCCTGGGCGCGGGCCAAGGAAAGCGGTGCCACCAAGATTTCGGTGACCCACTTCAAGGATAGGGAAGGTCAGGAGCTGTCCAGCGTGTCGCCGCGCCGCTATTTCTGCAACCAGTGCCACGTACCCCAGAGCGATGCCAAGCCGCTGGTGGGCAATACCTTCAAGCCCGGCACCGGCATGCGCTGACCGACAGATCACGGGAGTCCGGATAAATGGAAACCAACAACAAGGGCTTTATCGGCCGCATCCGATCACTCGGCTGGGGCTTCGCCGCCATGCTGTTCATCGGCGGCATCCTGTTCTGGGGCGCTTTCAACACCGCCATGGAATGGACCAACCGGGAGGCGTTCTGCATCTCCTGTCATGAGATGAAGGACAACGTCTACGAGGAGTACCGCAACACCATCCACGCCTCCAACCGCTCCGGCGTGCGGGCCACCTGCCCCGACTGCCATGTGCCGAAGGAGTGGGGGCCCAAGATCATCCGCAAGATCCAGGCCTCCAATGAGGTTCTTCACAAGGTGCTGGGCACCATCGACACCCCCGAAAAATTCAATGCCAAGCGGCTTGAGTTGGCCAAGCATGAATGGGAGCGCATGAAGAAGACGGATTCCCGCGAGTGCCGCAACTGCCACAACTTTGACAGCTTCGACTACGCGGAGCAGGGCCGCCGCTCGTCCAGGATGCACCAGACCGGTCTCAACGAAGGCAAGACCTGCATTGACTGCCACAAGGGCATTGCCCACCAGCTACCCGAGGTGGAGCAGGCCATCGGTGCACCCAAGGGCGGTGCCGCGCCGGAGGAGTTCCACCCGGTGACACCGAAGCCCGAAGAGGCCCGCCCGGACACGGACAAGGCAGCCAAGGGCTGAACCCGGAGCAGGGGGGGCAGAACGCCGGGCCGTAAAGCCCGGTATGGGGAGCGGATGGGCCGCAATTGCGGCCCATCCGCTTTTTGCTGTGCACAACCTGGCGCTGCCGGTCGGCGTTTTTCAGGGGGCGCTTCCGTCGTCCGCGTGCACGGGCGTGCGTCGGGCCATTGCCAGCACGGCCAGACCGGCTCCGAGCAGAACCAGCGTGCCTGGCGTGGGAAGGCCGGCGGGTGGCGTGGCGTCGATCCGCACGCCCACGTCCAGATAGTCATAGTAGTTTTCGCCCAAATCCTGCCAGCCACCGCCGGAGTGCTGGGCATACTCGTCCATCGGGTTCGGTGCCTTGCCCGGGTGGATACCCTTGATTCCGCCATCCGGCTCGAAGGATACCCAGTAGGTTCCGGGGTCGATCATCCAGTCGAGGCCGAACACGCCGTACCAATCGAGGCCGCTTGCCCCGGGGAGCGCATGTGATCGGCTGAAGAGGACGTCGCCCGGAATGTTGCCGCCATCCCGATGCAAGCGGATCGTCACCGATCCCGACGGACTCTCGATGTTCGAGTAGTAGCCCTCAACAGACTGAATGACCTGCTGTGATCCCACCGAGAATTCCCCTGCGAAGTACTGAGCCGTCTCAAACGACCAGGGTTGCCCATTCGTACCGGCCCCCGTATCGACGATGAGGGCGGCGGCGGCCGGCAAGGCGGCCAGGGCTGCGAACAAGGCTGAGCAATATTTCAAGGTGCGCATGTAAATCCTCCCGGGAGCGAAGTGCAGGGCCGCCGTGGAAGCAGATGGCGCGCTGCGGGGCACAGTATAAGGTTGCTCCGTCAAGGCCTTACCCACCTTCTGGCCGCCGGCTCGGCGGATGACCGGGCACGCATTTTTCTTGGTTTCCTTGTGCTGTTCGGTACGACCGGAATATGTCACAAACTGTAACGGTTTCGCCCTGCCCCCGCGCGCCGTCCCGGCTGAACTGTCTCATCCTGAGTCACTGATGGTTCATGCCACTTCAATTACGTGTAAAGGGTGGTTAAATGAGATTGCGTTCTATACGGCACACCATCTCGGCTGTCGCGGGTACCTGTTTGCTGGTTGCGGTGGCGGCTACGGTCGGTTTTGGGGTTTATTCTGCTGGCGACACCCAGGCCCTGGTCAGTGAACGGGTCAGCAATCAGGTGCAGGAGAGCACGCTGGTGAGTCTGAAAGGGGTCGCCGGGACGCAGGCGGGGATCATCCAGGCCAAGTTCGATCTTGCCCTGGATGCTGCACGAACGATGGCTCACGTTTTCGAGCTGGGCAAGCGGGAGAACGGCCTCTCCATGGGGCGCAGCCAGATCAATGCGGTTCTCCTCAATGTGCTGCAGCACAACCCTGAATTCAACGGAACCTATTCATGCTGGGAGGCGGATGCCCTCGATGGTCGTGACGAGCAGTTCCGAACAGGGCGGGATGGCAACAATGCGCGCACCGGTCGATTCACGCCCTATTGGAACCGGGACGCGAAAGGCAACATAGCCGTCCAGCCCCTGGTCGAGTACGACACCATGGACAAGCATCCGAACGGGGTGCTCAAGGGCGGCTGGTATATCGGCCCCCGGGATACAGGCAAGGAGAGTGTGCTTGATCCTTTCCCCTATATCGTCCAGGGCAAGCAAGTGTGGCTGACGACGCTGTCCGTGCCGATCGTGGTGAATGGCAAGTTCCTTGGGGTGGCCGGGACGGACTACAACCTCGATTTCGTGCAGGAGCTCTCGCTGCAGGCGGACCGTGGCCTCTTCGGCGGTAAGGCTGAGGTCATCATTGTCAGCAACATGGGCTTGATCGTGGCTGACAGCGAGAAGCCCGAGTTGATCGGCAAGCCCCTTGCCGAGGCGGTGCCCGGCGCTATCGCCACGACGCTCTTGAGCGAGATACAGGGGGGGCGATCCATGGCGTCCCTTGATGAGGCGAGCGGGCAGATCACGGCGTTGGCGCCAATCGCCCTTGGCCGCACGGGCAAGCCCTGGTCAGTGATGATCAAGGTCCACAAGGATGTGGTACTCGCCGATGCCTATGCCTTGGATCGGGATCTGGCTGATCGCTCGCGTAGCGCGGTGTGGTGGCAGGTGGTGGTGGGGCTGATCGTGGCGTGTGCCGGAACGAGCTTCCTGTGGTTTGCTGCAGGTTCCCTGAGCCGTCCGATCCAGGAGGCCGAGCGTTTGGCCAACATCATTCGCCTGGGGGATTTTTCCCGGCGCATGGCCTACCAGAATGATGACGAAGTGGGCAGGCTTGCCGTCGCTCTGAACGAGATGGCTGCGCGGCTGCAGTTGCAGGCGGGCATTGCCGACCGGATTTCCCAGGGTGACCTTGATATCCAGATCGAGTTGGCTTCGGAGAGTGATCAGCTAGGTATAGCGTTGCAGCGCATGGTGGACAATCTGAACGACGTCGTCAGCCGTTTGCAGCGCGGATCGAAGGAAATCACCACCAGTGCCGAGCAGGTTTCGGATCTGAGCCAGGGCCTGTCGGAGGGGGCTGCGGCTTCCGCCGCTTCGGTAACGGAAATCGGGGCAACCGTGCAGCAGATGGCTGCGAACACCAAGCAGAATGCCCAGAATGCCGGTACGGCTGATGATCTGTCCCAGTCGGCAAAGGCTGTCGCCGTAAGCGTCAGCGAACACATGCAGCAGATGGTCCGCTCCATGGGCGAGATTGAGCAGGCTGGCGCAAGCATCACCGAGATCATCCGGGTGATCGACGAGATCACTGAGCAGACCAATCTGCTGGCACTGAACGCGGCCATTGAAGCGGCGCGGGCCGGCGAGCAGGGGCGGGGCTTTGCCGTTGTTGCCGATGAGGTGCGCAACCTTGCCAACCGCAGCGCCGAGGCGGCCAAGAAGGCAGCCACCCTGATCGAAGGCTCCGCGGAGAAGACCCGCCAGGGGGCCGCCATTGCCAATACGACGGCGAGCGCACTGACCGAGATTCTGAGTTCCACGACCCGTGTTTCCACCTTGTTGTCGGAGATCTCGGCCGCTTCCCGGCAACAGGCTACCGGCTTCTCCGAGGTTGCGGTGGGGCTGGATCAGATTGACGGGGTCACCCAGCGCAACAGCGGGGATGCGGAAGTCTGCGCCAACGCATCGGTTGTGCTCAGACAGCAGGCGGCGACACTGCTCGGACTGACCGGGCGTTTTCGCGTCCGTCGCGGAGGCGGCATGGGCGCATAGATGCAAACGTCCTGACGTCTCTCCTGCGTGCCAGATGGCGTGGCTCGGAGTAAGCTCACTGTCGTGATGTGGGCAGTGAGGCCGAAAGTCTGGGGTGCGTATGGTTGAGATGGAGAGCGGGGGCGCGAGGACGGGAATGGCGCGACAGGCCATGCTGCAGCGGGCCATTCTCGACAGCATGCCCGACGGTATCCTGGCCGTGGACCCGGAACGGAGAATCGTTTCGGTGAACGAACGCTTCTTTACCGTATGGGGCATTCCCCAGCCGGTCGGCGCGCTGGAGGCCCTGTCAGGTACCCCGGCGGCCGCGCTGGTGGAGCAGACCCTGCTGCGGGTGGCCGATCCTGAGTGCTTCGCGGCCCGGGTCGGCCAACTCCATGCGGACCCGTGGCGGGAGGACATCAGCGATATTCTCCTGCTGGACGGCCGTACCCTGAGGTGCCACTCCGCGCCACTGGGCCATGAAGGGGGGGAGCACCCGGGGCGGGTGTGGTACTTCCGCGACGTCTCCGACATCATCCAGTTCCAGGTGGCCCAGGCCGACAGCGAACGGCGCTATCGCACGGCCTTCCAGACGACCCTGGACGCCATTGCCGTGACGACCCTGGCGAATGGTGTGTATCTGGACGTCAATCAGGCCTTCCTCGACATCACCGGATATGCCCGGGATGAGCTTATCGGCCGCAGTTCGCTGGATCTGGGCATCTGGGCGGATCCGGATGACCGTCGGCGCTTCAGCGAGAAGCTGCGTGCCAACCATGCCCGGTTGCAGTTCGAAGCGCGCTTCTGCAAGAAGAATGGAGAGATTTTCTGGGGCATGTTCTCCGTATCGCCGATGGAGTTCAACGGCGTGCCCTGCCTGCTCTCGATCACCCGCGACATCACCCTCAGCAAGGCCGCCCAGGAAGAACTGGCGCGCCACAGGGACCGCCTGGAGCAACTGGTGGATGCCCGCACTGCCGAATTGTCCCGGGCCAAGGAGGCGGCCGAGGCTGCCAACGTGGCCAAGAGCGCCTTTCTGGCCAACATGAGTCACGAGATCAGGACGCCGATCAATGCCATCACCGGGATGGCCTATCTCATCCGGCGAGGTGGCCTGAGCGATCAGCAGCGGGCGCAGCTCGACAAGCTGGTGGGGGCGGGAGAGCATCTGCTCAACATCGTCAATGCCGTGCTGGAGCTTTCCAAGATCGAGGCCGGAAAGGCTGTCCTGGCCGAGTCCCCCGTGCGGCTCAGTGTCATCGCCGACAACGTCGTATCCATGCTGCAGGGCCGTGCCCAGGCCCGGCACCTCCGGCTGAGTGCGGTACTGGAGGCGCTGCCGGACGATCTGGTCGGTGACCCGACGGCCGTGCAGCAGGCCTTGCTCAACTACGCCACCAATGCCGTGAAGTTTACCGAGTCGGGCAGCGTGACACTGCGTATCGGCCTGCTCGAAGCCACCGCTGACAGCGCGCTGCTACGCTTCGAGGTCGAAGACACCGGGGTGGGAATTGCTGCCGAGGCCTTGCCACGCCTGTTCGCCCCCTTTGAGCAGGCCGACAACACCATGACCCGCAAGCATGGGGGCACCGGGCTTGGCCTGGCGATCACGCGCAAGCTTGCCGAGCAGATGGGCGGCACGGCCGGGGCCGAAAGCACGATGGGGTGCGGCAGCACGTTCTGGTTCACGGCCCGTTTCGTGCGCCGGCGCATCGTCGAGCCAGCGCGTCCCTCGTCCCAGCCCAGCCAGGCGGAAGCCGCCCTGGCGCGGGACTACACCGGGCGTCGGATCCTGTTGGTGGAAGATGAACCCATCAACCGGGAGATCGCCTCGACAATGCTGGCCTATGCCGGTCTCACGGTGGACTGCGCCGAAGATGGGCTCCAGGCCCTCGAGAGGGTCGGCAGCCAGGCCTATGACCTGATCCTGATGGATGTGCAGATGCCCAACATGGATGGTCTTGAGGCCACCCGGCGGATACGCGGCTTGCCCGGCGGCAGGGCGGTACCCATCATCGCCATGACCGCCAATGCCTTCAGTGAGGATCGTGCCTGCTGTCTTGAGGCCGGCATGGACGATTTTGTTGCCAAGCCCGTCAATCCGGAAGTGCTCTTTGCTGCCGTCCTGCACTGGCTGAAGGCGCCCCCCGTCAGCCACTGACGTGGCGGCCGGGCCACCTGCCCGGCCACCTTGACCGCAGTCAAGGACGTCACCCCCCCCGATCCGGAACATCCGCCCCAAGCTGCGCCGTGCAGCGAAGCCATCCAGGGAGGTTCCATGAGCGGGACATTCACAAAATCCATGGCGCGAAACATCTTCTATGGGGGCACCGTTTTCTTTGCGCTCCTGTTCCTCGCGCTGACCTTCGACTCGATGCAGGCCATTCCCAAGCGGGACAACCACGCCAACCTCACGCCGTCGGTCATTGCCGGCAAGAAGGTGTGGGAGGTTAACAACTGCATCGGTTGCCACACCCTGATGGGTGAGGGCGCCTACTTCGCCCCGGAACTGGGCAACGTCTACAAGCGCCGCGGGCCTGAGTTCATCAAGGCCTGGATCCAGTCCCAGCCCACGGGCACCCCGGGTCGTCGGCAGATGCCCAACTTCCATCTGACGGAACAGCAGCTCAATGACCTCGTCGAGTTCCTCAAGTACTCGTCCGAGATCAACACTGCCAACTGGCCGCCCAACATCGAAGGCTGATCGTCGATCAGAAAGGGAGCTAAAACCATGCAATATTCCTCTCAGGCGGTCGCGAAGCCCTACTTCATCGCGGCCATCGGGCTCTTCACCGGGCAGGTGCTGTTCGGGCTCATCATGGGCCTGCAGTACGTGATCGGGGACTTCCTGTTTCCCGCCATCCCGTTCAACGTTGCGCGGATGGTCCACACCAACCTCCTGATCGTGTGGCTGCTGTTCGGCTTCATGGGCGCGGCCTACTACATGATTCCGGAGGAAACCGAAACCGAGCTGTATTCGCCAAAACTGGCGCTGCTCATGTTCTGGGTCTTCCTGGTAGCCGGTGCTGCCACCATCCTCGGCTACCTGCTGGTGCCCTACGCCACCCTGGCCAAGTTCACCGGTAACGACATCCTCGAGACCATGGGCCGGGAGTTTCTCGAGCAACCCCTGCTGACCAAGATCGGCATCGTCGTGGTCGCTCTGGTATTCCTGTTCAACCTCACCATGACCCTGCTCAAGGGCCGCAAGACGTCGATCTCGCTGGTGCTGATGATCGGTCTGTGGGGCTTGGCGGTGTTCTTCCTGTTCTCCTTCTACAACCCGCACAACCTCGTGCTCGACAAGTACTTCTGGTGGTGGGTTGTGCACCTCTGGGTCGAAGGCGTGTGGGAACTGATCCTTGGCTCCCTGCTGGCCTTCGTGCTGATCAAGGTGACCGGTGTCGACCGGGAAGTGATCGAGAAGTGGCTGTACGTCATCATCACCATGACTCTGGTCACCGGCATCATCGGGACCGGTCACCACTACTTCTGGATCGGTACGCCGGAATACTGGCAGTGGTGGGGTTCCGTGTTCTCCGCCCTGGAGCCGATCCCCTTCTTTGCCATGACCGTGTTTGCCTTCAACATGGTGAACCGCCGCCGCCGCGAACATCCCAACAAGGCCGCCACCCTGTGGGCCCTCGGTACCGGTGTGATGTCCTTCCTGGGGGCTGGCGTGTGGGGCTTCCTGCACACCCTGGCGCCGGTGAACTACTACACCCACGGCACGCAGATCACCGCCGCCCACGGTCACATGGCCTTCTACGGCGCCTATGCGATGGTCGTGCTGTGCATCATCAGTTACGCCATGCCCATCCTGCGCGGCCGTGCGGCCAACAGCGAGAAGTCCCAGGTGCTGGAGATGTGGTCCTTCTGGCTGATGACCATCGCCATGGTGTTCATCACCCTGTTCCTGACCGCCGCCGGCATCCTGCAGGTGTGGCTGCAGCGTTACAGCAGCACCCCGATCCCCTTCATGGCAGCCCAGGATCAGGTTGCGATCTTCTACTGGCTGCGTGAAGGCGCCGGCGTGATGTTCCTGATCGGCCTGCTGATCTACATCGCCAGCTTCTTCGTCAGTGGCGAGACCAAGGCCAAGGCCGCCTGAAACACCCGTTAGCCGCAACACCCTCAAGCCCGGCGCTATGCCGGGCTTGTTGTTTGTGGGGGGCTGGAAGTGCAGGTGATCAACCGTCGGTGTGGCCTCTCTTGTAGAGGCGACTTCAGTCGCCTATCGGGCGTCGATCACAGACATGCCCCTGATCGGAGCACCGACTTGGTGCCCTGCAGGGCGAGAGTGGGCCAGGCTTGGGCGCGTCTGGCGCCGGTGCAGGGGTTTTACCGGGGTTTTCGCCCGGCACAGGATTTGCTGCGGGTGCACATCCGCCCGCCAGAGGCGTGTGTCACCTTTCAGAGAGCCCCCATGCCAGGAAGCCCCCGTTCCGGTTCCGTTCGTATCGCGCCCGCTTTGTCCCTGGGTGCCCTGATCCTGCCCTTCACGGCCCTGGCCGACGGAGGGGCTGCCGCCCGCGCGGCGGATTCCGGCCACACGGCCTGGGTGCTGGTGGCCACCGCCCTGGTGCTGCTGATGACCTTGCCGGGGCTCGCGTTGTTCTACGGTGGCATGGTGCGGCGCAAGAACGTGCTCGCCACCATGACCCAGACCATCGCCATCGCGGCGGTGGTGACCCTGACCTGGTGCGCCATCGGCTACAGCCTCGCGATGCGTCCGGGGTCTGCTTTCGTGGGCGGGCTGGACCGCCTGTTTCTCGACGGACTGAGCCTGAACGCCTTGAGCGGCGGGGTTCCGGAGTCGGTGTTCGCCATGTTCCAGCTCAGCTTCGCCATCATCACCACGGCGCTGGTGCCGGGAGCCTTTGCCGAGCGCATGAAGTTTGCCGCGGTGCTGCTGTTTGCAGCCCTGTGGTCGGTGCTGGTGTATGCCCCGGTGGCCCATTGGGTGTGGGCGCCGGACGGTTGGCTGGCCGTGCTGGGGGCGCTGGATTACGCCGGCGGCACGGTGGTGCATATCAACGCGGGCGTGGCGGGGCTGGTATGTGCCCTGTATGTCGGCCCGCGCAGCGGCTACGGGCGTCAGCCCATGACGCCCTACAACCTGGCGCTGACCCTGACCGGGGCCGCTCTGTTGTGGGTGGGCTGGTTCGGGTTCAATGCCGGCTCGGGCCTCGCCGCCGATGGCCGGGCGGGCATGGCGATGCTGGCCACCCAGTTGGCGGCGGCTACGGCAGCGGTGGCTTGGATGGGCACCGAATGGCTGGTGCGCGGCCGCCCCAGCGCCCTCGGGCTGGTTTCCGGGGCGGTGGGGGGCCTGGTGGCGGTGACGCCGGCCTCGGGCTTCATCACGCCCGGCTCGGCCTTGCTGATCGGTGCGCTGGCCGGCGTGGGCTGCTACCTCGGCGCCACGGTGCTGAAGCGCCTGCTGCGCTGCGATGACGCCCTCGATGCCTTCGGCATCCACGGCGTCGGCGGCATTATCGGGGCTCTGTTCACCGGCTGGCTGGCCAGCCCGGCCATCGGCGGCGTGCACGGCGACACCCTGGCCCAGCTCGCCGGCATCGGCGCCACCCTGGTGTACAGCGGCGGAATGACCCTGATCGTGCTGATGGTGATCGACCGGCTGGTGGGCCTGCGTGTCGGCGAGCGCACCGAAAGTGAAGGGCTCGACCTGAGCGAACACGGCGAGGCCATCGCCTGAGCGCCATTTCCGGCAAACCGAACCCAAGGGAGTTTTCCATGGAATCCGATTCAGTCATCTACGGCCTGCTCGGGCGGATCCACCTGCTGATGCGGCGGGTCAGCAACCGCATCACCGATGTGGAATACATGCGCGTGAACAAGGACTACGCCCGCGAGGTGGTGCGCCTGGCCATGGCCACCGGCAACCCCGAACTGGCCGAGCTGAGCGCCCGCCTGCGTCTGGCGATGGAGCTTGACGCGCCCGCGTCCGAGGCTGCCCTGACCACCGAGCGCAGCGGGCCGGGCCTGCTGGAGCGCCTGCGCACCGCCCGCCCGGAGGCTACCCACCCGACCCAGCGCTACGTCGGCTCCCTGCGCTGAGCGCGTGTGAAATCAACCCAAGAACCGCAGTTCGAGGTGTCGCCTGAACCTAATTTCCTCCGTTTGACGCGTCATCTGACGGTCGATATGGTCTCTCCTGCAGGGGCGACTTCAGTCGCCCACCCACGCGTCGATCACAGGCATGCCCTTGATCGACGTCCGCGGGCGACTGAAGTCGCCCCCACAGTTCCTCACGCCACCCTCATGCCGCAGTTGCAAGGGCCCGATTTCGCCTTCAGGGCGGTAGCACGTAGCCCAGTTCGTCGGCGGCGAGGGCTTCGATCCAGCCCAGTTGCCGCTCCAGCACCGCGACCGTGGCTTCGGACGCGTCGCCCCGGCGTGCGTCCAGGCGCCGGCGCAGCTCGTCGTCCGGTGCGGAGCAGGCCAGGATGCCAAAGCCCGCACCGCGAGTGAGGGCGATGTTCCGGAACGTGTCCCGCTCGGCCCGCTTCAGGAAGGCCGCATCGATGATTACCGACCAGCCGGCATCGAGCATGTCTGCGGCTGCTTCGGCCAGATGGGCGAAGGTGAGCCGGGTGGCCTCCGCCGTATAGATTCCGCCGTTTTGCGTATCGGGCCGGCTGTGGGCCAGGGCCGGCAGGCCGTGGAGGCGCTTGCGTTCCACGTCGGAGCGCAGGCGCAGGGTCGCCGCAGCCGGGTCGGCCATCAGCAGGGCGGTGCTGCGCACCGTCTTGCCCGAGCCGGACAGGCCATGGGTGATGGTCAGGCGCGGCGCCGGCGGCGTGGTCAGGCGTTCGGCCAGGTCCAGGTAGCTCGCCACCCCCTCCGGTTTGCCCGACAGAGCGGCCACCTTGGCCCGCACCATGGCCTTATACACCGCGTAGAAGCGCAGCACCGGTATGGCACCCACATCCCCCGATTCGCCGAGCCAGGCGCTCAGCAGCCAGGCGGCCAGGTCGGGGCGGCGGTGGTCGAGGAGATCCATCCAGGTGAAGGCCAGCTCGGAGGCCACATCGATCCAGCGCAGGGCGGGGTTGAACTCGATGCAGTCGAAGGGCACGACCTGCCCGTCGAGGAGCACCAGGTTGCCCAGGTGCAGGTCGCCGTGGCATTCGCGGATGAAGCCTGCGGCCTTGCGGGCGGCAAACACCCCGTGCCGACGGTCGAACTCGCTCTGTGTCCAGCCTTGCAGGCGTGCCAGACGGCTGGCCTCGGCCGGCTGCAGGGTGAGCAGCGTGGTGAAATTGTCGAGGGCCGGCGCCAGGATTTCGGTGGGCTCCCCCCAGGGGCTGCGTGCATCGGCCACGGCGGCGCCCCGGTGAAAGGCGTGGAGGGTCCGGGCCAGGCTGTCGAGGGCGTCGGGACCGAGCGCGCCCCGGTCACAGACGTGATCCAGGCGCTGACTCTCGGCAAAACGCCGCATCTTCACGGCGCACTCGCCGCTGTCGTCCACCTCCTCCAGGCCCAGGTAGAGCCCCGGGGCCAGGCGCCGGTTGAGGCGCAGCTCTTCATGGCAGCAGAAGCGGCGCTGCTCGGCCGTGCCGTAGTCGAGGAAGGGCAGGCTCAGGGGTTTCTTGAGTTTCCAGACGAAGCCGTCAGTCAGGAGGACCCAGGAAATGTGGGTCTCGATGAGTTCGGCGCCGAGGCGGGCCTGGAAGCGCGCCAGCCAGTCGGGCAGGGGGGCAGATGCGCTCATGCCACCCACCCGTAGCGGACGATGTGGAAGAAGATGGGGGCGGAGAAGCTGATCGAATCCACCCGGTCGAGCATGCCGCCGTGGCCTTCAATCATGGCGCCCCAGTCCTTCACGCCCCGGTCGCGCTTGATGGCCGACAGCACGAAGCCGCCGAAGAAGCCCATCACGTTGATGACCAGGGCGATCAGCCCGGCCTCCAGGGGCGTGAAGGGGGTGATCCACCACAGGGCGGCGCCGACGGCGGTTGAGGTGAGCACGCCACCCACCAGGCCTTCCACGGTCTTCGACGGGGAGATGGCCGGCGACACCTTGCGCTTGCCGATGAGCTTGCCCCACACGTACTGGAAGACGTCGCTGGATTGTACGGTGAGGATCAGGAAGACGATCAGCAACATGTTGCGTCCGGCGTAGCCGGCGATCTCCAGGGTGAGCAGGGCCGGTACGTGGGACAGGCAATACACGCAGATCATCAGCCCCCACTGGACCTTGGCCGCCCGTTCCAGGAAGCGCGTGGTGTCGGCCCCCAGGGAGGAGGAGATGGGCAGCAGCAGGAAGGCGTAGACCGGGATCAGGATGGAGAACAGGCCGTACCAGTGGGTGGCGATGAGCCAGTACTGGGCGGGCAGGAAGACGAAGAAGCTCCACAGCAGGGCGCGGTGGTCGCCCAGCCGGGTGTGGGTGAGGGAGATGAACTCCCGCAGACACTGGAAGGAGATGAAGGCGAACAGGGCGATCACGCCCCACGGGCCGATCCAGATGGCCGCGCCGATCAGCGCGATCATGGCCCACCAGGCCTTGATGCGGGCGTTGAGGTTGTCGATGACACCGTGGGGCTCACCCCGGGCGACCCGGTACTTGAGACCGGCGCCGATCAGGCTGAACACGGCCAGCAGGCCGAAGATGCCGCCGAAGACGGCGATGAGGTCGTGGGATGCGTTCATGGGCTCAGTCGGCGGGTGGGGCCAGGTCAAGGAGCGCGGTGCGGGCGCGGGCAAGGAAGGCATCGCGGCTCTCCCCGTCGATGGGGGCCAGGGGCGGGCCGAAGCTCAGGGTGCACAACAGCGGCACCGGGATCAGGCTGCCCTTGGGCATCACCCGGCCCAGGTTCTCGATCCATACGGGGATCAGCTCGGCCTCGGGGTGGGCCTTGGCCAGGTGGTGCAGGCCGCTCTTGAAGGGCAGCAGGCCATCGCCCATGTTGCGGGTGCCCTCGGGAAAGAGGATCAGGGATTCACCGGCGGACAGGGCTTCGCCCATCTGCTCTACCGGGTTGGGGCCGTTGCGCCCGGGCCGGCGGTCGATGCACACGCCGCGGAACACCCGGTTGATCAGGAAACGGCGCAGGGGCGTGGTCAGCCAGTAGTCGGCGCCCGCCACCGGCCGGGTGCGGCGGCGCAGGGGCGGCGGCAGGGACGCCCAGATCAGCACGAAATCCCCGTGGCTGCGGTGGTTGGCGAAGTACACCCGCGGGCGGGCGTCGGGCTCGCTGCCCAGCCACAGGGCGCGGACACCGGTGAGGGCGCGGGCAAAGCCGCACAGGGCGGAGGCGAGGAGGCGGTCGACAAACATCGGGTTTCCCGGATTCAGCCCGCGGCCATGGCCGCGAGCAGGGTCAGGCCCTGGAGGGCCAGGGCAAGGGCCTGGCGGCGCAGCAGGCCCAGGGCGCCGCGCACCCGCTCGGCCAGGGGCCGAGGAGTGCGGGCGGGCTGGCCGAAAGCGCTGCCCAGGGCCTGATCGAAGGCCTGCAGGTCGGCATCCACATCGACCGCAGCGGGGGCGCTCCAGCACTGGGCCCAGTGAGTGAACAGCGCTGCATCCAGGCCGCTGCGCACGGCATGGTAGGCCTGTATGGCGCCGGCCACCAGGCTCAGGGCGAGGCAGGCGATGCGGGCCGGGCCGCCGGGGGCCAGCAGCAGGGTGGCGAGGGCTGGCAGCAGCAGGGCCAGACTGAGCAGATGCAGGCTGCGCCCCTGGGCCAGGGCGGCGGCGGCAAGGGCGGCGCTGGCTGCCGCGTCGCGGGTGTCGTCAGGCGCCACCGGTGAGCTCCGCTGGCGGGCTGACCCGGGCCAGGGCCTGGCGGTGCTGCGGGCCCAGCACGACCCGGGGGCGGGTCTGCTGCAGGATCGCCAGCGCCGCATCCACCGAGCTTGCCCGGCCCGTGGCCAGCAACCAGGCGGCCACCGCGCTGGCGCTGCGCGAGTAGCCCAGGGCGCAGCACACCAGCACCGGGCCGTGCTGGCGCAGGCGCTCGATGGCGGCGGCGGCCTTTTCCAGCCGGGCGCTGTCGGGAGGGACCAGATCGAGCCAGGGCAATTGCATGTAGGCCCAGTTGCCCTTTGGCGCCGGGAGCTCGGCGGTGAGATCGAGCAGAGCCCGAAAGCCGTCGGCCCGCATGGCCCCGCTGTCGGGTAGACGGCCCAGCCACACGCCGTCGGCGATCAGCCCAGGGGCCGGGGAATTACGGGTCCACAGGCGCGAGTTGAGCCAGGCGCCCAGGGTGTAGGGGGCCAGCAGCAGGGCGGCACCCAGGGCATGGCGGCCCGCGTGTTTCTGGAAGCCAGCCGGGCCGAGGAGGGCGTAGTTGAGGGCCACCAGGGCCAGGGCGATGCCCAGCCACACGAATACCAGCCCGCCGCCCCCGAGCAGGACCCCCAGGCCAGCCGCTGTCAGGGCGCCGCACAGGTAGGTGCCGGCCAGCCGGCGCCGTTCGGGGGACTGCGTCCAGCGGGCGGCGGAGAAGGGCGTGGGGCCTTCGTCCGGCCACAGCCACAGGCACAGCAGGCCCACCAGGGCACCGCTGGGAAGGTCGATGAAATGGTGCTGGTAGGTGGTGAGCACCGACACGGCGATCAGGGCGGCCCAGGCATCCACCAGCCAGCGCAGGGGGCCGCGGGTGGCGGTGGCAAAACGCACCCAGATGATGATGAGCAGGCTGATGTGCAGCGAGGGCGCCTGGTTGTAGGGCAGGTCGAAGCCAGCCAGGGCGTCGAAGAGGGCGCCAAAGAGGCCGTCGGCGTCGGGCCGGGCGAAGCTGAAGCGTAGCGGGAAGGCCAGGAAGCAGGCCACCGATACGAGCTGGGCCGTGAGCAGGCGCAGGGCGTGGCGATCCACCTGCAGGGCCGTGCGGCAGAGCAGAAAGGACAGGCCGTAGAACAGGTCGATGGACCAGTAGGGCAGGATGGTCCAGGGCAGGAAGGGGATGTGCTGCTCCCACTCGTACACCAGGGCATCGCTCACCTGCCAGCGGGCCGCCATGGAATTGGCGAAGCCGTAGCTGAGGAAGAAGAAGGGCCCCAGGAAGAGCAGCCAGGCGACGCCCCGTTGCCAAGGAATGGCGGTGGTGGGGCCGGCCGGGGTGTTCATGGGGCGCGTCGCCGGGCCAGGGACACGGTGAAGATGCCCCACTCGTCGATGCGCTGTTCGAGCTTGTCGAAGCCGGCCGCATCCACCAGCTGGTCCATCTCGGCCTGGCTGCGCCGGCGCATCACCCAGGCCTCGCCGCCCCGGTGGCTGGTGAGGGCGCGGGCGATGAGTTCCAGTTGGGGGTGCCAGGGCTGGCCGGTGTACAGCAGCAGGCCGCCGGGTTCGATGGCGTCGGCCATGCCGGCCAGGGAGCGGCTCACCATGGCGTTGTCGGGAAAGAGCTCGTAGAGGCCGGAGACGATGCCGATGGTGGGGCGGGGGAACACGCCGGCCACCGAGGCCCGGTCGAAGGCATCGCCCTTCTCGAAGCGGGCGATGGCCTCGAGGCCCTTCTCGCGGATCAGGGCAGCGCCGTCGCGCACGTTGATGTCGCTGAAGTCGCGCAGCAGGATGGACTCGGGGCGGCGGGGGGCTTCGCTCAGGGCTTCGAGCACGTAGCGGCCGTGGCCGGCGGCGATGTCCAGCACCCGTAGGGGGCGGCCCTCGGTGTGCAGGCGGCCGAGGGCCAGGCGCAGGAGCTCCTCCAGGTGGCGCTTGCGCTGGCGGATGCCGCGCCAGCCGATGGCGTCGAGGTAGTTGCGGTCGATGGCCCGGCCCAGGGGGCCGCTGCCGGTGGCGGTGTTGCGATAGACGTAGTCGAGGGTGCTGCCCGAGTCGAAGCCGGTGCGGTGGCCCAGGGCAATGCCCGCCGACAGGCAGCCGCCGAGCTTCATGCTGGCGCGGTAGGCGGCCCAGTAAAGCCCCCGTGGGCTGAGTGAGGAAAGGGGGCGGGCCAGGGCCTCGGATTCATCATGGGTGGCGCCGTGGCGGTCGGCATCGAGCAGGCTCACCGGTGCGGCGGGGTGGTCGAACTGGCGCAGGATGAAGTCGCGGGCCTTGTCGGTGGCGAGCTTGCGGTCCTGCTCGCCGAGGGTGTCGTGGTAGAAGCCGTCGAGGACGTGCTTCTCCTTGACTGCCGAGCCCAGCCCGTCGAAGAAGCGGTGCTGGGGGCCGTGATGGACCACCCAGTCGGCACCGGAGATGAGTAGCTGGGTGGGCAGGGTGATGGCCTGGGCGTCGGCGACGACCCGCTCGGCGGCTTCATACAGCCCGAGCAGGATGTTGACCGAGATGGCCCGGGCGATCAGCGGATCCTTGTTGTAGCTGCGCTGACGGGCCGGATCGTGGGTCAGGAACTTGGCCTTGACGTAGCTGTTTACGAAGAAGTTGCCGCGCAGTTTTTCGAGCAGGGCCAGGCCCGGGCGGGCAAAGGGCACGTAGAGTTTGACCTGGAAGGCCGGCGAGGCGAGCACCAGGCCGCGTATCCGCGGCGCGTAGTCGTGGGCCCAGGTGGCCACCAGTACCGCGCCGACGCTCTGGGCCAGCACGGCCAGGTCGGCGTGGGCGATGCCGTGGTGGTCACGGATGTGATCGACGAAGGTCTGTACGTCGCGTACCGAGGTGCCAAAGCTCGGCGAATGCCCGCGGGCGCCCGGCGAGTGGCCATGGCCGCGGGCGTCCCAGGCGAAGAAGTCGAAACCGGGCAGGTCCAGCTCGTCGGCCAGGTGGGCGATGCGGCCGGAGTGCTCGTGGCCCCGGTGGAACATCACCACGGCGCCCCGGCGGGGGGCTGTTGCGGGCCAGTGGCGGTAGAACAACTGCACTCCGTCGTGGGTTTCGAAATGATGTTCGGAGACCGGGCGGGGGGTGTTCATCGCTGACCTCAGGGGTTCGTGCGGGCCTGGCGGACGCCGCTACGGATGCGGTTGAAGGTGTTGAGCAGGATGGCCAGGGCCGCCACCGGCATGATCCAGAAGGCCGCCGCGGGCAGGCTGCCGGCCAGGCCCAGCCACAGGCCGAGGGCACCGAACAGGAAGGCCCGGTCGCTCTTGCCCATGGGGCCGTCGTACTGGCGGGGGGCGCCGACCATGGGGCCGAGTGCACCGGCCATCTCGGAGACGGCCGACAGGAAGATCACCGCCCCGACGCTACCCCAGCCGAAGGGGGCGACGGCCACGAAGGGCAGGTAGAGGGCGGCATCGGAGAGCACGTCGGACAGCTCGTTGAAGTAGGCTCCGAGGGGTGACTGCTGGCCGAACTCCCGGGCCAGCATGCCATCCACCGCGTTGAAGGCCATGCGCAGAAACATCCACAGGGGCAGCAGCAGGAAGGCGCCGCTGTTGCCGGCCTGGAGGAACAGCCCCAGGCCGAGGGCCAGGGAGATCAGCATGGCCGCCAGGGTGACCTGGTTGGCGGTGACGCCGGCTGCCGCCAGCCGGCCGACGATGGGGCGGAGGAGTGCCTGAAAGCGGGGTTTAAGCTGATAGATGCTGATCATCTTGCGCGTGGGGGATGCCGACCGGCAGATTTTGCCATGCATCCGGGCTGATGCTTCAGCCCTTCGTCGCTCCGCTCAGATGCCGGCCGATCTCGCCGAAGCCCGGGTTGTTGGGGAGCAGGGTGCCGTTGACCTCGATGATGGGTGTGCCGATGGCCCCGTTCCCCAGGCCCGCCCGCTGCAGGCGGTCGTTGAGGCGGGCCTCCGCGGCGGTGTCCTGATCGATGATGTACTCGCTGTAGAGCACACCCATGCTGTCGAACTGGCGCCGTTTTTCCGCACAGAAGCCGCAGGTGCTCAGGGAATACATGACGATGCGGTCGCGACCGGCGTCGTAGCGCGCGGCAAACGCCGCCTTCCCGGCTTCGGTTGTTTGGTTCAGGCCGGGCAGGGCCTCCAGGGCGGGCAATTGGCTGCCGACCACGCCGAAGGCGAAGAATGCAATCGCCCCGGTTATGGCCATGCCCCCCAGCAGCCCGATGGCCGACACCGGTCGGGCGGGCTCGCCCCAGGCATTACCGCCCTTCTGGCCGGGCACCACGAGCAGGAGCAGGGCCGCCACGGCGCCGACATAGGGGATCCAGGTGACCAGCGTCCACCACCCGCTTAGGCCCATATCATGGAGACGGAAGACGGTGCCGCGGGTGCCGTAAATCGCCAGTACAAGCAGGCCGAGGCCACCGATCAGCAGGCCGGGTGCGCCCAGGGTGAGGGCGACGACGGCCAGGACGAAGGTGCCGCCGAGAGCCAGCAGGCCGCTGAGCAGGAAGTTGCGCCGGCCGAAGCGACCGCGAAAGCCCAGTCCGAGGATGCCGCTTTCGGCGAGGGGGGGCGCCAGGTCGGCCCTGCCCTGGGGCCGGGCGGCCATCCCCTTCTCGGGGTCTGGCTGGCGTCGCTGGGCCTGCGAGGCGGTATAGCGCGGCATGTCGATGGCGCAGGCGCGGCACAGGGTGCGGCGGGGTTGCTGCTCACCGCAGGCCGGGCAGGTCATCAACTCGATGGGCGCCACCTCCGGCGCTGGCGCCGGGGACGCTGCCATGGGGGCTTGGGGGAGCGGGCGGGGCGATGGGAGGGGCGGCTCGATGGTGGCGCGCAGCCCGATGGCGGCCAGCCGCTGTTGATAACGCAGGGCATCGTCTGCCCCCAGGCCCTTGCGCAGGCTCACCCGCTGGCCGGAGAACACGCTGTCCATGGTTTCCGCCGTGCATTTGAGCAGGGCCTGGAGCTGGCGCCGACAGGTGATGACATCGTGACCGGGAAGAACTTCTCCGAAGAACAGGATGGAATGGACTTGGGGCACGGCCGGCTCCGGTTTTAGGGCGCTTGATTCTATGCCCATGGGGATGTGCGGGCAATGACAGGCGGGTGTTCCGGGTGTGACGGACTGGCTTCTCCCCGCGGGCGGGGAGTGCTATCTTCCAGGCCACTTCAGAGATTGCCCATGACCCCTGCCAGCCCCTTCGAACGCCGCCCCACCGACCTCAACGAGGCGGAGGCCCAGATTGCCGCGATCCTCGCCCTGCTCGCCACTGCCGGTGTGGCCCATCGCAAGCCGCCACCACCACCCACCACCTGCTGCGGCCGCGGCTGCAACGGCTGTGTCTGGGAGGGCTATTACGCGGCCCTGGGTTGGTGGAAGGATGACGCGCGCGCGCTGCTTGACAGGCCCTCTGCCCGGGTTGCCGCCTGAGCTTGGCAATTTTCCCGAAAACCCCGTAAAATCCGTCGCTTGCCGAGGAGCGCTGCGACCTGCTGATCATGTGGGCCAGGCTCGGCAATCAACAACGGCGCTCGCAAACCTTCCAGCCGGGTTTGCCGCGCCGTTTGCTTTTGCATCCGTCGCCTCCGGCTGTGTTTCACGCACTCCGAGGTAGATCCATGCAAGCCGACCGCACGCCCGAACTCCAGTCCCTCCTGACCCACCGCATCCTGATCCTGGATGGCGCCATGGGCACCATGATCCAGCAGCACAAGCTGGGCGAGGCCGACTATCGGGGTGCCCGCTTTGCGGATCACCCGAAAGACCTCAAGGGCAACAACGACCTGCTGGTGCTGACCCGCCCGGACGTGGTCGGTGGCATCCATCGGGCCTACCTGGAGGCCGGTGCGGACATCATCGAGACCTGCACCTTCAACGCCACCCGCGTCTCCCAGGCCGACTACCAGCTCTCCGACCTGGCCTACGAGCTCAACGTGGAGGGCGCCCGCCTGGTGCGCCAGTTGTGCGACGAGTTCACCGCCGCCAACCCGGCCAAGCCGCGCTTCTGCGCCGGCGTGCTCGGACCCACCTCGCGCACCCTGTCCATCTCGCCGGACGTGAATGACCCGGGTTTCCGCAACGTCAGCTTCGATGCCCTGGTGGACGATTACTACGATTCCGCCAAGGGTCTGATGGAGGGCGGCGCCGACATCATCCTGATCGAGACCATCTTCGACACCCTGAATGCCAAGGCCGCGGTATTTGCCGTCGAGAAGCTGTTTGCCGACCTTAATCGTCGCCTGCCGGTGATGATCTCCGGCACCATCACCGACGCCTCCGGCCGCACCCTGTCGGGCCAGACCGCCGAGGCCTTCTGGAACTCCCTGTCCCACTCGCAGCCCATCAGCTTCGGCCTCAACTGCGCCCTGGGCGCCAAGGAACTGCGCCAGTACGTGGACGAGCTGTCGAATGTCTGCGACACCTTCGTCTCGGCCCACCCCAACGCCGGCCTGCCCAACCCCCTGTCGCCCACCGGCTACGATGAAACCCCCGAGGAGCTGGCGGCGGAGATTGTCGAATGGGCCCGCAGCGGCCTGGTGAACATCGTCGGCGGCTGTTGTGGCACCTCGCCGGCCCACATCAAGGCGATTGCCGAGGCCGTGTCACTGGTCACTCCGCGCACCGTTCCTGGCATCGAGAAAAAGCTGCGCCTGTCGGGCCTGGAGCCCTTCAACGTCGGGCCGGAGTCCCTGTTTGTGAACGTCGGTGAGCGCACCAACGTCACCGGCTCCAAGGCCTTCGCCCGCATGATCCTCGAAGGCCGCTTCGACGACGCCCTGGCGGTGGCCCGCCAGCAGGTGGAGAACGGCGCCCAGATCATCGACATCAACATGGACGAGGCCATGCTCGACTCCATGGCGGCCATGGAGAAGTTCCTCAAACTGATCGCCTCCGAGCCGGACATCTCCCGCGTGCCCATCATGCTCGACTCGTCCAAGTGGAGCGTCATCGAGGCCGGCCTCAAGTGCATCCAGGGCAAGGGCGTGGTCAACTCCATCTCCATGAAGGAGGGCGAGGCCGAGTTCCTGCGTCAGGCGCGCCTGTGCCGCCAGTACGGTGCGGCGGTCATCGTCATGGCCTTCGACGAGAAGGGCCAGGCCGACACTTTTGCCCGCAAGACCGAGATCTGCAAGCGTGCCTACGATCTGCTGGTGGGTATCGGCTTCCCGCCGGAAGACATCATCTTCGACCCGAACATCTTCGCCATCGCTACCGGCATTGAGGAGCACGACAACTACGCCGTGGACTTCATCAACGCCGTGGCCTGGATCCGTGAAAACCTGCCCTACGCCAAGATCAGCGGTGGCGTCTCCAACGTGTCCTTCAGCTTCCGCGGCAACGACGCGGTGCGCGAGGCCATCCACACCGTCTTCCTGTACCACGCCATCAAGGCCGGCATGAGCATGGGCATCGTCAATGCCGGCATGCTCGGCGTTTACGATGATCTGGAGCCCGAGCTGCGGGCCAAGGTCGAGGACGTGGTGCTCAACGCCCACCCGGGTGCCGGCGAGGCCCTGGTGGACTTCGCCCAGACCGTGAAGGAGGGCAAGGCCAAGGATGCCGGTCCGGACCTCTCCTGGCGCGAGCAGCCCGTGGAGGCCCGCCTCAGCCATGCCCTGGTCAAGGGCATCACCGACTTCGTGGTGGCCGACACCGAGGAAGTCCGCGCCAAGCTGGAGGCCGAGGGCAAGCCGCCCTTGGCGGTGATCGAAGGCCCGCTGATGGCCGGCATGAACGTGGTCGGTGACCTCTTCGGCGCCGGCAAGATGTTCCTGCCCCAGGTGGTCAAATCGGCCCGGGTGATGAAGCAGGCCGTGGCCCACCTGATCCCCTACATCGAGGCCGAGAAGCTGCGCACCGGCGCCACCAGCAAGGGCAAGATCGTCATCGCCACGGTGAAGGGCGACGTGCACGACATCGGCAAGAACATCGTCGGCGTGGTGCTGGGCTGCAACGGCTACGACGTGGTGGACCTGGGGGTGATGGTGCCCTGCGACAGGATCCTCAACGCCGCCCGCGAACACGGCGCCCAGGCGATCGGCCTGTCGGGCCTGATTACCCCGTCGCTGGAGGAGATGAGCCATGTGGCGTCCGAGATGCAGCGCCAGGGCTTCGATGTGCCGCTGCTAATCGGCGGCGCCACCACCAGCCGCGCCCATACGGCAATCAAGATTGCGCCCCATTACGACAAGCCGGTGATCTACGTGCCCGACGCCTCCCGTGCCGTGGGCGTGGTCACCAGCCTGCTGTCCGAGGGCCAGAGCGTCAGTTACGCCGCCGAGGTGGCCGCCGACTACGCCAAGCTGCGCGCCCAGCACGCCCAGAAGAAGGGCGTGACCCTGGTGAAGCTGGCCGACGCCCGCGCCAACGCCTTCAAGTGGAACGCCGATCCGGCCTATGTGCCGCCGGTGCCCGCCCAGCTAGGCATCCAGGCCTTCGACATCGACCTGGCCGAGTTGGTGGATTACATCGACTGGGGGCCCTTCTTCCAGACCTGGGACCTGGCCGGCAGCTACCCCAAGATCCTCCACGACGAGATCGTCGGCGAGACCGCCCGGGAGCTGAAATCCGACGCCGAAGTGATGCTGGCCCGCATGGTCGCCGAGCAGGACACCAACCCTTGGATCAAGGCGAAGGCGGTGTTCGGCCTCTTCCCGGCCAACGCCGTGGGGGACGACATCGAGATCTACGCCGACGAATCGCGCCAGCAGGTGCTGATGAGTTGGCACGGCCTGCGTCAGCAGCATGAGCGCCCGGAGGGCAAGCCCAACTACTGCCTGGCCGACTTCGTGGCCGGCAAGGACAGCGGCGTGGCCGACTACGTGGGCGCCTTTGCCGTCACCGCCGGCCTGGGCATCGAAGGCCGCCTGGCCGCCTACGAGCGGACCCACGACGACTACCATTCGATCATGCTTAAGGCCCTGGCCGACCGTTTCGCCGAGGCCGCCGCCGAATGGCTGCACGCCCGGGTGCGCAAGGAGTTCTGGGCCTACACCCCGGCCGAGACCCTGAGCTGCGACGAGCTGATCAAGGAGGCCTACCGGGGCATCCGCCCGGCCCCCGGCTACCCGGCCTGCCCGGACCACACCGTCAAGGGCGATCTTTTCAAGCTGCTCGACGCCCCCGCCCGGGCCGACATGCACCTCACCGAGAGCTTCGCCATGACCCCGGCGGCCGCGGTGAGCGGCTTCTACCTCGCCCACCCGGACAGCCACTACTTTGCGGTCAGCAAGATCGGCCGCGACCAGTTGGAAGACTGGGCCGGACGCAGCGGGATGAGCGTGGCCGAAGCGGAGAAGTGGCTGGCGCCCTTGCTGTGAGCGCGTTCTCAAATAGTCGAAGATCGGTCCTGTGACGTGAAGGGCGGGGAGGGTTGTTTCGCTCCCTGCCCTTCATGCGCTGCGGATGACGCTCAGGGCTTCGTCCCGCTCTTTCCGTCGATCTTGGGTAGGCTCTCGTCCGCAGTGCGCGCGGCCATGTCGTAGTAACGGCACGACGCATTGGCTATGCGCAGGGCGTCGATGCGATTCAACAGTTTCTCTTCGTAGTCCTTTTCGCCGCTGATCGGCTGGGGCAGGCGCCGGTATGCTTCCAGGTCGCTGCGGATCGTCTCGGAGAGTTGCTTTAGCGCTTCGCGGGTGTCCTCGGGTGTATCGCTGTTTTCTCGGAAAGTTTGCTGGAGCGGGTTGGCCAGTCCTGCCAAGCCACTGGCCAGCGCTGCACCGTGCGGACAGGTCGCGATGGTTCCGATGACGCCGATCAAACCGCCAGCGATTGAAATCCGCTCGGCCCGGATCGTCTGCTTTTCGAGCTTGCTGCGTAGCACCCCGGTGCGCCCGTCGCACTGTTGGAGTAGCTGATCGAAGGCTTTGTTGATGGAGTCGATACTGTTCTGGAGCGCGGGTGCTTGATCTGCTGGCGCGGGAGCTCTGGCGCCTCTGGCGGCGGCCGGGGGCATCAAATTACGGTTTCGGCTCGCTTGGTCAAGCAGCGAGGAGATGGCGGCGTCGTCATAGGCCAGTGCGCTGCTGAACTGGAGTACGGAGAGTAGTGCGGCCAGAAGCAGTTTCTTTATGGTGCCTCCCGGTGGGACGGAAATCACATCTTGCTGTCGCGGGGCTGCGTTGTCCGCGCAGATCACTTCCCCGGCCCGGGATACATCTCCTTCATCTTGACAATGTCCTTGGGCGAGAGCGTCGCGTTGGTGTTGGTGGGGCCGCGGCCGTCGGCGAACAGGCGTCCGTCGAAGGCGTAGAGCATGATGGAGGCGTCATCGAAGTCCGTGGCGGAGGTGCCGTCCATGGGGTACTTGCGGAGCACGTTGCGGTCGATGTCGTCGGGGCTCCAGAAGTTCGGGGGGCCCTGGAAGTACTTGAGCACGGCTTCCCGGTTCCAGACCCGGGAGAATTTGGGCGACTGGTGTTCGTGGATGCAGCCAAGGGCATGTCCGAATTCATGCAGCACCACGCGGGAATACTCGGTATCGTCGGTGTTGTCGCGCAGCCAGCCGTAGTTCATGGTGGGTTGGTGCGGGGGGAAGTAGGCGGCGTTGAGGGCGTCACGCCCGACCGCTGACCACGAGCCTGCGTCGGCGTAGAAGGAGATCCGGATCTCGGCGGCGCCGCTGGTGACGAACTTGAGCTTCACGTTGACGGTCTTTTCCCACTGCAAGGCAACGGCTTTGACCTTCTTCTGCATCTTCGGCGAACCGTCGAGAAAGCGGCAGCGCAGGACGGTGCCCGGTGCCCAACGCTTGGTCAGGCGCACGGCCATGCGCGCCTTGCCCATGACTTCCGCGTCCGTCAGGGGCTTGGGCGAGGCGTCCACCAGGGCGCTGCGCAGGCTGCGCCGTGCATGCAGCTCGGGGTCCAGTTCGTCGGGAATGATGCGTTCAAAGCAGATGCGCATCGGCCCCTCGTCCGGTGCGGCTGTTTGTACGGTGTCGGGCTTGCCTTTCGCTTGCTTGGCCATGCTGTCATCCCTGTTTGGTTGCGCCTGAAGACATGGGGATATGTATTCAGGTTTAGCAGAGGGCATGCAGCATGCAAGGGCCGCGTGTGGTCCCTCGGGTTCAGCGTCCGAAGGTGGCCCGCACCACCTCCAGCAGCGCGTCAGCCACGTCGGCATCATCGGTCAGGCTCTCCACCAGCGCCGAGCGGCAGGCCTCCACCGGGTCCAGCCCGACCTTCACCAGCTTGGCTGCGTACACCAGCAGGCGGGTGGACACCACTTCCTCCAGGTCCACGTCCTTCAGGCTGCGCAGGCGCCCGGCGATGGACACGAGCTGCCGGGCGAGCATCGGGTCGCAGGCAGCTTCGCCTTGCAGGATGGATTCTTCCCGGGCTGCGGCGGGGAAGTCGAAGCGCAGGCTGATGAAGCGCTGCCGCGTGGAGGGCTTGAGGCCCTTCAGGAAGTTCTGGTAACCCGGGTTGTAGGACATCACCAGCATGAAGCTGTCGGGGGCGTGGAGGAGTTCGCCGGTGCGTTCGATGGGCAGCACGCGGCGGTCGTCGGCGAGGGGGTGGATCACCACGGTGGTGTCGCGGCGGGCTTCGACCACTTCATCCAGGTAGCAGATGCCGCCGCGGCGCACGGCGCGGGTCAGGGGGCCGTCGCTCCATACGGTCTGCCCATCACCCAGCAGGTGCCGCCCTACCAGATCGGCGGCGGTGAGGTCGTCGTGGCAGGCCACGGTGTACAGGGGCAGGCCGAGGCGCGCGGCCATGTGGGCGACGAAGCGGGTCTTGCCGACGCCGGTGGGGCCTTTGATGAGCAGGGGAAGGCGGTTCTTCCAGGCTTGCTCGAAGACCTCCACTTCGTTGCCGGCGGCCTCGTAGAAGGGAATCTCGGTGGTCATGGGGGCGTTCATGTGAGGGCAATCCAGTAGGCGGTGGCGATGAGGGCCGAGACCAGGAGCAGCCAGCCGATCAGGAGGCCGCGCCAGAAGAATTTGACCCCGCGCAGGCCCATGAAGTCGAGCACCACGAGGCGCCCCTTGACGAAGCTGATGGCCAGCAGGGTGAGCATGGCCGGGGGGCCGGCGATGCCCAGGTGCTTGCCCACCTCGCCGATGGTCCAGGTGGCGAGGGTGGCCACCAGCAGGATGGCCCACACGGTGTTGAGCTGTCGGGTGTTCATCGCATCACATAGACCAGCGGAAAGAGGACGATCCACACCAGGTCTACCATGTGCCAGTAGGCCGCACCGCTTTCGATGCCGTTCATGTCGGCCGGCCCGTAGGCGCCCTGGCGGGTTTTCACCCACAGGGCCACCAGGATCACCATGCCGAGGATGACGTGCATGAAGTGGAAGAAGGTGAGGGACAGGTAAAACATGTAGAAGGTGTTGGTGGACAGGTTGATGCCCGCCTCGAACTTGGCGGCGTACTCAATGCCTTTCACCACCAGGAAGCCGGCGCCGCAGGCGACGCCCCCCAGCAGCCAGCGCGCGCCGGTGGCGGAGCGGGCCCGACCGACGGCCTCGACCGCTCGTGCCACGCAGGCACTGCCGGAGATCAGCAGCACCGTGTTGAGGGCGCCGGCCTGCCGGTCCAGGGTCTGCTGCATGGTGTCGAAGAGGGCGACGTTGAGTGCCCGGGCGAAGGCATAGGCGGCAAAGAACACGCCGAAGGCCAGCAGTTCGGCAAGGATGAAGAACCAGATCGCCAGATCGCCCGGCGGTGCGGTGGCGGGGCCGGGGGAGGCGGGTGCGGGAACAGATGCGGGGTCCATCGTCGGAGTGTCGCCGGGGTCGGTTCGGCTCACCTTGATCTGCCCCAAGTTCTGCGGTTCGGGCGAGCGATGGTCCGCCCTCAAGTTTTGCGACTTTGCCGCGTTACTACCACTTTAGTTATAACAATAGTCAGGCGGGGACAATGCGGATTCTGTTGGTGGATGACTCCCGGGCGGTGGCGTCGGTGATCGGGGCGCGACTGACGACCATCGGTCACGAGGTCATCGTTGCCGAGAATGGCGAGGTCGCAGTGGCACGTTTCCGGGATGCCCGACCGGATCTGCTACTGATGGACATCGAGATGCCGGTGATGAATGGCTTTGAGGCGGCCGAGCGGATTCGTGCCCTGGAAGCCAATGAAGACTGCGCGTGGACGCCGATCATCTTCCTCACCGCCTCCGATACCCCGGAAAATCTGGTGACAGCCATCGAGGCCGGAGGGGATGACTTCATCGCCAAGTCGGTGCCCGAGGTGGTGCTCGAGGCCAAGATGAAGGCGATGGCGCGTATTGCATCCCTGCGGGCCGAATTGGCCCGGGCCAACCGCAAGCTCGCGTCCCTGGCCAATTGCGATGGCCTGACCGGCCTGTACAACCGGCGCCACATGGACACGCGCCTGGATGCGCTGTGGGCCCAAGCGACGCGTACAGGTGCTCCCTTTGGTTTGCTGATGCTCGACGTGGACAACTTCAAACTTTACAACGATCACTACGGCCATCAGGCCGGTGACGACTGTTTGCGGGCGATTGCCCGCATCCTTGCAGACGTTTGCGAGAAGGCCAATGGGGCAGGCCTGGCCCAGGGCGCCTTTGCGGCCCGCTATGGGGGGGAGGAGTTCTCCATGATCCTTCCGTCCGTGTCGCAGGATGCGTGTGCCCGGGTGGCCGGGGCGGCGGTGGCGGCCGTGCGGGGCGTGGCCATTCCCCATGCCCGGAATGCGGATCTTGGGGTGGTGACCCTTTCCCTCGGCGGCACCCGGACGGCCCGCGCCGAAGGGAGCCTGGTGCCACTCTTCCGCGCAGCGGACGGCAAGCTCTATGAGGCCAAGCGCCTGGGGCGGAATCGGGCCGAACTGGGTTGAGCGTTGGGGCGCGAGCGTTGACGCCTGCCTTCAGTAGATGAAGGGAATCAGTTTTCGCACCCGTCGGCGGTAGTCGGCGTAAGCGGGGAAGCGGGCCAGCAGCCATACTTCCTCGCGTCGTGACTTGAGGTCGAAAAAGGCGAACAGCAGGCAGGCCCAGGCCAGCGCCAGCCAGCCCTGCACAAAGAACGCCCAGCCGAACCCGGCACAGATCAGGCCGCAATAGATCGGGTGGCGCACCCACCCATAAAGCCCGCTCTCAACCAGTTCGCAGTTGTCCCGGGGGTGGGGCAGGGGGGTGAGATTGCGGCCGAGGCCGATGGCGGCTGCCACGGCGCAGACCAACCCGGCCACCAGCAAGGCCAGCCCGAAGGCTTTGGCAGGGCCTGCCAACGGGGCAGGCCAGGGCGGCAGCGTGCCCTCGCCCGTGGGGCCGAAAATGAGCAGGCCGAACAGCAGCCCCTGCATGGCCACATAGCCTTCACCACGCTGCCCTTTCCACCAGGGTGCGCGCTTCATGGCGAGGGCCTTCCGGTGAGACGAGGGGGCCGCGGGCGGGTCATGGGCAGTGTCTGGCCGAAATGGAGGGCCATCCTCCCACGGGGTCCGCCCCGGGTAAAGGGCGGGCGGCTTCACCGGGGGCTTGCGGGGTGCTCCTCAGCCCACCACGAATCCGGGAATGTCGATGCGTACTGCCGGCCGATCAAGCACCACAGCCACGCACGCGGCAAACTTGCGCGCCCATTCGCCGCCCTGGGCGAAGCGCTGTTCGCCGCCATATTTGGCGACGTTGAGGATGACATCGAGGATGAGCACCTTGCCGACCGGATTGCTGGGTGTGCACTCGAGGGCGTCAAATTCGTCCTGCAGCCATTCCCTGGCGGCGTCCTTGGACAAGGTGCTTACATCCTCGGCATGGACGTTGAATTCGTATTCCCGGTCAGCCCGGAACACGACGGTGAGGTGGTGCATGCGTGTCTCCTCTTTATATTTTTGCCCTGATCTCCGCATTTTTCGGTGCCCGGCGGCCGGAATCAAGTAACCGATTGTTATCATCGGGCGCTTGTTCCAATGACACCTCCCCATGACTGCTTCTCCCTGGCGTGCCCTCGCCAACCGCCGCATGCTCATCTGTGTGCTGACCGGCTTCTCCTCGGGCCTGCCCCTCTATCTGCTGCTCAACCTGTTGCCCGCCTGGCTGAAGACCGAAGGGCTGTCCCTGAAGGCCATCGGTGCCTTTGCGCTGATCCAGTTCCCCTATACTTGGAAGTTCATCTGGTCGCCCTTCCTGGATCGTTACGCCCTGCCCCTGCTGGGGCGCCGCCGGGGCTGGATGGGGGCCACCCAGCTACTGTTGCTGGGGTCCATCGCCTGGCTTGGCACCCTCTCACCCACCGTCGATCTGGGGCAGGTCATCGGTCTGACGGCGCTGATTGCCTTCCTGTCGGCCACCCAGGACATCGTGCTGGATGCCTATCGTCGCGAGTTGCTGCCGGAGATCGAACTGGGCATCGGCAATGCCATCCATGTGAATGCGTACAAGCTGGCCGGACTGGTGCCCGGTTCCCTGTCCCTGGTGCTGGCCGACCATCTGCCGTGGGCGCAGGTCTTTCTGGTGACCGCCCTGTTCATGGCGCCCGGCCTGGTCATGACCCTGATGGTGAAGGAACCCGTCACCGCAGCAGGGGCGCCGCGCACGCTGCGGGATGCGGTGGTCGAGCCCTTTCGCGAGTTCTTTGGCCGCCACGGCGTTCGGTCGGCCCTGGTGGTGCTGGCCTTCATCTTTCTCTACAAGCTTGGTGACTCCCTGTGCACGGCGCTGGCCACGCCCTTTTACCTGGACATGGGTTTCTCCAAGACCGAGATTGGTCTGATCGCCAAGAACGCCGGCCTGTGGCCGAGTGTGATCGGCGGTCTGCTGGGGGGGCTGTGGATGGTCAAGCTGGGCATCAACCGGGCCCTGTGGGTTTTCGGTGTGGTGCAGTGGGTGGCCATCTATGGCTTTGCCTGGCTGGCCTGGCTGGGGCCTGCCGAGTCCGACAGCGCCCGCCTGGGGGTTCTGGCCGTGGTCATCGGACTTGAGGCGCTGGGGGTGGGGCTCGGAACCACCGCCTTCGTGGCTTACATGGCCCGCACCACGCATCCTGCCTATACCGCCACTCAGCTCGCCTTGTTCACCAGCCTGATGGCGGTGCCGCGCACCTTCATCAATGCCTCGGCCGGCTGGCTGGTGGAGGCCATGGGTTGGTACAACTTTTTCCTGTTGTGTGGCGTCCTGGCCGTTCCGGGCATGCTCCTGCTGTTCAAGGTGGCGCCCTGGCACGAGCGCCCGGAAGGCAGTGCCTGATCCTTTTTCGTCCTGCATCCTGTGCCCATGACACCCCTCGAGACCGCCGCCCGTACCCTTTCCGACACCTTGGACCGTCTGCGCTTTGCGCCGCCGGTGTCCCATGTTTATAACCCGCTGACCTATGCCTGGGCGCCCAATGCCGCCTATCTCCGGCGCTACGGGCAGGGGCAGAAGCGGGTGGTTTTCGTGGGCATGAATCCGGGGCCCTTCGGAATGGTCCAGACGGGGGTGCCCTTTGGCGAGATCGCCGCCGTGCGCGACTGGATGGGTATCGAAGCAGAGGTGCTGAAGCCCGCGGTCCAGAATCCCAAGCGCCCCATCGAGGGGTTCGCCTGTGACCGCTCGGAGGTGAGTGGTCGGCGTCTTTGGGGGCTCTTTGCCGAGCGTTTCGGCACTGCCGAGGCCTTCTTTTCCGAGCATTTCGTGGTTAACTACTGCCCCCTTGCGTTCTTCGAAGGGGGGCGCAATCTCACGCCCGACAAGCTGCCAGCGGGTGAGCAGGCGCCCCTGCTGGCGGCCTGTGACCGGCATCTGCGTCAGGTGGTGGAATGCCTCCGACCCGAGTGGGTGATCGGTGTGGGGGCGTGGGCCGAGCAGCGTGCCCGTCTGGCCCTGGCCGGCCTGCCCTTGCAGGTGGGGCGGGTGCTCCATCCCAGCCCGGCAAGCCCTGCGGCCAATCGGGGCTGGAGCGAGGCAGCGACCCGTCAGCTCGCGGAGCAGGGTGTCTGGTAATCGCAGCCCTCTGATCGCAGCCCGGGTGGGCCTTCGTTACTGAATCACTTCGTTCCGGCGCACTCCCCGACGCTTGCGTCCACCTGCCGGGCCATCTCCAACATGGTGTCGCGGGATGCCGTGGCGGCGTCGAGCATGGCCTTCATCACGTCGATCATCACTCTTGTTCCTGCGGCCGTGGTCGGGGTCTTCTCCACGACCGGGGCGCCGCTAGGTTGCGGGCTCCCGGAGCCGGCATCAAGCACACCGGAGAGCCCTTGCTGGTTTTCGGCGATCACTTCGTTGAAGTCGATGGCGTAGCCGACTGCCTGCTGGATGAGTTGATGAGCCATCTCCGACTGGGTTGCGCACAGGGCCGGCACGCCCTGGGCCGCCATCATGGCCTTGATGCCCGAGACGTTGCTCTCCATGATGGAGCGGGTGGCCTTCAGGTTGAGGGAAATGAGCCGCTGGGCGCACACGAAGCTGCCTTCATAGAGCGCCTGCAAGGTCTTGATGTTGTCCTGGCCCCGTGGGGCGAGCAACTGCTGAAGCGTGAACATGGGTGCATCTCCTTGGCGACGAACCGGGATCGTGAAGCAAGTCGGGCGCGGTCGAGGCCCGATGTCACCGGCTCAGGGGAACACCATAAACGCTCGCCGGCAGCCCGGGCTTGCGTACCGTCAAGAATGTGCATGATCGGGGCGTAGGCATGGGCTGCCGTTCGGAGCAGCGACCACAAGAAAAAGCCCCTGCGTTTCAGGCAGGGGCTCTTGTGACGACCGTTCAGTAACGGCGCGGTGCCGGTGACGGCGCCCCACCGGGACGGGCCGGCAGGTGGCGGAAGGTGATGCGACCCTTGGAAAGATCGTAGGGCGACATTTCGAGGGTGACTTCGTCACCGGCGATGATGCGGATGTGGTTCTTCTTGAGCTTGCCACCGGAGTAGGCAATCAGGGTGTGACCGTTGTCGAGGGTGACGCGGTAACGACCGTCAGGCAGCACTTCGGTGACGCTGCCGTGCATTTCAATCAGTTCTTCCTTGGCCATGTCGGGCTCCTTTTGGGTGGCCGGGCGGCGTCCCTGCGTGGGGCGTGTCGGCCGCGGCCCGCCACCGCCTTGGTGGGCCAGTTTGCGCCGCAGCCGCAAGGGGCGATGGCGATTTAATGTCGGCGCTTGGTTCGGCGGGCCGGCGACGGGTGCCCGCGAACAGGATCGCAGGCGAAGATGAAAGGCGTTTTACTCACGGCAGCAGGGCTGCTCCCCTGCATACCAAAAAACAAGGCCACCGCGTTGGGTGGCCTTGTCTCTGCAATCTTGGTGGGTTGTGAGTGGCTCGAACACTCGACCTACGGATTAAGAGTCCGCTGCTCTACCAACTGAGCTAACAACCCATTCTTTCAGGAGCCGGTATTTTAGCCCCACCACAGTCTGGTGGGTCGGGCGAGATTCGAACTCGCGACCAACGGATTAAAAGTCCGCTGCTCTACCGACTGAGCTACCGACCCCCCGGAAGAGACGCGCATTATAGCCCTGCTATATCGTACGTCAAGCGTTTTGTAACTGAACCCTGATGGACAGGCTTGCACCGGCCGCGATGGCCAGGACGGTGAGGACTGCACCGAGGGCTAGGGTGGACAGGCCACTGAGACCCTGACCGATGGTGCAGCCAAGGGCGGTGACACCGCCGAAACCCATCAGCGTGGCGCCGATGAGGTGGCGAGCCAGATCGGGAGCATCGCGGAAGCCCTCGATGCGGAAGCTCCGTGTGAGCAGGGCGGCCAGCAGGGAGCCGGCGACTACGCCGAGGCTGAGGGCGATGCCCAGGCTGACGCTGCGGCTCTTGTCGGTCCATAGCATCAGCAGATCGAGGGTATAGGCCAGGGGGGCAACGAAGCTGAGGGATTCCATGCGCCCGCTGTTCGTGGCCAAGAAGGCCGGCTCAAGGGTTTCGGGGTCTTCAGGCAGGAAACCAAGGTGCCCGCTCAGATACCAGCCTGCCACGATGGTGGCGCCGATGGCCACGCTGCCCAATAGGGGTGCGGGGCGCCACATCTCGCGGCTCGAAAGGGCAAACAGGCCCAGGCCGCCTGCAGCAATGCCGCCGCAGGCCAGCCACGCACTGCGTGGGTCCAGTGCGAAGCGTGTGGCGATGAGGCTGGGAAGATCCTGGTGGCTGTCGAGGGTGATCGCCACCGGATCCAGCCAGGCACTGCGCCAGCCGCCAAACAGGCCCCGTAGGGTCATGTAGGCGGACAGGCCGAGGAAGACGAAGACCACCAGCGATTTGAGGTTGCCGCTTCCGAGGCGTACCAGGGTCTTGGCGCCGCAACCCGACGCCAGGGTCATGCCGATGCCAAACAGCAGCCCCCCGACAATGTGGGAAAGCCAGATCAGCCGGGTGCCGGTGTAGATGGACCCATGCACGTCGATCAGGCCGCCCATCTGCAGGGCCGTGGTGCCGGCCACCGCCGAGGCGGCGGCCAGGGCCCACATGCGCAGGCGGGTCCAGTCTTCCATGATGTGGATGTCGGCAATGGCCCCCATGGTGCAGAAGTTGCTGCGCTGGGCGGCATAGCCGAACACCCCCCCGATGCCGAAGGCGAGCCATGCGAGGGTGGCGATGTCGAGGGGGAGGCGGGCATCCATGGGGGCTCCCCAAGTCAGCGGTAGGGCGTTGGATCGGCCACGCCGGCGGCCTCGAAGCCGGCCCGGCGCAGGCGGCAGGCGTCGCACAGGCCGCAGGCCCGGCCGTCGTCGTCGGCCTGGTAGCAGGACACGGTGAGGCCGTAGTCCACCCCCAGGGCGGTGCCGCGGCGGATGATGTCGGCCTTCGACAGGTCGATCAGCGGGGCGTGGATGTGCAGTTTGTGGCCCTCCACGCCAGCCTTGGTGGCCAGATTGGCCATGGTTTCAAAGGCACTGATGAAGGCCGGGCGGCAATCCGGATAGCCGGAATAATCCACCGCGTTGACGCCCACGTAGATGTGGTCGGCCCCGAGCACCTCGGCCCAGGCCAGGGCGATCGACAGCATGATGGTGTTGCGGGCGGGGACGTAGGTGATCGGGATGCCACCTTCCAGGCCTTCGATGGGTACCGCCAGGGCGGGGTCGGTGAGGGCCGAGCCACCGAACTGACCCAGGTCCACGTGGGCGACCCGGTGGGCGGTGGCCCCGAGGGCCTTGGCCACGCGCTGGGCGGCAGCGAGCTCGGCAGCGTGGCGCTGACCATACTCGACCGACAGAGCGTAGGCGTCGAAGCCTTCGGCGCGGGCTATCGCCAGGCAGGTGGCGGAATCCAGCCCGCCCGAGAGCAGGACGAGGGCGCGGGGGCGTGGGGTAGTCATGATTTCTCCGGGATTTCGGAAAATAGTAACGTCGACCGGCGGTCGACGGGGCACGACAGCGGGCCGGATTCAGCGGCCGGGCTCGTTGCCCCAGATGATCTTGTGAAGCTGGACCTGCATGCGTACCGGCAAGCGGTCACGGAGGATCCAAGCCGCCAGGTCGGCAGGCCTTAGCTGGCCCTGTACCGGCGCCAGCAGCACCGGGCAGCGCTCGGTGAGGCCGTATTCGGCGATCCGGGCCTTGGCCCATTCGTAGTCGGCCTCGTTGGCCAGCACCAGCTTGAGTTCGTCGCGCAGGGTCAGCAGGGGAATGTTGGCCAGCAGATTGCGGGCTTCCTCGCCGGAGCCCGGCGCCTTGAGGTCCATGATGCGCGACACGCGCGGGTCTACGCCGGCGATGTCGATGGCGCCGCTGGTTTCCAGGGAGACCGAGTAGCCGGCGTCGCAAAGGGCGGTCAGCAGGGGCAGGCAGTTCTTCTGGGACAGCGGCTCGCCACCGGTGACGCAGACGGTCTGGCAGTGGTGCGAGGCTACTTCGGCCAGGATGTCGTCGAGGCTGCGGGTGGCGCCACCCGTGAACGAGTATTCGGTGTCGCACCAACTGCAGCGCAGCGGGCAGCCGGTAAGGCGAACGAAGACGGTGGGCAGACCGGCCCGGGACGTTTCACCCTGGAGGGAGTGGAAGATCTCGGTGATGCGGAGGGTGGGGAGGCGACCAGTAGAAGGCATGGGGGAATGGCGTGGCCCGCCCCGGCCCGCGGATGCGGTCGGGGCGGGTGGGGCGCTACTTCTTCAGGCGTTGCCGGGCAATCTGCGCGGCGGAACTGCTCGGGTAGCGGGAGATCAGCTTTTCGAGGCTGCGGGTGGCGCCAACGTTGTCATTGCGGGCTTGCTGGGTACTGGCCAAACCAAGGAGGGCATCGGGTGCCCGGCTGTCTTCCGGCCACTGGCTGGCTACCTTGCCGTAGTGCTCGGCAGCGCCGATGTTGTCCTTCTGTTGATAGAGGGCACTGGCGGCCCAGAAGTGGGCGCTGGGCAGGAAGCTGCTGCTTGGGTACGCCTTGGTGAAGGCGATGAAGCTAACCGCGGCTTCCTTGTACTTGCCGCCACGTAGCTGCGTGAGGGCCGCTTCGTAGTCGCGGCTCTCTGCCGCAGGATCGGCCGCTGCCGCCGGAGCGGCCTGGGGCTGCACCTCTGTGGCGGCTGCGGCGGGCGCCTCGATCTTGCGCAGGCGGTTGTCGAGATCGACGTAGAAGTCCTTCTGCCGCTTGTTGGCATTGACCAGATCGTTGCTGAGCACTTCGTTCTCCCCGCGCAGGCGGGCGATCTCGGCTTTCAACTGTTCGATCTGGTTGGCAAGCTCGAGCTGGGCCCGGGCGCTTGCCTCCAGCTTGTCAAGACGGCTGCCCGTCTCGTTGCGCAGCGCATTGATGCGCGCCCTGGCCTCTTCGTCATCAAACAGGCCGGCCTGGGCCGCCGGGGCGACGCACAGCCCGGCCAGCAGTGCGGCCATCAAGCGGGGCAGAAGGCGCTGGACCATCAGAACTCACCCGAATAGAGCATGTCGCCGCGACGGTTGGCGGACCAGCAGGCTTCGCTGGCATCGCTGCAGCTAGGCTTCTCTTCGCCGAGGCTGACGGATTCGAGCTGGGACTCGGATACGCCCAGCAGGGTCAGTGCCTTCTTGACTGCGTCGGAGCGCTTCTGGCCGAGGGCCAGGTTGTACTCGCGGCTGCCGCGCTCGTCGGTGTTGCCCTGGATCAGCATCTTCACGGACGGGTGGCTGGTCAGGAACTTGGCGTGGGCTTCAACCAGCGAACGGTACTCGTCCTTGATCACGTAGCTGTCGTAGTCGAACAGCACGCTGCGCTTGGACAGGATGTTCTTGGGATCCTTGAGCTCGGGGTAGGCGCTCTTGCCGCCGGCGCCGTTGGCGTCGACCGGCACGACGCGGTTGCTGTCCACGCCGGAGCTGGCTGCACCGCTGGGACGGTCTTCGACGGTGGCGCCGGACTGGCCTTCGGTGGAGGGGGACGAGGAACAGGCGGCCAGCAGGCCGACGGTGATCAGGGACAGGGTGATGCGGGTGTACTTCATGGTGTGGGCTCCGGGAGCAATCGCAAGGGGCGGGGTGGAAAAGAGTGTAGGTTTTATAGGTGTCAGTTGCGTGGTTGCGGACCCCAGGCGGGTTCGCGCACGTCACCGGATTGTACCGACAGACGCTGCTTGACACGACCGTCGGAAGACACGGCCGCCAGCACGCCACGGCCGCCCACTTCGGTGGCGTAGAGCACCATGCGTCCGTTGGGGGCGAAACTGGGCGATTCGTCCTTGGCCGAATCGGTGAGGATCTGGGTCTGTCGGGAGTTCAGGTCGAGCAGGGTGACCTGGAAGCGCCCACCATTGCGGGCGACGTACACAAGGCTCTTGCCGTCCGGCGAGGGGCGCGGGCTGACGTTGTAGCTCCCTTCGAAGCTCACCCGCTGGGCATCGCCGCCACCGGCGGGTACGCGGTAGATCTGCGGGCTGCCGCCCCGGTCCGAGGTGAAGTAGATCCAGCCGTCGGTGGACCAGGCCGGTTCCGTGTCGATACCCGACGATGAGGCCAGGCGCTGCACGCCGGAACCATCGGCGTTCACCGAGTACAGTTGGGACTGGCCGTCCTTGGTCAGCACGACGGCCAGGCGGCGGCCATCCGGCGACCAGGCGGGGGCGGAGTTGGAGCCCTTGAAGTTGGCGGCCACGTTGCGCTGGCCGGTGGCCAGGGAGTGGACATAGACCACCGGTTTCTTGGCTTCGAAGGACACATAGGCGAGGCGACTGCCGTCCGGCGACCAGGCCGGCGAGATGATCGGCTCCTTGGAGGCGAGTGCGGTCTGGGCGTTGCTGCCGTCGGCGTCGGCGATCTGCAGCTCATAGCGCTGCCCGGACTTGAGCACGTAGGCAATGCGGGTTGAGAACACGCCGGGCTCGCCGGTGAGCTTCTCGTAAATGAAGTCGGCGATGCGGTGGCCGGTGGTGCGGTACTGGTTGGGCGCCATCACCATGGCCTGGCCACCCAGGCTGACCTGCTTGGCGGCATCGAAGAGGCGGAACTGCACCTGGTAGCGGCCGCTGCCGGACGGCGCGACGGTGCCCACGGCGAAGGCATCGGCACCCCGCGAGCGGACTCGGCCGAAGTCTGGCGGGGCGTCGGCGCCCATGGGGGAGGGGCCAAGCTCGACCATCTTGAACAGGCCGCTGCGCTCCAGGTCGGCACGCACCACGTCGGTGACGGCACGGGGAAGTGTCTGCTCGCCTTCGAAGCTGGCGATGGCCACCGGCATGCGGTTGGTACCGGCACCGGTGATCTCGATGGAAAGCTGGGCCTGGGCCAGGGAGGACGCAAGGGCCAGCGCGCAGGCGGTGGCGGTACCGCGCAGGAAGGTCAGGATGCGTGGGTTCATGGGGGTGGTTTCACCGTGGGTTTAGTCGCGGAGCGGGTAGAACTTCAGCTCCAGCGTGCGGTTGAATAGCTCCGGTTTGTCCGGTTTGGGTAGCGGACTGGACTTCTGGATGGCCCGCTCAATGGCGGCGTCGAGCTGGGCATTACCGGTTGAACGTTTGAGGCGCACCTCGATCACCGAGCCGTCGGGAAGCTGGTCCACGTAGAAGATGGCAAACGGATCCCCGCTGACACCCGGCGGCAGTACGATGTTGCCCTTCACCTTGGCGCGGATCTTCTCCACATAGGCTTCCTGGGCCTTGCTGCGTGCTGCGCTGGCTTTGGCCCCGGCAACCCGGGCAAGTTCCTCCTGGAGCTGCTTGGACTGGCTGACGTTCTCCGAGTCCCGCGCCATCAGCTCGCGCATGCGGCGGTCTTCCAGCTCCCTGGCCTTTTCGGCATCGGCCTTGGCATTCTTGTCGGTCTTGACGGGCTTTTCCACCGGCTTGACCGGCTTCTCGACCTTCACCGGTTCAGGCTTCGCCTTGGGCTCGGGTTTGGGTTTCGGCTCCGGTTTGGGTTCCGGCTTGGGAGGTTTTTCCACCTCCTTGACCGGTTTTGGCTGCGGCTTCTTGGGCTCCGGGGCCTTGATGGCGATGTCCGGGTG
>NZ_JAFLDT010000002.1 GCF_017302315.1 Zoogloea sp.
TGTCAGTGGCCGATCCACGGCAGGGGCGGCGCGACCAGACGCCGGGTGCTGCCCTCGACGGCGCCGAAGCGGGGGTTGCCGGCTTCCCAGTCGCGCTGGGCGGCGGCGATGGCTTCCCGGCTGTGACCGACGAAGTTCCAGGCCATCAGCACCGGCTGGGCGAAGGGCTCCCCGCCGATGACGAGCAGGCGGGTGCGGGCGGCGAGTTCCAGATGGAGGCTGTCGGCGCCCGGCGCGAAGCGGGCAAAGGCATCGCTGTCGAAGGTCTCGTCGCCGATGCGCAGGCTGCCTTCCAGGGGCAGGATGCCGTATTCGAAGCCGGGGTTGAGGGGCAGGGTCAGCCGGGCTTCGCCGTTGCTGCAGATGTCGAGCCCGATCAGGGGCGAGTGGAGGCGCGCCGGTGACTGGTGCTCGCCGTGGCGCCCGGCCAGCAGGGTCAGGGTGCAGTCATCCTGTGTCCAGCGGGGCAGGTCCGGGTGATGTTCGAAGGCGGGCGGGCAGTCGGCGTGTTCCGGCGGCAGGGCGATCCATAGCTGGGCGGCGTGCAGGCGGCGGGCGTCGGGCAGGGAGTCTTCGGTGTGCACGATGCCGTGGCCGGCGGTCATCAGGTTCACCTGCCCGGGGCGGATCACCTGCTCGCTGCCCAGGCTGTCCCGGTGCAAAACTTCGCCGTCGATCAGCCAGGTGAAGGTCTGCAGGGCCGTGTGCGGGTGGGCGCCCACGTGCATGCCGCCCCCCGGGGCGAAATCCACCGGCCCGGCGTGGTCAAGGAAGCACCAGGCGCCGATCATGCGGCGCTCGCGGGTGGGCAGGGCGCGGCGCACGTGCAGGCCTTCGCCCAGGTCGGCGCTGCGCGGGGTGATGCGTTCGATCGGCTGCATGGGGTGTCTCCTTCGGGCAGTCCGGTATGGAGGGGGCGGGCGGCCTATTCGTTCCGCAGCAGGGGGCGGGTCTGCCAGTTGTAGCGGATAGTGAGCATGCGCACCACGAAGAACAGGGCGATGGTGGCCCAGGCGGCGGGCACGGTGGCCACGCCGAGGGCCAGGGTCAGTGCCAGGAAGGCCAGGCTGGCCAGCAGCACCACCAGGGCGAAGAACTGGCCGGGCTGGAGGATGAAGGGAACGTCGCGGACGATCACGTCGCGCAGCACGCCACCCCCCACCCCGCTCACCGCCCCCACCAGCACCACCCCGGGCAGCGGGATGCCGGCCCCCAGGGCCAGCTGCATGCCCACCACCGCAAAGGCCGGGGTGCCGACGGCGTCGATGGTGCTGACCAGCTTGTCCACCACCGGCAGATCGGCAATGCGCTGGTGGAGCAGGGCGATGAGCAGGGTGGCCAGGGTGATCAGCGGTAGATAGACCGGATCGGTGAGCACCGGCGGGGTGCGCTGCAGGAAAAGCCCGTCGCGCAGGATGCTGCCGCCCACCGAGGTGAGCAGGGCCAGCACGAACAGGCCGACGATGTCGCAGCGCTTGCGCAGGGCCACGATGGCGCCGGAGAGGGCCCAGCTGAAGGTGGCCAGGTAATCGAAATAGACCGGGACGTGAAACTCGGCGGCCATGGGCGTCGGCTCCGCGCTGGCCTAGCGCCGTTGTCTCAGGTACAGGGCCTCGACTTCGGCGCGAGCCCAGGGGGTGCGGCGCAGAAATTTGAGGCTGGACTTGATGCTCGGCTCGAACTGGAAGCAGCGGATGTTCACCTGGTTGCCCAGGCTGTCCCAGCCGTAGCGCTCCACCAGTTCGGTGAGCATGCTTTCGAGGGTGATGCCGTGGAGGGGGTTGTTGGGCTGATCGGTCATGGCGGCGTGTTCGTGGGCGGGCGGCGGGAACTTTGATCCTGTTTGCACGCTCTGCCAAGGGGGGGCGACAATCCCCCGTTGATATTGCGAGTGGCCCTCTTGCTGCGGTCGTGTCCACATCCTGCTGCTGATCCCCTGCTGCCTCTCCAGGCGATGGCAGGCAGCTTCGCGCCCCTGTGCCGGCACGTGGCCTTCTCTCCCTGCCCGTTGCTCCCGGCGCCGTTGCCCCCAGCCCTGTGTAATGCGTGGGCCTCCGGGCCGCGCCACCTGCCGTCCGCATGTTCTCCATCGTTTGTCTGCGAGGGCGTCATGCGACGCTCTGGCTCGCTGCAGGATTCCTGTGTGGTCCTTGTTGCCACGTCAGGGCGATGGCTTTACCGTGTGACGCGGTGTCCGGAAGGAGAAGAGGCATGGAAGTGCGCATGGCGTCCACGGACGCCGAAATAGCGGGCTGTTTTGCGGTGATGAAGGTGCTGCGTCCGGATCTCAACGAGGCCGGTTTCGTTGCCCGGGTCCGCCGCCTGGCCCTGGCGGGCTATGGTCTGGCCTACGGGCTTGAAGGTGAGCGCGTGGCGGTGGTGGCGGGGTTTCGCCTCGGCGACAGCCTGGCGCGGGGGCCTTTCCTTTACGTCGATGATCTCGTTACGGCACCCGAGCTGCGCTCGCGCGGCTATGGGGCGGCCATGCTGGCGTGGCTGCGCCAGTTTGCCCGGGACAGGGGTTGCACCCGGCTGCACCTGGATTCCGGCCTGCAGCGCACCGACGCCCACCGCTTCTACGAGCGTGAGGGCATGCGCAAGTCGGCCTTCCACTTCTTCGAGCCCTTGCCCCCTGCCGACGGGCAGGCCTGAACCATGGGCCTGCCGGTGCGCTCCCGCCGGGGCGCCGTCCTGACCGTAGTGGCGGCGGGATGACCTTCACGTTAACCCGGACGGTCCCATGCCTCCTCGCGTGCTAAGGTCGCCCGCTCGATTCTGAAAGGAGTGGGCATGTCCCCGAGTTTCCGGGACGGCTTGCGGGAGGGCTTCCTCGCCTTCCTGCCCCTGTCCGTCGGCCTCATCCCGTGGGCGCTGGTCACCGGTCTGACCATGTCCGGGGTTGGCTTCACGCCGCTGCAGGCGATGGGCATGAATGTGATCGTGTTTGCCGGCACGGCCCAGCTCGGCACCCTGCCGCTGATCGCCGCCGGCACGCCGGTATGGCTGATCGTGATCACCGCCTTCGTGCTCAACCTGCGCTTTATCATCTTCAGTGCGGCCCTCGCCCGCGGCTTCCGTGGCGTGCCCCTGGGGGCGCGCTGGCTGTCGGGCCACCTGCTCACCGACGGGGCCTTCGCCACCTGCCTGGAGAAGATGCTGTCCCATCCTGACCCGCAATGGCGCCTGGGTTATTACCTGGGGCCGTCCCTGTGGTCCTGGCTGCTGTGGCAGGTCTTTGCCTTCTGCGGGGTGATGGCGGCGGGTTCCATCCCGCGGGGCTGGTCGCTGGAGTTCATGGCTACCATCGCCCTGATCGTGCTGCTGGTGCCCATGGCCCGGGTGCGGCCGATGCTGGTGGCGGCCCTGGTGGGCGGCGGCCTGGCGGTGGCCCTGCGCGGCATGCCCCTGCGCCTGGGGGTGATCGTGGCCATCGTCGCCGGTATTGCGGCGGGCTTTGCTGCGGAGAGTTGGCGCGGAAAGGACCTGTCATGAACTACGACTGGACCCTGTGGGGCCTCTTTATCCTCCTTGGCCTGGCCACGACCCTGCCACGGGCCAGCTTCATCGTGCTGGGTGAGCGGGCGGCGCTGCCCGAGTCCCTACAGAAGGCCTTGCGCTACGCCCCGGCCGCGGCGCTGGCGGCCATCGTGGCGCCGGACATCTTTGTGTCGGGTGGCGAGCTCACCGTGCTCAGCCCCCGGCTGGCGGCGGCCGCAGCCGCGGTGCTGGCCGCCCTGGTCTTCCGCAATCCCTGGCTGCCCTTCATTGCTGGGATGGGGGTGTTGTGGGGGTTGGAGAGGCTGCTTTCGGCTTGGATGGGGTGAGCCCTTGCTGGGTGGGGTGCTGGTGTTTGGCGTATCGTTGGCCGGGTCTCGCCCCGGCGGGCGATCTTCTTCTTTGTTGTACGACAAAGAAGAAGGCAAGAAAACGTACCCCGCTGTCGCGCCCCCTTCGGGGGTTCCCGCCCACGGCCGGGTGTGCAAACCCGGCCGTGGAAAAATCCCGGCCGATGTAACGTCAAGCAACGGAACGCCCGCAAATAAGGGCTCAAGCCTTGCCTGTCGAGGTGAAAACGCCTCCCAGCGTTAACGCGAACATCGCCTTGCGTAATGCCGGATCAATCTGATCCCGCTGCACGTCCTGGCCGGGGCCTGCCCGGTCAGGACCTTAGTCCCGCCGTTTCACCGCCCAGGCCGCCATGGCCACACCGGCGAGGATCATCGGCAGGGACAGCCACTGGCCCATGGACAGGCCGAAGGTGAGCAGGCCGAGGAAGTCGTCGGGCTCACGGCCGAATTCGGCGATGAAGCGGAAGGCGCCGTAGCCGATCAGGAAGACGGCGGAGATCAGGCCGCGGGGGCGGGGTTTGGCGGAGAACCACCACAGGATCAGGAACAGGCTGACCCCTTCCAGTGCAAACTGGTAGAGCTGGGAGGGGTGGCGGGGCAGGGCGTCCACCTGGGGGAAGACCATGGCCCAGGGTACGTCGGTAACCCGCCCGACGAGTTCGCCGTTGATGAAGTTGCCCAGGCGCCCGGCGGCCAGCCCCAGGGGCACCAACGGAGCGATGAAGTCGGTGACGGCCAGCCAGGGGCGATCGGTCTTGCGCCCGAACAACCACATGGCTACCAGCACGCCCAGGAAGCCGCCGTGGAAGGCCATGCCGCCCTGCCACACCGCCAGGATCTCGGCTGGGTGGGACAGGTAGTAGAGGGGCTTGTAGAACAGCACGTAGCCCAGCCTGCCGCCCAGGATCACCCCCAGCACGCCATAAAACAGGAGGTCGTCGATCTGTTGGGCATTCCAGCCCAGTTCGGGGCGGCGCCGGGCGTGGAGACGCCCGAGGAGCACGAAGAGGATGAAGGCGACCAGGTACATGAGGCCGTACCAGCGTACGGCCACGGGGCCGAGGGAGATCGCGATGGGGTCGAACTGGGGATGGACGAACATGCCTGGACTCACTGGAACTGTTTGCGGAAGGCCTCGAACTCGTTGGTCAGCCATTCAAGCTGCTGGCGCAGGCGGCGGACTTCTTCTTCGAGCTCCCCGACGCGGCTGCCCCGGGGGGGGCCGCTCTCGCCGATTTCGAAGGTTTGCTGGGCGGCGGCTTCTCCGCTCATGAGGTGGGTGTAGCGGGCTTCCTTGGTGCCGGGGGCCTTGGGCAGTTGAAGTGCCATGCCCTTGTCGTCCAGGCGTTCGAGCACGTTCTCCACGTCGGCGGTGCTGTTGAAGGTGTGCATGCGCTCGCAGCGGGCGCGGATCTCGCCGATGGTCTGTGGGCCGCGCAGCATCAGGATGGTGAGCACGGCCTGCATCGGGGGGGTGAGGGAGTGGCGCAGGCGGATCTGGTGTTCCCATTTGGCAACGCGGGCGCCGGCCTGGTGCCGCTGGGTCACCAGGCCACGCTCGACCAGACGATGGAGGGTGGTCAGCACGGTGGCTTCGGACAGGTTCATCACCGGTTCGCGGCCGGTGAGCTGGTTGCAGCCGGTGAGCAGGGCATTGACCGACAGGGGATAGGTGTCGGGGGTGACGAAGGACTTTTCAATGAGAACCGCGAGGACGCGCACCTCGAAGTCGTCCAGATCGAAACCGGAGCGGGTTTCAGGTGCGGCGGCGGGGACGTCGGGGGCGGTGTCGGTCATGGCGGGCTTCCGTTTGTTGCGAGGGCGCAATGATAGCCGACGCAGTGCGTCGGCCGGATGGCAAGGCGGTTCGGGCTTCGCCGGACAGGCTTAGAGGGTGTGAATAAATCTGCTGCGCGACCCGATTTCACCCCTGCGATGCTCAACGTAGCCTTGTACGGCTGCGCTTCTCGGGGCGAACTCGAAGCGCTCGCTACGATTTCTTGACACCCTCTCAGTTGGCGCCGTGACACTTCTTGTATTTGCGGCCGCTGCCACAGGGGCAGGGGTCGTTGCGGCCAACCTTGGCTTCTTCGCGGACGATGGGTTCGCGCAGGGCGCCGAGGGGGATGGGGGGCAGCTCCACCGGCGGCATGTGGTGGATGTGGGGCCAGATGGCAATTTCCGGCATCAGATCGTCGATCAGGCCGTGGCCGGCTTCGCGTACGGCGGCCAGGGCTGCGGCGGGGCTGCGGCGAATGTCGTGTTCGAGCTGGGTGGCGTCCACGTAGCCGTCGTCGATGAGTCCGGCGGTGAACCATTCGCGGATCAGGGGGAGGTGTTCGGTGGCGCCGAGATCGGCCAGGTGGGCTGCCACCGGGTCAATCAGGGGAAAGTCGTTGTTGTGTTCCGGGTTGTCCCGGAGGGCCTGGGCTTCGCGGGTGCCGAAGTCGGCCAGGAAGTCGATCACCGGGCCCCGGCTGCAGTGACCTTCAAGGGCGGCGAGCGTCATGGCTTCGAGGGCGGCGGCACGGGCCCAGGTACTGGCGGCGTCATCATCGGCGAGGCGGGTCAGGGGGGTCAGGTCGCCGTCGCAGGTGGAGGCCAGGGCGCGGCCGTAGCTGTCGTGGACCAGTTGGCCGAAGACGGTGTCCACCCGGCTTTCGTCCAGGTGGCCGAGTTCGGCGAGGGGCCGGTAGGCGCGGCTGTCGCGCCAGCGGGCCAGGAGCAGCATGGCATACAGGTGCAGCACGTAGCCGTCGGCCTGGGCCGGTGCAGGGTCGCTGGCCAGGGCGTCGAGTTCGGCGATGAGCAGGGGGGCGATCTCGTCCCTGCGGGTGTCGGCGAGTTGCAGTTCGGCAAGGGGCAGGGGGTTCGTCAGGTGTTCCAGCCGGGGGCGGAGGGCAGACCAGAGTTCGGACATGGGCGTGGGCAAAGTGGGGATGGCGATCAGTGTACTGGAACGCCGTGCGCCGCTGCGGGTTGTGGTGGCCGGGGCGTGCGGGCGTGCGAGTCAGTCTGCCGTGGGGCGTGATTGCGCTTTTGGGACGCCCGCCGTACCCCGTGTACGGCGGCGCTTCCCGGAGGCAACCCGAACCGCGCGTTGCGATGGCATTTCGTGCTTTCAGTGGGGGAGGCTAAGAGCCAGTTCGGCACCCGTGACCGGCCGGCTGAACAGGAATCCCTGGGCCTGGTGGCAGCCGACTTCCTGCAGTAGCGCGAGCTGCCCCACATTTTCGACCCCTTCGCCGATCAGTTCGAGCCCCAGGCTGCGCGCCAGGGAGGCAATGGCGCGGACGATGGTGGCGGCTTCCTTGCTGCGCTCCATCTGATAGACGAAGCTGCGGTCGATCTTGAGGGTGCGCACGGGGAAGCGCATCAGGTAGGCGAGGGATGAGTAGCCGGTGCCGAAGTCGTCCACCGCGACCCGGATGCCCCGTGCGCGCAGGGCTTCCAGCACGGCGGCAGAGGCGTCCGGGTTGTCCATGAGGGCGCTCTCGGTGAGTTCAAGCTCCAGCAGCGCGGGATCGAAACCCGCTTCGTCGAGGGCCGCGGTGACGTCCTGGAGCAATTCCACGTCGCGGAACTGGCGGCTGGAGAGGTTGAAGGCAAGGCGCAGTGTGGGTTGTCCTGCGCATTGCAGGGTACGAACCTGGCGCAGGGCCTGACGCAGGGCCCAGCGGGATACGGGCACGATCATGCCGTTCTCTTCGAGCAGAGGGATGAAGTGATCCGGCGGAACGGTGCCATGGGCGGGTGAGTGCCAGCGCATCAGGGCCTCGACGGCAATCGGGCGCTGGGTGCGCGTGTCGATGATGGGCTGGTAGACGACGGCGAATTCCTGATTGTCGAGGGCGCCTCGGATGGCCGCTTCGAGGGTCAGGGTGCGCATGGCGCTGGCGTCCATGGCCGCTTCGAAGAAGCGGAAGCTGTTGCGCCCGCCCTCCTTGGCCCGGTACATGGCCAGATCCGCCCGCATCAGCAGTTCGTCAGGGGTGAGGCCGTCTCCCGGGTAGAGGGCGAGGCCGACGCTGACGCTGACGAAGAGGCCCTGGGGAGGCGTTACCGGAAAGCAGGGGGCGAAGGCATCGAGCACCTTGCGCGCGACTTGCTCGACTTCATCGGGATTGCCCACGCCTTCCTGGATCAGGATGAATTCGTCGCCGCCGAGGCGGGCGACGGTGTCGGTGGCGCGCAGGCACTGGCGCAGCCGGCTGGCGGCTTCGATCAGCACCCGGTCGCCGGCATTGTGGCCGAGGGTGTCGTTGATGAGCTTGAAGCGGTCCAGGTCCACGAACTGCACGGCAACCCCCTTGCCCAGGCGATGGGCGCGCTGGATGGCCTGGGCGAGGCGGTCATGGAGCAGGCTGCGATTGGGCAGGCCGGTGAGGGCATCGTAGTTGGCCAGGTATTCGAGGCGGCGTTCGGCGGCAATGCGTTCGGTGACGTCCTTGCCGGTTGCCACGAAATGGCTGATGGTTTCGTCGGCTCCCCGTATCGGGCTGATGGTCTTCTCTTCGTAGTAGAGCTCGCCACTACTGCGCCGGTTGGTGAACACGCTGCGGAAGGATTCACCGCGGCCGAGGGTGCGCCACAGTTCACTGTAGAAGGCGGGCGGATGCATGCCCGAGGCGAGGATGGAAGGGCGGCGGCCGACGATGTCGCCAGAGCGGTAGCCGGTGATGCGCTCGAAGCCCGGGTTGACGTACTCGATAATGCCATCGGAGCGGGTGATCATGACGGCATCATCGGTCTGTTCGATGGCGCGGGCAAGGATCTGGGCGACGGGAGTGGCGCCGCAGTTGAGGTAGGGTGCGTCGACCGGGCTGGCGGTCTTGCCTTGGGAAAGCCCGGTTTCCGGCCGGCCGTTGGAACTGGCGATCATGCTGCCCCGCTTGGAGTGGCCGCCGTCCTGGCAGAGTACGGGCTGCGAGAACCTTGGCAACAGTCAGTCTGGGGCGGGGTCCGGGCCCGTGGTGCCGTCGCCGTGAGGGACGACCATGGAATGTGCCGATTTACGGCGGGAATGCCTATGTCTTTAGGGTGGCGCCGCGATTGCCGATCAATTCGTGGGCTACCTCGCCAAGCTTGCGCCGGCTTGACCGGGCCTGGCGGCGCAGGAATTCAAAGGCACCCGCCCGATCCAGGTCGAGCAGGACCATCACCATGCCAGTGGCGATACTGATGTCCCTTTCCTGATTGAGGGCGGTCTGCAACTGGTCGCAGGTGGTGCGGAGGGCTTTCAATTCCGTTCCGCGGGCGATGGCGGTGGCGATCATCGGTATCAGCTGACACACATCCACCGGTTTCATGAGGTAGGCGAGGGCACCCTCAATGATGGCATTCTGGAGGCAGTTCCCATCGGTGCAACTGGAGAGCACGATGAAGGGCAGCTGAAATTGCTCCCGCAGCGTGCGGGCGAGTTCATGCTGCATGATGCACGGGAGCGGTTCATCGAGGATGGCGAGGTCGAAATGGGCTTCCCCGCGCAGAGCGAGTGCGTGGCCTGTGTCTGTGGCGCAGGTCAGCTCGTAGCCCTCTGACTGGAGGCCGAGATGCAGGGCTGTGGTGAACGTGGCGTCATCGGCAATCAGCAGAATGCGCGGCCGGCCGGGGGTGGAGGTATCGACGCTCATGACGGGGCTCGATTGATGGCCGGGCGGTGAGGCGGATGGTGCAGGGGCCGTACAGGGTGGCTGATGGGCAGGGGCCGGCGAAGACCGGTACGGTGCCGTACGGCGCTGCTGCGCCCGGAGGAGGGCGGAATGGAGCTTGCCTGGTGAGGTGCCCCCGAGCTACGAGATCCCATGTATTGCCTGCGATGCGGTTTGCCATCGTCGGCGCGGGGGCTGGGCGCCTGATGTAATCTTCCGGAATGTGTTGCGGTCGGTGTTCCTGGGGGAGGCCCCCTGCCGAAGTGTCCGTTTACGTGGTACTCATCATACCCCATAGTCTGCCCGCGGGGGCGCCACGTCGCAGGCTTCCTTCCAGACTGGGCGCGGCTCTCCGGTATGCTCAGGGGATGGGTCGGGGCTTCAGTTGTCTGGTCAGATAGCGACCCGTGTGACTGGCGGGGTTGAAGGCCAGTTCCTCCGGCGAGCCGGCACCGACCACCATGCCGCCCCCGTCTCCCCCCTCGGGACCCATGTCGATGAGCCAGTCGGCGGTCTTGATGACGTCCAGATTGTGTTCGATGACGACGATAGTATTGCCGTGGTCGCGCAGACGGTGGAGTACCGAGAGCAGCAGCTCGATGTCGGCAAAGTGCAGGCCGGTGGTGGGTTCATCAAGAATGTAGAGGGTGCGCCCGGTATCGCGTTTGGACAGCTCCAGGGCCAGCTTGACGCGCTGGGCCTCGCCGCCCGACAGGGTGGTGGCGCTCTGGCCGAGGCGGATATAGCCAAGGCCGACCTGCATCAGGGTCTCGAGCTTGCGGGCGACAATGGGCACGGCGTTGAAGAAGGCCAGGGCCTGCTCGACCGTCATCTCCAGCACTTCGTAGATGGTCTTGCCCTTGTAGCGGATCTCCAGGGTCTCCCGGTTGTAGCGCTTGCCGTGGCAGACGTCGCAGGGCACGTACATGTCGGGCAGGAAGTGCATCTCCACCTTGATCAGGCCGTCGCCCTGGCAGGCTTCGCAGCGCCCGCCCTTGACGTTGAAACTGAAGCGTCCGGGGCCGTAGCCACGGGCCTTGGCTTCGGGTACGCCGGAGAAGAGGTCGCGGATGGGGGTGAGCAGGCCGGTGTAGGTGGCCGGGTTGGAACGCGGGGTGCGGCCGATGGGGCTCTGGTCCACGTTGATGACCTTGTCGAAGTGGTCCAGCCCCTCGATGCCGGCGCAGGGGGCGGCTTCGATGCTGCTGCCGTTCACGTGGCGGGCCACGTGGGCGTAGAGGGTGTCGTTGATGAGGGTGCTCTTGCCCGATCCGGAAACGCCGGTGACGCAGGTGAATAGTCCCACCGGGATGTCGACGCAGGTATCGCGCAGGTTGTTGCCGGTGGCGCCCTTGATGCGCAGCATGCGTTCGGGGTCGGGGCGGTGCCGGGTGGCGGGTACGGCAATGCTGCGGGTGCCCGACAGGTAGGCTCCGGTGAGGGAGTCGGGGTGGGCGGCCACGTCTTCCGGCTTGCCTTCGGCAATCACCCGCCCGCCGTGTTCGCCGGCACCGGGGCCCATGTCAACCACGTAGTCGGCCATGCGGATGGCGTCCTCGTCGTGCTCGACGACGATCACGGTGTTGCCCATGTCGCGCAGACGGCGGAGGGTGTCGAGGAGGCGGTCGTTGTCGCGCTGGTGCAGACCGATGGAGGGCTCGTCGAGCACATACATGACACCGGTAAGGCCGGAGCCGATCTGGCTGGCCAGGCGGATGCGCTGGGCTTCGCCGCCCGACAGGGTGTCGGCGGAGCGGTCGAGGGACAGGTAGTCGAGGCCGACGTTGATCAGGAACTGCAGGCGGCTGGAGATCTCGGAGACGATCTTGTCGGCCACCTGACCCCGCTGGCCGGTGAGGCTGAGGCTGTCAAAGAAGGCCTTGCACTGGCCCAGGGGCAGGCGGCTGATCTCGGAGAGGTTGCGACCCCCGATCAGCACGAAGCGCGCCTCGGTGCGCAGGCGCGTGCCGTGACAGGCCGGGCAGGGTTGGTTGGCCCGGTATTTGGCCAGCTCCTCGCGCACGGCCAGGGAGTCGGTTTCCTTGAAGCGCCGTTCCAGGTTGGGGATGATGCCTTCGAAGGCATGCTCCTTGAGCACGGCCTTGCCGCCGTCGGACAGGTAGCGGAAAGCGATCTTGTCCTTGCCGGAGCCGTGCAGCACCACTTCGCGGATGGCTTCCGGCAGGTTCTCCCAGGGGGTCTCGATGTCGAAGCCGTAGTGGCTGGCGAGGCTGGCGAGGAGCTGGAAATAGAACTGGTTGCGCCGGTCCCAGCCGCGGATGGCGCCGGAGGCCAGGGACAGCTCGGGGTGGGCGACGACACGGGCGGGGTCGAAGAAGTCCACGTGGCCGAGGCCGTCGCACTTGGGGCAGGCGCCCATCGGGTTGTTGAAGGAGAACAGGCGCGGTTCGAGCTCGGCCAGGGCGAAGCTGCACACCGGGCAGGCGAACTTGGCCGAGAACAGGTGTTCGGTGCCGCTGTCCATCTCGACGGCAATGGCGCGGCCCTCCGCATGGGTGAGGGCGGTCTCGAAGGACTCGGCGATGCGGCCGCGCAGATCCTGGCGCACCTTGAGACGATCCACCACTACCTCGATGGTGTGGCGCCGGGCCTTGTCGAGGGCCGGCAGGTTGTCGAGCTCATGGACGATGCCATCCACCCGCACCCGCACGAAGCCCTGGGCACGCAGCTCGGCAAACAGATCGGCCTGTTCGCCCTTGCGGCCGCTGACCACCGGGGCGACGATCATCAGCTTGGTCTCTTCGGGCAGGGCCAGCACCGCGTCCACCATCTGGGAGATGCTCTGGGCCTCCAGGGCGTGCTCCGGGTGGTCGGGGCAGTGGGGCGTGCCGGCGCGGGCGTAGAGCAGGCGCAGGTAGTCGTGGATCTCGGTGACCGTGCCCACCGTGGAGCGCGGGTTGTGGCTGGTGGCCTTCTGTTCAATGGAAATGGCCGGCGACAGGCCCTCGATCAGGTCCACATCGGGTTTCTCCATCAACTGCAGGAACTGCCGCGCGTAGGCTGACAGGCTCTCCACATAGCGACGCTGGCCCTCGGCGTAGAGCGTGTCGAAGGCCAGCGAGCTCTTGCCGGAGCCGGAAAGCCCGGTGATCACGGTGAGCTTGTTGCGCGGAATGTCGAGCGCGATGTTCTTCAGGTTATGGGTGCGGGCACCGCGGATTCGGATGGCTTCCATGGGGCGTTCGGGGTGGGGGCAACCTGTTAATATACGCCTCTTGCCCCTCCCCACGCAGCAGCTTCGATGGCTTCTTCCGACACCGACAAGATGAGCCCGGCCGAGCGTCGCGCCGGCGTTTCGCTGGCCGCGATCTTCGCCCTGCGCATGCTCGGCCTGTTCTTGATCCTGCCCGTCTTTGCGGTTCATGCCCGCGGCATGCCGGGCGGTGACAACGTGGCGATGGTCGGTATGGCCATCGGCGCCTACGGGCTCACCCAGGCTTTCCTGCAAATTCCCTTTGGTGCCGCCTCCGACCGTTTCGGACGCAAGCCGGTGATCGTCTTCGGTCTGCTCCTGTTCATTGTCGGCAGCGTCGTGGCCGCCCTCGCCCAGGACGTGCAGACGGTCATCATCGGCCGGGTGTTGCAGGGTGCCGGTGCCATCTCGGCAGCAGTCACGGCCCTGGCTGCCGACCTCACCCGCGACCAGCACCGCACCAAAGTGATGGCCATGATCGGCTCCTCCATCGGCCTGGTGTTCGCCCTGTCGATGGTGGCTGCGCCGCTGCTGTACGCGTTGATCGGCATGGATGGCCTGTTCTGGCTTACCGCTACGCTGGCCGTCGGGGCCGTGTTCACGGTGCTTTTCGTCGTACCCGCCGCACCGCCGGTGCCCCGGGCCGTCGGGCGCTTCTCCGAGGTGCTGGGCAATGGCCAGCTGATGCGGCTCAACTTCGGTGTCTTCGCCCTGCATCTGATGCAGACCGCCATGTGGGTGCTGGTGCCGGCCGGCCTGGTGGCCGCCGGGCTGCCGATGGCCGAGCACTGGAAGGTCTATCTGCCCGCGGTGCTGCTGTCTTTCGCAGTGATGGTGCCCGCCATCATCATGGCCGAGAAGAAGGGGGCCATGAAGAAGGTGTTCAACTCGGCCATCGGCTTGCTAATTGTCGTCCAGGCCGGTTTGTACCTGACGGGAAGTGCGGGGCTGTGGCCGCTGGCCATCCTGCTGACGCTGTTCTTCGTTGCTTTCAATGTGCTCGAGGCGACCCAGCCGTCATGGATTTCGCGGATCGCGCCTCCCCATGCCAAAGGCACGGCCTTGGGCATTTACAATACATTGCAGTCCGTCGGGCTGTTTCTGGGCGGCGTCCTGGGTGGGTGGCTGGTCCAGCACGTGGGGGCGGGCGCGGTATCCCTGCTGGGGGGCGGTCTTGCCCTGGTCTGGTTGATCCTTGCCTCGGGCATGGTTCCCCCGCCGATCCGGCGTCCTGCTGCCGCCTGATTCCGCCCCAAGAATTTTTCAGGAGAGACATATGGCTTCGGTCAACAAGGTGATTCTTATCGGCAACCTGGGCAAGGACCCGGAAACCCGCTATGCCCCGAGTGGCGACGCGATCTGCAACATCACCCTCGCCACCACCGACACCTGGCGCGACAAGGCCAGCGGTGAGAAGCGCGAGGCCACCGAATGGCACCGGGTGGTGTTCTTCGGCAAGCTTGCCGAGATCGCCGGTCAGTATCTGCGCAAGGGGAGCGCGGTGTATGTCGAAGGCTCCCTGCGCACGCGCAAGTGGCAGGACAAGGATGGGCAGGATCGCTACACCACCGAAATCCGTGCTGACGAGATGAAAATGCTGGGCAGCCGCCAGGGCATGGGCGGCGCGGATGCCCCGTCACGCAACGAAGGCAGTTTCGCGCCTGCTGCGGGTGGCGGAGGCCGGGATGGCGGCTACGGCGGTGCTCCGGCCCCCGCTCCTGCTCCCGCCGGTGCATCGGCCCCAAAGAAGCCGGCAGGGGGTGGTTTTGGTGATTTTGACGACGATATCCCATTTTGAGATATTGTCGTCAATTGAAGGAGATGCCGGGGCAAAGTCAGCGCCCCGACACCACCGGCTTAGCTGGTAACATCGTTCAACACTGACTCGTTCTTTATGCCCTATTGAAATGGCCGCCACGCCCGAATCTCCTGAAAAGGAATATTGCAGCACCTCCGAAGCCGCCCAGCGCTTGGGGCTTTCCTTGGGCACTGTCCAGCAGATGGTCGAGAACGGCCAGTTGGAAGGATGGAAGACTGCCGGGGGGCATCGGCGCATCCGAGTGAGTTCGATCGAAGAGTTCCGTGCCCGTTCCATGGCGGGTGGTGGGCAGAGTGCGCTACGGGCTGCAGCAGGTGTCCTCCAGGTGCTTGTGGCGGAGGACGATCGCATCCTGCAGAAGCTCTATGAGCACACTTTTTCCACCTGGGCTTTGCCTCTTCAGGTGCGCATGGTGTCCAGCGGGATTGATGGTCTCCTTGAGATCGGCCGTGTTCCGCCTGACTTGCTGATCACCGATCTGCGCATGCCGGGCATTGACGGGTTCGAGATGATCCGTCGCCTGCGGGCCGACCCCCAGCTGCAGGATCTCGACATCGTGGTGGTCAGCGGACTTACTGAAGACGAGATCGTCGAGAACGGTGGCTTGCCGGCTGATGTGATCCTGTACAGCAAACCTGTCCCATTCCGTGAACTCAAGGGCTACGTCCAGGCCAAGATCATGGCCCTCCAGCGACGCGGCCGGGCCACCTGAACACGCATCACGCTTTTCACCTGCCGTTCGGCAGGTCTTGCTGAATCTGATCTTCCGCTGATTCTCCTTCCCCTGCCCGTCGGCCTGGCCGGCAGGGGCTTGCGTCCATCTCCCTGTTTCACGGCGAGCGGTCTGTGAAATGACGTGAAGCCTGCATTCAATATATCCGTATCCAGTGATGCCCTCCGCCTCCCTGGAGTCGGATTTCGCACTGTTTCATAAAATTTCGTGAATTCCCCAGGCATTTTTACGCAGTCCTCCGGCGCGCTTCTGCGCTAAATTCAGTAAAAAATATCGATTTGGCAATATGCCGTTCAAAATCTACCTTTGTTGTAGAATTTGACGTAACTGTTAATTTCTGTCTTGAGACATTGCCTGTTCGGCGTGCCGTCAAGTGTCGCCTACCACTGCATCCGCGCTGGAATGCACCCGAGGGCCAGCCTCATGTTCTGCAAGCTCGAGCAAGAATCCTTGTCGCGTATGGGGCGGCAATTCGGTCAGCCCCTTGGAGATGACGACGTGGGAGATCCCGTTTCTGAAGCCGCGATCACCGGGGCTGCCCTGGTTCGCCACCTGGACGATGTGCGTTTCGCCACCCTTCGGGCCCTGCGTCAGCTCCTGCGTGCCCTGGATGCCGAGAGGATTGCCATCGGTCTGCTCAGTCCGGACGGCGAGAGGATCAAGGAAGAGCTCGTGTGGGTCAGCGGCTTTGGCCGCTGCGGCGAGTCGGAGCGCGTGGTGTCGTGCGCGTCCTTCAGTGATGAGTTGCGCATCTGGCTGGCTTCCCGGGAGGATTCCGTCAGCATTGGCATCGATGCCCGCTCTCCGGCGTGGCACGAACTGCCCTGTGATCAGCTATTGCTGGTGCGGGGCGGCCCGACCGAACGCGCCCAGCCGTGCCCGGTACTGGTGGCCCAGCTTCGTGGGGGTACCCGCCTGCGCGAGCCGGCGGCCCAGGCTATCTCGATTCTGCTCAAGGAATATGTCGTGCGGCGGGCCTCCGCAGCCCAGAACTAGCCCCCGGGCTTGCCTCCGCAGGTGTGACGAAGGCGTCGCCGCACAAGGGAGGCGGTGAGCGTCGGAGGGGTGAAGCCGGGCCGCGCAGTCTATGTGCTCACACGCACTCAGGCGCGGGGCTGGTGGCACGGTCATGGGTCTGCCGCTGGCGCCAGGCTTGTGCTTCAGGCAGGGCAAGGCATTCCGCCAGATGCGCGCGCGCCGCTTGGAGGTGTATTCGCGCCGCCTCGCCGAGGCCTTCGCCCAGCTCGAAATGATCGCCGCGGATGCACAGCACGAAGGCCGGTGGCGTGACCGGTCGAAGTTGCGCGTGCACCTGCAGCACCGCCGATGGGGTCAGGGCATGGGTGGTGATGGACATGCCGGCGGAGGCGCTCACCTCGTAGAAGCCGAAGGGGGCGGGTGTGCCGGTGCCGGCGTCAATGAACAGGGCCAGATCGTGGCCGTCAAGGTCCAGGGCATGCTCGATCTGTAGCTGGAAGTCGGTCACCAGGGTGACCCCGGGCAGACTCTGTGTTTCGAGTTCGGCCATCAGGAGCGGGCCGAGGGCGTCATCGCCCCGGGAAGGGTTGCCCACGGCGAAGATCACCAGGGACATGGCCTCAGCCTCCGTGGGCAACCCGGTCCGCCAGGCTGCCGTCGGCGGTCAGCAATTCCACCACCAGCGGCATCTTGCCCAGAGCGTGGGTGGCGCAGGACAGGCAAGGGTCGAAGGCGCGGATGGCCACCTCGATGTGGTTGAGCAGCCCCTCGGTGAGCTGGCGCCCGTCCAGATAGCGGCGCGCCACTTGGCGCACGGCCTCGTTCATGGCCTGATTGTTGTGGGTGGTGGACACGATCAGGTTGCAATAGCTCACCAGGTCGTCGTCGTCCACCCGGTAGTGGTGGATCAGGGTGCCCCGGGGCGCTTCGATGATGCCGACGCCTTCGCGCCCCTTGGTGCCCTCGTTCATGCGCTGGTTGGAGAGCAGGTCCGGATCGTCGAGCAAGCTGCGGATCACCTCGGCGGCATGGAGCATTTCGATCATGCGGGCCCAGTGGTAGGCCAGCGGGGCGTGCACCGGCTCGCCTTCGCCGTGGGCGATGAAGGCCTGGCGCTCGATCTCGGCAAGCGCGCTGGGGATGAAGTCACAGTTCTGTACCCGGGCCAGGGGGCCGACCTTGTACCAGCCACGGGCAGGGCCGAGATCCTTCATGAAGGGGAACTTCATGTAGCTCCAGGACTTCACCTCCTCGACGATGTGCTGCTCGTAGTCGGCGCAGGGGATGCCGTCCCTGACGATGTGGCCGCGGGCATCGCGCAGGCGCAGGTGCCCATCGTAGAGGTCCATGGCACCGTCGGCCCGCACCAGGCTGAACAGGTGGCTGCGGAACAGGCCGAACTCGTCGTACAGGGCGCGGTCACTTTCGTGCAGCCGCCGGGCAAGGTGCACCGCGTCGCGGCTCCAGGCGATCATCTGGTCGGCGTCGGCGAGCAGCTCGTCGCGTTCGGCGGCGGTGAGTGACTTGTTCACACCGCCCGGCACTGCCCCGGTGCCGTGCACCCGCTTGCCGGCGGTGATGCGGATCACCTCCTGGCCAAACTTGCGCAGCAGCACCCCCTGCCGCGCCACCTCCGGATGCGCCGCCGCCACGCCGACGATGTTGCGTTGCTGGACGGGTGACTCGAAGCCGAAGAGCAGGTCGGGGGACGACAGATGGAAGAAGTGCAGGGCGTGGGACTGGAGGATCTGCCCGTAGTGCATCAGGCGGCGGATCTTCTCGGCCGTGGGGGTGAGGGTGAGGGCACCCACCACCGGGTCGAGGGCCTTGGCGGCGGCCAGATGGTGGCTCACCGGGCAGATGCCGCACAGGCGTTGCACCATCACCGGGACTTCCCAGTAGGGCCGGCCCTGGATGAATTTCTCGAAGCCGCGGAACTCGACGATATGCAGCCGCGCCTCCTTCACGTGGCCGGCTTCGTCGAGCAGCAGGGTGACCTTGCCGTGGCCTTCCACCCGCGAGACGGGGTCGATGGCCACCCGGCGCAGGCCTTCGCGGTTGACGGCGGTTTCCAGTTCGAAGCTCATGGTATGAACCTCAGTCGTAGTGCAGCAGGCCGCCGGTCAGGCGCGGGGTCCGGCCGGCGATCAGATCGGTGAGGAACTTCCAGATTGCCGGCCCCGAAGGCGGGCAGCCGGGCAGGAAGTAGTCGATGCGCACCACCTCGTGGATGGGCCGCACCTTGTCGAGGGGCAGGGGCAGCTCCGGGTCGTTGGGGATTTGGCCGTTGGCGATGCCGGGGCGGAACTGATAGACCTCGCGCAGGCATTCGGACAGGGGCAGGTGGTTGCGCTGGGCCGGCAGGCCGCCATTGACGGCGCAGGCACCAAGGGCGATCAGGGTCTTGCAGTTGCGGCGGAAGGCGCGCAGTACGTGCACGTTCTCGGCATTGCACACGCCGCCTTCTATCAGGCCGATGTCGCAGGGCCCCACTTCCTTGATATCGGTGAGGGGCGAGCGGTCGAACTCGATCAGCTCGACCAGTTCGAAGAGGTGCTCGTCGATGTCGAGAAAGGACATGTGGCAGCCGAAGCAGCCGGCCAGGGAGGTGGTGGCGACGCGCAGCTTGCGGGCGGGGGCGCTAACTGGACTACCTCCGCCCTCTCGGGCTGCGGTGCGAGCGCCTTCGGGCGGCCGGGCGGGGCTCATGATTCCTCCTCCTTGAGCTTCTGGCTGCGGATACTGGCCGCGTCGTAGGTGCGCTCGCCGATGGGTACGGCAAAGCCGGGGCCCTTGTGGAGAATCACACCCACCGGGCAGATGTGGGCTGCCAGATCGTCTTTGCTGAAGTCCGTGTCGGCCAGTCGGCCCGATTCCGCATTGACCACCAGGTGCTTGTTGATGCCTCTGCCCGTGAGGGCGAACACCGACTTGCCGTCCACGTCGCGGCTGGCGCGCACGCACAGCTCGCAGAAGATGCAGCGGTTGAAGTCGAGCAGTACGTCCGGGTGGGAGGCGTCCACCGGGCGGTCGGGGTAGAAGTGGCGGAAGCGCGAGGTGAGCATCTCGTACTCGTAGCCCAGGGCCTGCAGCTCGCAGCTGCCGCTCTTCTCGCAGGAGGGGCAGAAGTGATTGCCCTCCACGAAGAGCATCTGCAGGAGGGCGCGACGTTCGCCGTTCATCTCGGGGGTATTGCTTTCCACCTCCCAGCCTTCCTTGGCCGGCGTGGCGCAGGCCGAAACATGGCGACCGGCGGCCTTGACGATGCACAGCTTGCAGCTACCGTGGGCGGGAAAATCCTTGTGCCAGCACAGGCTGGGGATGTAGTGGCCGGCCTTGCGGGCGGCTTCGAGGATGCTCTGGCCGTCCTCGAAGGGCACCGGCTGACCATCGAGAAGGAACTGCTTGCTCATGATGTGCCCTCCTCGTGGGTGTGCAGGTGTGCGCCGGGATCATCCCGGGCGGTGAGCTGACGGGCTTCGGCCAGGGCGGCGTCCAGGTCGAAGGCGGGCTCGAAATCCAGGGACACCAGCCGCCGCTCGTAGGCCGGACGGAATTTCTGCAGGGTGTCGATCACCGGGTTGGGCGCGGCGCTGCCCAGGCCGCAGTGGCTGGCGTTCTTGAGCAGGCGGTCGAGCCAGTCGATGTCGGCGAGGTCGGCCTGGGCGCCATGACCATCGGCCAGCTTGTCCATGAAGCCCTTCAGCAGCGCGGTGCCAACCCTGCAGGGCGTGCAGAAGCCGCAGCTCTCATGGGTGAAGAAATGGACGAAGCTGCGTGCCACCTCGAAGAGGTCGCGGGTGCCGTCAAAGATCATGAAGGCACCGGCAGTGGGTACATCTTCATAGGCGATGCGGCGCTGGAACTCATAGCCCGCCAGGCAGATGCCGGAGGCGCCGCCCACCTGCACGGCCTGGGTGTCACTGGCGCCGCAGTCCTCCAGCACGCGGGCGATGGAGACGCCGAAGGGGTATTCGTAGATGCCGGGCGCGGCGCAGTCGCCGGAGATGGACAGCAGCTTGGTGCCGGCCGACTGGGCGGTGCCGGTGGCGGCAAAGGCCTCGCCGCCCTGGAGGGCGATGAGACAGGTCTTGGCCAGGGTCTCCACGTTGTTCACCACCGTCGGTCGACCCAGGTAACCGCAGGTCACCGGGAAAGGCGGGCGGATGCGGGGTGTGCCGCGCTTGCCCTCCAGCGATTCGATGAGGGCGGATTCCTCGCCGCACACATAGGCGCCTGCCCCCAGGTGGATGCGGATGTCGAAGTCGAAGCCCGGCTCGTGGAGGATGCGCATGCCGAGAAGACCCTCGGCCCGGCGTCGGGCGAGCACGGCTTCCAGTTGCGGCAGCAGGTGGCTGTACTCTCCACGCAGGTAGAGAAAGCCTTCCGAGGCACCCACTGCCCAGGCGGCGAGGGTCATGCCCTCGAAAACCAGGTCGGCGTAGGTATTGAGAAGGACACGGTCCTTGAAGGTGCCGGGTTCGCCTTCGTCGGCGTTGCAGACGATCACCTTGGGCTCGCCGGGGGCATTGCGGGCACTGGACCACTTTACGGCGGTGGCGAAACCGGCACCGCCACGACCGCGCAGGTTGGACGCCTGCATCTCGGCCAGCCAGCCGGCCCGGCCACGGGCGATGGCACTGGCAAGGGCCGCTCCGGGCTTCATGTCCAGGTTGAGGAGCGCGTCCCGACGCCGGATGTTGTCGTCGATATGGAAATACTCCGACGGCCACTGGGCCAAGGGGCGTTGCTGACGGATGAGCTCGGCAATCTCATTGATGCGCCGATGGTTTAGCTGGCCGATGGCGCGCCCATTGACGAGCATCGCGGGCCCTTGGTCGCACAGTCCGGTGCAGGAGGTGGCGTCGATGCTGACCAGGCCGTCTTCGGAAAGCTTGCCGGGTTCGATCCACAGCTTGCGACACAGGGCATCCATCAGCTCGGCGTTGCCGAGCATGCGGTCGGTGATGTTGTCGGAGAACAGAACCCGAAAGCGTCCGGCGGGGCGGGTGTACAGGAAGCTGTAGAACCCTGCCACGCCCTCGACCCGTGCGCGGGGCAGGTGGAGTGCCCGGGCAAGGTAAGTGAGTGTTGGAGCGGGGAGCCAGCCTTCGAGTTGCTGGGCATTGATGAGGATCTGCAGCAACTCGGTCGGGCGATGGCCGTGGTGCTGCAGGATGCCATCAAGGGCTGAGCAGGGGGTGGGCGCTTGCGTGTGCACGGACTTCTCCAGCAGGGACGACGTCGCGAGTATGCGCCGGGCCGGAGATGCGTACTTGCGCTAGATCAGAAGAGGTGCGCGGTGGCTCAGGGGGGCGCGGCGCGGCGCCAGCGGCCCAGTTCCGGAAACAGGCGGGGGCTCGCGGCCACCACCAGCAGGGTGATGAGGCCGCCGCCCACAACCGCCGGTACGGGGCCGATGAGTGCGGCGAGGAGGCCGGATTCGAGGGCGCCGAGTTCATTCGATGAGCTGATGAAGACCCGGTTCACCGCGGCCACGCGGCCCCGTAGGGCGTCGGGGGTGGCCTGCTGGATGACGGTCTGGCGGATCACCACGCTGATGCTGTCCAGCCCGCCGAGCAAGGTCAGGGCGGCGATGGAGAGCGGAAAATGGGTGGAGGCGCCGAAGACAAGGGTCATCAGACCGAAGCCGCCCACCGCGGCGAGGAACAGGCGCCCATCCAGCGCGACACCAAAGCGGGCGATGGCCAGTCCTGCGACCGCAGCACCCACTGCCGGGGCGGTGCTGAGCAGGCCCAGGCCTGCCGGTCCCACCTGAAGAATGTCTTTGGCGTACATGGGCAAGAGGGCTACCGCCCCGCCAAAGAGCACGGCCAGCAGATCGATGGACATCACCGCGAGGAGGAGGCGGGTACGCCGGATGTGGGTGAAGCCGGCCAGCATCTCGCTGAGACGCCCGGCGCCTCCGGGCAGTGTCTTTGTGCCACGGGAGCGCTGCCGGATGGCGAGGGCGGCAAGCAGCGCGATGAGGGTGAAGACGGCATTGGCCGCATGGATGGGGAGGGCTGAATGGAAGAGCGCCAGGCCCAGGCCGGCCAGTGCCGGTGCGGCCATGGAGGCCACCTGGTGCAGGGAACTGGCCAGGGCGATGGCCCGGGCCAGTTGTGCCGGTGGGACGAGGGTGGGCATCAGGGCGTCCCGGGCGGGCCGGTTGAGGATCTGGGCGCAGCCGGAGAGCACCAGGGCAGCGTAGGTCCAGGCCACGTCCAGGTGCAGCCAGGCCGCACCCGCCAGGAGCAGGGCTGCGCAGGCGCCGAGTGCCAGGCTGGTGACGATCACGCTGCGTCGTTCGAAGCGGTCTGCAACCTGGCCGGCGGGCAGGAAGAACAGCAGGATGGGCAGGAACTGGGCCAGCCCCACCAGGCCCAGGGCCAGGGATGAGCCGGTCTGCTCATACACCGACCAACCGACGGCGACGCCCTGGCCGAAGTGGACCAGGGCGCCCATGACACTGATCAGCAGGTAGAGCCGGAAGTCCCGGGGCAGTGCGGCCTTCACCCGGTGGCTCAGCCCGTGACCGCCCGGCGGATGCGGGCCAGGCCTTCCTCGAGGCGGGCTGGCGGGCAGCCGAAGTTGAGGCGCACGAAGCCCGGCAGGCCGAAGTCCTTGCCGTCGGAGAGACCCACGCCAGCCTGTTCGAAGTACCGGGCGGCGTTGTCGATGCCCTTGGCGGCCAGCCAGTCGCGGCAGTCGATCCAGGCCAGGTAGGTGGCTTCCACCGGCGTGGTGGACAGGCCGGGCAGGGTGTTGATGGCTTCGACCACCCGGGCGGTGTTGCTGCGCAGGGTGGCGATGAGGGCCTCGCGCCAGGGGCCGGCATCCCGGTAGGCGACTTCGGTGGCGGTGAGGCCCAGTACATTCACGTGGGGCACGATGCCGGCCATGGCGCGCTTGTAGCGGGCGCGAAGGTTGGCGTCGGGGATGATGGCAAAGGCGCAGTACAGGGCCGGGATGTTCCAGGTCTTGGACGGTGCCATCAGGGTGAAGCTGCGGCGGGCGACGCTTTCATCCAGGGCGGCGATGGGGATGTGCGGCGTGGCCGGGTCGAGCACCAGGCCGCAGTGGATCTCGTCGGAGCAGATCACCAGATCGTGGCGCTCGGCCAGGGCGGCGATGCGGCCGAGCTCGTCCCGGTCGAAGACACGACCCACCGGGTTGTGGGGGTTGCACAGCATGAACAGGCGTACCCCGTCGGCCACGGCGGCCTCGGTGGCGGGCCAGTCCCACTCCCAGCGCTGGCCGCTGTTCACCAGGGGCGTGGTGACCAGGCGCTGCTCGAAGTTGGCCGGGGCGTGCAGGAAGGGCGGATACACAGGGGTGGCGGTGAAGACGCCGTCACCGGGTTGCCCGACGGCCCGCACCGCCACGTTGAAGCCGGTGACCACCCCCGGCAGCCACACCAGCCACTCGGGCTGGATGCGCCAGGCGTGGTCCCGGGCGATGCCTTCGATCACCGCCTCGAGCACCGCGGGCCAGGGGTCGGCATAGCCGAAAACGCCATGGTCGATGCGCGCACGGAGGGCCTCCAGCACGGCCGGGGGCGCGGCAAAGTCCATGTCGGCCACCCACATGGGGATCACGTCGCGGCCGGCGTAACGGCGCCACTTGATGCTGTCGGAGCCGGCGCGATCCGGCGCGGTGCTGAAGTCGAAGGGCATCAGGATGTCAGACTTCCAGATGCTGGAAGAGCACGGTGGACAGGTAGCGCTCGCCGAAGGACGGGATGATCACCACCACCAGCTTGCCGGCGTTCTCGGGGCGTTCGGCCACCTGCAGGGCGGCCCATACGGCGGCGCCGGAGGAGATGCCGACCAGCAGGCCTTCCTCGGTGGCCAGACGGCGGGCGGTGTCGAGGGCCGCATCGTTGGGTACCTGCACAACCTCGTCGTAGACCTGGGTGTTGAGGATGCCCGGCACGAAGCCCGCGCCGATACCCTGGATGGGGTGGGGGCCACGCTGGCCGCCGGAAAGGATGGGGCTGGCGGCGGGCTCCACGGCCACCACCTTCACCCCGGGCTTGCGTTCCTTGAGCACCTCACCCACGCCCGTGACGGTGCCGCCGGTGCCCACGCCGGAGACGAAGATGTCCACCTGGCCGTCGGTGTCGGCCCAGATCTCCTCCGCCGTGGTCTTGCGGTGGATGGCCGGGTTGGCGGGGTTCTCGAACTGCTGGGGGATGAAATAGCGCGAGTCGGCGGCGGCGAGTTCCTCGGCCTTCTTCACGGCGCCGGGCATGCCTTCGGGGCCGGGGGTGAGGATCAGGTCGGCGCCGTAGGCCTTGAGCAGCAGCTTGCGCTCGCGGCTCATGGTTTCCGGCATCACGAAGGCGCACTTGTAGCCGCGCGCGGCGCAGACCATGGCCAGGCCGATGCCGGTGTTGCCGGAGGTGGGCTCGAGGATGATGGTGTCGGGGCCGATCTTGCCGGCGGCCTCGGCGGCGTCGAGCATGGCCGCGGCGATGCGGTCCTTGACGCTGTGGGCCGGGTTGAAGAACTCCAGCTTGAGGGCCACGGTGGCGCCGTTGGCCGGGGCCAGGCGGTTGAGCTTGACCAGGGGGGTGTTGCCGATGAGTTCGGCGACGTTGTTGGCAATGCGCATGGCGATTCTCCGTGTCGGGAAAGTGGTTATTGGTTCGCTAATTAATTCTAGTGCTGACCAACTTCACCTTTTAGACGAAAAGTGAATATCCAAATAATGGATCGCGTGCCCTTCATGGGTTGCCCCGCCAGTGGGCTGCATGGAAAACCACTGACTCCTTGTCCCGCCGCCACTGGATTTCGTCGCCCCTGACGGCCAGCCACCAAGTCTGGGTAGGTTGTTCCGGTGCTGCACAGGCGAATGCGTCGGGGGTGAGGATGGCGGCGCACCAGGCTGCGGTGGGTGCCCGCACCGAGGTATAGAGGATGGCGCCGATGGCGGCCTCGCGGGCCTGACGGGCGAGGGCCTGGGTGGCGGTGTAGTCGGTAGGGTGGGTCCAGGCTGCCGCATCCCGGGCGAGAGGAGGCTGGCGCAGGTCAATGGCGGTGGTGGTGATGCGCGTACGGAAGGCGGTATGGGCGACGGGCTCAAGGTACTCGAGGGCCGGGGCATCCTGCAGGAAGCGCCAGCGCCAGTAGCCGAGCTCGGCGCAGGCGGTGAGGGCGGTGTCTGCACCGTAGAACACGCCCGGGTCGGTTGCGCCCCGGAAGCGCGAACCACCCGGCAGCGGGGTGTAGCGGAAGGGGGCAGCGAGCAGGTAGTCGAGGGCGGCGGTGCTGCCCGGGCTGGGGGGCTTGCTGCCTTCGAGCAGGGATTCAAGGAGATCCTGTTCGGCGGGGCTGTCCACCAGCTTCATCGTCGCGGCGATGTGCTGGGCTTCGACCATGCGCCAGACGGAGGCCTGCCAGGGGCGGGCCTCAGACGACAGCGCGGGAGGCGTCCAGGTAGTGAACGACACGGACCAGGCCTTCGGTATTGCGGATCAGATCGACGGGGCGGCCGTTGAGGGCCAGATTGTCGCTGGCAAGCCATCTGCGGGCGCTGCCTTCGTCCCCGACGATGGAGTCGAGGGCCCGGAAGAGGCGCACCAGGAGCAGGGCGAAATCCCATTCCTTGCGTTTCGGGTCGAGGTGGTAGGTGCCCGAACACAGGCGGCTGACGCTGGCCGGGCTGAGGCCGAGAACCTGGGCCAGCAGGGCGCGGGAAAGGCCCAGGCGTTCGGCGGCGCGGGCCACGGCCTTGCCGAGAACGGCGGCGGCGTCTGGCTGGGGTGCGACGGGGCGGGCAAGAGCTGTCATGGTGTCTTCCTTTCTGCAGAAATTATAGGGCAAATGTTGTTCTGCAGAAAGGATGGTGTCAGAGCCGGCGGATCTTCTCGAGCAGGGCTGTGGTGGAGCGCTGGTGTTCGAAGGGGATGGAATGAACGCTGCCGCCGCGGGCCAGGGTCTCCGTGGCGCCGACGATGCGATCCGGCGCCCAGTCGCCACCCTTGACCAGCACGTCGGGCTGGCATTCGAGGATGCGGGCGATGGGGGTGTCCTCATCGAACCAGGTGACCAGGTCAACGCAGCCCAGGGAGGCCATGACGGCGAGGCGATCCTGCAGGGTGTTGATGGGGCGGTCATCGCCCTTGCCCTGACGGCGCACCGAGTCGTCGCTGTTGAGGGCGACGACCATGGCGGCACCGAGGGCGCGGGCCTGGGCCAGGTAGGTGACGTGGCCGCGGTGCAGGATGTCGAAGCAGCCGTTGGTGAACACCAGGGGGCGGGGCAGGGTGGCAATGCGTGCCCGGAGTTGGTCGGGTGGGCAGATGCGGGCTTCGAAGCTGGGGGTGGGGTACATGGGTGGAGGTGTCTGGAGGGTGAGGGCTGGATTAGGGGGGCGCTCAGTGCCGGTTGCCGTAGCCGGCAATGCCGATCATCAGTCGGACCAGGCCGTAGGCGGCCCAGTTGAAGAGGCGCTGCAGGCGGGAGCCCCGCTGCCAGTCGCTGGCGTGGATTTCGTGGCCGCCAATGTCGATGGCCTGCTGCAGCCGGGAACGCAGCCCGCTGGCGAAGGCCGCATTGCGTACCACCACGTTGGCCTCGCGGGCCAGCAGCAGGCTGAAGGGGTCGATGTTGCTGGACCCGACGGTGGCCCAGTGGTCGTCGATCACCGCGACCTTGGCATGCAGGTAGCTGCGGTGATATTCGACGATGCGGATGCCGGCATCGAGCAGCTGTCCGTAAAGAGCCCGGGTCGCGCGCTGCTGCAGCGGGTGATCGGCGATACCCTGGATGAGCAGGGTGATGCGCACGCCGCGCCGGGCTGCGTCGAGCAGGGCCTGGCGGAAGCGCCGGCCGGGCAGGAAATAGGCATTGGCCAGCAGGATGTCCCGCCGTGAGCCGGCGATGCCGAGCAGGTAGGCGTTCTCGATGTCGTGGCGATGACGGATGTTGTCGCGGATCACCAAGGCCGCTTCCACCTCGCCGCAGGGCTGCGGGTAGGCCTGCACCTTGCCGAGCAGGCGTAGGCGGCGCCGGAAGGAGGCCCAGGCGACCAGCTCCCACACGCGTCGGACGCTGCCATGGATGGGCGCAAGCAGCGGTCCCTCGATGCGCACCGCGTAATCCTGGCGCGGGGCGGGCACCCGTGGATCTTCGAAGTCGCTGACGATATTGATTCCGCCGACGAAGGCGATCCGCCCGTCGATGACGGCGAGCTTGCGGTGCAGCCGGCGCAGGCGCCGGCGACGCAGGGACAGGGTGCTGACCTCCCGGCGGTAGATGAGTACATTCACGCCGGCATCCATCAGCGGCGACATCATGTCGGCGACGAACTCGCGGCCACCGAAGCCATCCACCAGCACGCGCACTGTGACCCCCCGCTGCGCGGCCCGTCCCAGGGCGTCGGCGATCTCCTGGCCGGTTTCGTCGCTGGCGAAGATGTAGGTCTCGAGAAAGATCTCGGTCCGGGCAAGGTCGATGGCCGCCGTCAGCGCGGGAAAGAACTCGGCGCCGTTCTCCAGCAGGGTCAGGGCGTTGGCCGGATGCCAGACGATGCTCATCGATTCAGCGGGCGCGCAACTGGGCGGTGAGGGCGGCGTGGTCGGAGATCTGGCTCCACGGCTGGCCGTAGTGAACCTCCGCCTTGTCCACGGAGAATCCGCGCACGTAGATGCGGTCCAGGCGCAGAACCGGCAGGGTGCTGGGAAAGCTGCGGGCCGGGCGGCCGCGGATCGATACAAAGGCCTCGGTGACGCCGAGCTGCTCGGTCAGGCAGTCGTCTGCGTGGTTGCGCCAGTCGTTGAAGTCGCCGGCGATAATCAGGGGGGCGCCGTCGGGTGCCAGGGCGTCGAGGCGCTTGACCAGGGCCGCCATCTGGCGGCGGCGGCTGCCGGCGGTCAGGCCCAGGTGGACGCAGACGCAATGCACCGGCCGGGTCACGCCATCCACATGGATCTCGCAGTGGAGCAGACCCCGATTCTCGAAGCGGTGATCGGAGATGTCTTCGTTGGCCTGGGACAGGATGGGGTGGCGGCTCAGGATCGCGTTGCCGTGATGGCCGTGGTCGTATATGGCGTTGCCGCCGTAGGCCGTCTGCTGCCACACATCCCGGGCCAGGAACTCGTGCTGGGGCTGCTCCGGCCAGTCCACATGACGGCGGGCGTGGCGCAGGTGCATGCCCTGCACTTCCTGCAGGAAGACCACATCGGCACCGAGCAGGCGCAGACGGTCGCGCAGGTCGTGGATGGCCAGACGCCGGTTGAACTGGGAAAAGCCCTTGTGGATGTTGTAGGTACAGATGCGCAGGCTGTTCATCGGGTCTCCTTCGTATCCATTCTGCCTTCATCGGCCGGGTGCTGCACGGGGATGTCCATGAAAAACGGCGCCCATGGGCGCCGTCTTGAATGCCTGCAGGCGATCTCAGGAAACTGCCAGCATGCGCTCCAGGGCCAGCTTGGCCAGCGTCGCCTCGTGCTCAGGCACGCTGATGCGATTGACCACCTTGCCGTCGGCCAGGTTCTCGAGGGTCCAGGCCAGGTGCTGCGGATCAATGCGCTGCATGGTCGAGCACATGCACACGGTGGGCGCCATGAACTGGACGACCTTGCCCTCGGCCTTGACCTCTTCGGCGAGGCGATTGACCAGGTTGAGCTCGGTGCCCACCAGCCAGCGGGTGCCGGGGGCGGCAGCCTTGATGACGTTGATGATGTACTCCGTGGAGCCCACGTAGTCGGACTGGCGACACACTTCGAGGGCGCTCTCCGGGTGGGAGATGACCAGCCCGTCGGGGTACTGGTTGCGGAACTTGATGATGTGCGCAGGCTGGAACATCTGGTGCACCGAGCAGTGCCCCTTCCACAGCAGGATCTTTGCCTTCCGGATCTGCTCGACGCTGAGGCCGCCGTATTCAAGATCCGGGTCCCACACCACCATTTCTTCCAGCGGAATGCCCTTCTTGAAGCCGGTCCAGCGGCCCAGATGCTGGTCGGGGAAGAACAGCACCTTTTCGCGCTGGGCGAAGGCCCAGTCGAGGATGGTGGGGGCGTTGGTGGAGGTGCACACGATGCCGCCATGTTCGCCGCAGAAGGCTTTTAGGTCGGCGGCGGAGTTGATGTAGGTGACCGGCGTGATCAGTGCGTCCGGGGTGTCGAGCACCTCGGCCAGCTCTCGCCAGCAGCGCTCGACCTTGGCCAGATTGGCCATGTCGGCCATCGAACAGCCGGCTGCGAGATCGGGCAGGATGGCCTGCTGGTGGGGTTTGGACATGATGTCCGCCACCTCGGCCATGAAATGCACGCCGCAGAAGATGATGAACTCGGCTTCCGTTTCGGCCGCCAGACGCGACAGTTTGAGGGAGTCGCCGGTGAGGTCGGCGTATTGGTAGACGTCGGCCCGCTGATAGTGGTGACACAGCAGCACGGCCCGGTCGCCGAGGCGCTCACGGGCGGCGCGGATGCGCGCGTGGGCATCGGTGTCGGAAAGAGTGTTGAAGCGGTCGAAACTGATGGGAACGGCTTGCATCTCGGTGTCCTGTGGTGTTCAGCCCTGGGTCCACGGCAGGTTGGCGTGACGCCAGCCCCCGACCTTGTTGCGGTGGCCGCCGGCGTCCTTGTCGCCTTCGAAGCCTTCCAGGATGTTATAGGCGTTGGTGAAGCCCGAGCCGGCGGCCAGGGTGGCTGCGGCGTTGGAGCGGGCACCGCTGCGGCACAGGAACATCACCAGCGCTTCCGGATCGACCTGACGCTTGAAGTGTGCCAGGAAGTGGGGGTTGGGTTCGTTGCCCGGATAAAGCATCCACTCGATCTCGATGGCGCCTGGTACGCGGCCGACCCAGTCCCACTCCGCACGGGTGCGGACATCGACGAGCTTGGAGCCCGGTGCGAGCTGGAGCACATCCCATGCTTCCCGGGGCGTCAGGGCGCCAGCGTAGGGAAGACCCAGGCTGCGGGCGCGTTCCTGAGCGAGGGCGAGGGTTTCACTGAGTTTTCCCATGGCAGGCATCCGATGAGAAGGAGGGTCTGCGAGTATACCGCTGCCCTCCACGGCCGCAAGCCATGCATGCCGGAGGGCGGCTGCCCGCCCGGGGTTGGCTTTTTCATGCCTCGTTCTGTGGCATTGCACCGGTTGAGTTGGCACCATTTATGTGCCTTGTGCGTGCTACATGCACCGTATTGGTGCTTATTTTTTTCGGGGCGATGTGGCCTGCCCTTGTGGCACAATGAACTGTTTTCACTTGGTAGCTGGCATGTTCCCTGCTTTCAAGCGTTCTGACTTATTGTTGTAACCCCTATCTTTTTCCACTGCGCAGCAGCTTCAACCCGTTAGGAGTGAGTGATATGACCCCGCAAGACGTCATGAAGATGGTCCAGGAAAACGAAGTCAAATTCGTCGACTTCCGTTTTACCGACACCAAGGGCAAGGAACAGCACGTTGGCGTGCCCGTGAGCGCGTTTGACGAAGATAAGTTCGAAAGCGGTCATGCCTTTGACGGTTCTTCGATTGCCGGCTGGAAGGGTATCCAGGCTTCCGACATGCTGCTGATGCCGGATCCCAACACCGCCTACATCGACCCGTTCTTCGACGAAACCACCCTGGTGCTGTCCTGTGACGTGATCGACCCCGCCGACGGCAAGGGCTACGACCGTGATCCCCGCTCCATCGCCAATCGTGCCGAGGCTTACCTGAAGTCCTCCGGCATTGGTGATACGGCCTACTTTGGTCCGGAGCCCGAATTCTTCATCTTCGACTCCGTCGAGTGGAAAGTGGGCATGTCCGGTGCGTACCACAAGATCTTCTCCGAAGAAGGTGCCTGGTCGTCCGACACCAAGTTCGAGGGTGGCAACACCGGTTACCGTCCTGCCGTGAAGGGTGGCTATTTCCCCGTCCCGCCGGTTGACTCCTTCAACGACATGCGTGCCGCCATGTGTCTGGCCCTTGAGGCCTGCGGTGTGCCCGTCGAAGTGCATCACCACGAAGTCGCCACTGCCGGCCAGAACGAAATCGGCACCAAGTTCGACACCCTGGTGCGTCGCGCCGACCAGACCCAGATCCTGAAGTACATCGTCCAGAACGTTGCCCACCAGTACGGCAAGACCGCCACCTTCATGCCCAAGCCCATTGTTGGTGACAACGGTTCCGGCATGCACGTGCACCAGTCCATCTGGAAGGACGGCAAGAACCTGTTCGCCGGCAACGGCTACGCTGGTCTGTCCGAGACCGCCCTGTTCTACATCGGCGGCATCATCAAGCACGCCAAGGCCCTGAACGCCATCACCAACCCGCTGACCAACTCCTACAAGCGTCTGGTCCCGCACTACGAAGCACCGGTGAAATTGGCGTACTCTGCCAAGAACCGTTCCGCTTCCATCCGCATCCCGTTCGTGAACAGCGAAAAGGCTCGCCGCATCGAGACCCGTTTCCCGGATCCGGGTGCAAACCCCTACCTGTGCTTTGCCGCGCTGATGATGGCCGGCCTCGACGGCATCCAGAACAAGATTCACCCGGGCGATCCCGCCGACAAGAACCTCTACGACCTGCCGCCGGAAGAAGACGCGCTCATCCCGACCGTCTGCTCCAGCCTCGAAGAAGCGCTGGCTGCCCTCGACAAGGATCGTGAGTTCCTGACCCGTGGTGGTGTGTTCAGCAATGACTTCATCGATTCCTTCATTGCCCTGAAGAACGATGAAGTGAACCGTCTGCGCGTCGAAGTGCATCCGGTCGAGTTCGAGATGTACTACGCCATCTGATCTTCGGATCGGAGCCGGTCAGCGTGCTGGCCGGCCAATGCGTTACAAGGGGACGGGCTTAGGCCCGTCCTTTTGTTTCCGGCCCTTGTTTGTGTTTGGCCGGGCCGGCCCCTAAACTAGTCCAGCTTCTGAACCAACCTGTGCCAACGATGAACCCGAGAATTTTCCTTTCGCTGGCTGCCTCGCTGTGTATTTCCCCGGCGTGGGCGGATATCTACAAGTGCGTTGATGAGGCTGGCCACGTCACATACACCAACAGCAAGGCCTCCGGGCGGGGGTGCAGTCTTCTTGCCCGTGATCAGGCGGTGTCTTCGGTGCCGAGTGCATCCCGCCCGGCACCTGCGCCCCAAAGTGGTGCATCTACGTCCAGTGCGGGTTTCCCCAGGGTCGATACGGGCACCCAAAAGGCGCGCGACAGTGATCGGCGCCGCATTCTTGACGAAGAGCTGGCCAGTGAACAGAAAGCCCTGGATGCGGCCCGGCGGGAGCTGGCGAGTCAGGAGAGCATCCGCACCGATGAGCGCAATTACCAGAAGGCGCTGGAGCGGCTGCAGCCCTACAAGGACAAGCTGCAGATCCACGAACGCAACATCGAGGCCCTGCGCAAGGAGATCGCGAACCTCCGTTAGTGGGGCTCCGTTGCCTAAGTGAATCGTCGGGCAAGTGGTCTGCTTCTTGCATTGGTCTGCCCATATGCAAAACGACCAATCCCCCAGCCCTACCTCCCCTTTTGCTGGCCTCGAACTGTTGTCATCTGCCGTGGTGCTGGTGGACGACGAACTCACCGTGCGCTATCTCAATCCCGGGGCTGAAAACCTGTTTGCCGCGAGCAGCCGCAAGATCGTCGGCTATTCCCTGCGGCGCCTGCTCGGGGAGCCGGCGGGGCTGGCCAGCGCACTCAACAATGTTCTGCGTGACAACTGGAGCTATACCGGACATAACCTGACGGTGACGCGTCCGGGCATGGAGGCCCTGCAGCTTGACTGCACCGTCACGCCCGTCGATTCGGTCAGCGCGCGCCTGCTTCTGGAGTTCCGTCCGATGGACGCGCACCTGAAAGTGGCACGCGAGGAGCAGCTCGCGCACCAACAACAGGCAAGCCGCGAACTCATCCGCAATCTGGCTCACGAGATCAAGAATCCCCTGGGGGGCATCCGTGGTTCGGCCCAGCTGCTTGAGCGGGAGCTGGACGATCCGCAACTGCGCGAATACACCCAGGTGATCATCGCCGAGGTTGATCGCCTGCAGGACCTGATGAACCGGCTGCTTACGTCCCACCGGATGATGCAGCCTTCCCAGCTCAATCCCCATGATGTCCTTGAACGGGTGAGGCGCCTGATCCTGGCGGAGTTTCCGGCGGTGACCGTGCAGCGGGACTACGACACAAGCCTGCCCTATATCACCGGAGATCGCGAGCAGCTCATCCAGGCCATCCTGAACATCGCCCGCAACGCTGCCCAGGCCATGCACGGCAACGGTGAAATCGTGCTGCGCACCCGGGCGGCTCGGCAAGTCACCCTGGCCAAGCGCCGTTTCAAGCTCGCCCTGCAGTTGCAGGTGATCGACAACGGCCCCGGCATACCGGAAGGCATTCGCGACAAGATCTTCTACCCCCTGGTGTCCGGGCGCGAGAACGGCAGCGGCCTGGGCTTGTCCCTCGCACAGAGCTTCGTCGAACAGCATCAGGGGGCAATCGAGGTGGAGTCCCGTCCCGGGCGCACCTGTTTCACGATCTTCCTGCCGATCGCCAGGGATCTGGAATCATGAATTGACTGAGGCACTGTTTTGGTGCATTTGTCCGCTAACCCTTTTTGTTTGCCTGAATCACTTGTGCGCGTGAATGACATGAATGCAGTCTGGATAGTTGATGACGACCGCTCGATCCGTTGGGTGCTGGAGAAGGCCCTGGCGCGGGAGGAGATTCCGTACAAGAGCTTCGGCTCCGCCGGGGAAGTGCTCGCGGCGCTGGAGGGTACGTCGCAGGCGCCGAGGGTGCTGCTCTCAGACATCCGCATGCCCGGCGAGTCGGGTCTGACCTTGCTGTCCAAGGTCAAGGCGCGCTTTCCGCACATGCCGGTGATCATCATGACCGCCTACTCTGACCTGGACAGCGCGGTGGCGGCCTTTCAGGGCGGAGCCTTCGAGTATCTGCCCAAGCCCTTCGACGTGGATCAGGCGGTGGAGCTGGTACGTCGCGCCATCGAAGAGAGCGCCCATCAGGTGGGTTCCGAGGAAGTGCTCAGCGCAGTCCCGGAGATTCTTGGCCAAGCGCCTGCCATGCAGGAGGTCTTCCGGGCCATCGGGCGACTCTCCCAGTCCCATGCCACGGTGCTGATCAACGGCGAGTCCGGCTCCGGGAAGGAACTGGTTGCACGGGCACTGCATCGTCACAGCCCGCGCAAGGACGCGCCCTTCATCGCCATCAATACCGCCGCGATCCCCCGTGACCTCCTCGAATCCGAACTGTTCGGCCATGAGCGGGGGGCCTTCACCGGTGCCCAGACCATGCGCCGGGGCCGCTTCGAGCAGGCCGAGGGCGGCACCCTCTTTCTCGATGAGATCGGTGACATGCCGGCCGAGCTGCAGACCCGGCTGCTGCGGGTGTTGTCCGACAACAACTTCTATCGTGTGGGTGGGCATCAGCCCATCAAGGCCAATGTGCGGGTCATCGCGGCCACCCACCAGAACATGGAGGAGCGCGTCCGCCAGGGGCTGTTCCGCGAGGATCTGTTCCACCGCCTCAATGTGATCCGCTTGCGCCTTCCGCCCCTGCGCGAACGCCGCGAGGACATCCCGCCCCTGGCCAAGCATTTCATTGCCCTGTCGGCCCAGGAACTGGGCGTTGAGGCCAAGCGCCTGTCGGAGAGCACGCTCAAGTACCTTCAGAGCCTGGATTTCCCCGGGAACGTCCGCCAGCTTGAGAACCTTTGCCATTGGCTCACGGTGATGGCCCCCGGTCAGACTGTTGAGGTGGCCGATCTGCCCCCCGAGCTGAAGGACCAGCCGACGCGGGAGCAGCCCGCCAATTGGGGCGACGCCCTCATGGCCGAGGTGGACCGCTCCCTGGCCCAGAACCCGGGTGAGGTCTTCGACCGCCTCAGCAAGGATTTCGAGCGCATCCTCATCCGGCGTGCCCTGGTGTCTACTGGTGGCCGGCGCATCGAGGCCGCCCAGTTGCTCGGGATCGGCCGCAACACGATCACCCGCAAGATCCAGGAGCTGGGGCTGGAAGACCCCGATCCGGCCTGAAAGACTGGGGAGGGATCGACTGCGCGGCCCTGTTGCGCGCGTGCGATGCTTCCCGTCTCCTTCCCGGGCTGCCCTTGCTGGAGCGATCTCTAAGCACTTGCTCCCATTTCTTCACGAGTCCGGAGTGCGGGCGAGCACGCCTGATGATGCGCCTTGCTCCATAATGACCGGCCTGATTTCATTTGCCGGGATTTGATTCTTGGACCGTTCCGATTACGTGGCCCTCGACATGGGGGCGGCGCTGGCTGCTTTGGATGACTTGGCCGGTGCCTTTTCGCTGGTGCTCCTGACGGAGTGCGATTCCACCAACAGTCGTCTGCTGGCCGAGTTGCCCCCGGACGACGGGCGCGTGCATGTGCTCGCCGCTGACGTGCAGACGTCCGGGCGGGGACGGCGGGGGCGTGCCTGGAAGTCCTGGCCGGGTGCCAGCCTGACCTTCTCCGCCCTGTGGCGCTTCGCCCCGGATGCCCCGGTGCCTGCCGGCTTGTCCCTCGTCGCCGGCCTTGCCGTGGCCCGAGCGCTCGAAGAACTGGGGGTCGAGGGCGTGCAGCTCAAGTGGCCCAATGACGTGCTGGTGCATGGCCGCAAGCTGGCTGGCATTCTCGTCGAACTGACGCCCGGCCGCGGGCGCGTACCGGCTGCCGTCGTGGGGATCGGCATCAACCTGCAGTTGCCCCCCGATGCCGATGTGGAATACGCCACCGGGGTCACGGATCTGGCTGCCTGCCTCGGGCAGGCGCCTGACGCCAGCCGTCTCCTTGGTCTGGTACTGGTCCAGCTTCACCGCCTCTTCGAGGTCTATGCGGCAGCGGGCTTCTCCGCCCTGCGTGGCGCGTGGCAACAACGCAATGCCTTTGCCAATCTGCCGGTGAACATCCTTGGGGAGGCGGAGGCCCTGGCGGGAACCTGCGCCGGCGTGGACGACGATGGCGCCTTGTTGCTGCAGACCCCGGGGGGGCTGCGTCGGGTGCTGTCGGGCGAAGTCTCCCTGAGGCTGGCCTGATGGACCTTCTTCTCGATGTGGGCAACACCCGTCTCAAGTGGGGGCTCCACGATGGCGTGCGCTGGTGTGGCCAGGGGGCCGTGCTGCTCAGCGCCCTCGACGGATTTGCCGACGTACTTGCCGGCCTGGGGCCGATCAGGCGTGTGCTCGGCGCCAATGTGGCCGGGGCAACGGTGGGCGGGCGCCTCGGCGCCTTCCTCGGACGCGCCGGTCTGGGAGCCGAGTGGATACGCCCCATGGCCGAGGGGTACGGGGTTCGCAATGCCTACCTCGACCCATCCCGGCTCGGGGCCGATCGCTGGGCAGCGCTGGTGGGCGCCCGCGCGATCCACGGCGCCGCGGCGCTGGTGGTCACCTCGGGTACGGCTACCACGGCCGACGTGCTCGATGGCCGGGGGGTGTTCCAGGGGGGCGTGATCCTGCCCGGCCTGGACCTGATGCGCCTCTCCCTGGCGCGCGATACGGCCCAGTTGCCCTACACCGATGGTCGTTTCGAGCACATGCCGCGGCGTACTGCAGACGCCATCCAGACCGGTTGCCTGCATGCCCAGCTGGGGGCGATCGAGCGCATGTTCCGCCTGGTCGCCGCCGAGCCGGGCAGTCTCTGCCTGCTCAACGGGGGGGCCGCCGCGTCTTTGGCGCCACTGCTGGAGTGCCCGCTGCGGGAGGTGGACAATCTGGTGCTAGAAGGACTTGCCCGCATGCTGATGCCCGATTAGGGTGTCCACAGCGCTGCGCGCTTGCCTTTTCCCGTGCCCTCGTATCGGTTAGTCTTGCGGCCATGGCCCCACTCCGTGTCACCGTCATCATCCTGATCTTCGCCAACCTGCTGGCCCTTGCCCTGTGGAGGGGCTGGCTCGGCGATGGCGCGTCCTATGGCGAGCCGGAACGGCTCAGCAACCAGCTCAATCCGGAGCGCCTGCGCCTCATGACCGAAGCCCGCCCACCCGCAGCACCGCCGGCGGTCGTCAAACCGGCCCCGGAGCCGGAGCCGGCCGTTGCGAAGGAGAAGGCTGAAGCGGAGTCGCCCCCCGCCGACAGCGTGGCGCCCCAGGCCTGCGTGGTGTTTGCCGGGCTCAGCCCGGACCAGGCCCGCGAACTGACGGCCCGCATTGCCAAAGCCGGAACGGGCTTCAAACTCAGCGAAACCCGCAGCGAGGCTCCGTCATCCTGGTGGGTGCATATTCCGGCACAGGGCAGCCGCGATGGCGCCGAGAAGAAGGCTGCCGAACTGCGTCGTCTTGGCGTGGACGATCTCTTCATCATGCAGGACCCTGGGCCCAACCAGTTTGCGGTGTCCCTCGGCCTCTACAAGAATGAAGTGGCCGCGACGCGACTCCTCGATGCGCTCAAGGAAAAGGGCGTGCGCAGCGCCCAGATCGCGACCCGGGGGGCCGGCACCGTCCGGATCGAAGTCCGTGGCCCCGGTGACAGCCTCGCCACGGTGGCCAGCGACCTTTCCGAGCGCCTGCGCGGTGTCAACCGCCTCGAATGCAGCCCGTGAAACGTCAAGCTTTTGTCGTGGGCCTCACCGGCGGCATCGGAAGCGGGAAAAGCGCCGCTGCCGATATCTTCGCCGAATCAGGGGCCGCCATTGTCGATACCGACCGGATCGCCCATGCGCTGACCGGCCCCGGTGGTGGTGCCATGGCAGCGATACGCGCCACCTTCGGGGACGGTGTGCTCACCGGGGAAGGCGCTCTGAATCGCGCGGCCATGCGTGCCCTGGCCTTCGAGAGCCAGGACGCGCGCAAGCGCCTGGAGGGCATCCTCCACCCGATGATCCGTGAGGAAAGCGAGCACCAATGCCTTGCTGCCCGCGCGCCCTACGTGATCCTGGCCGTGCCCTTGTTGATTGAATCGGGGACTTACCGGGAGCGGGTGCAGCGTCTGTGCGTGGTCGATTGCCCCGAGGCCTTGCAGGTGCTTCGGGTCATGCAGCGCAGTGGTCTGGAGGAAAGCCAGGTGAGGGCCATCATGGCAGCCCAGGTCGGCCGCGCCGAGCGTCTTGCCGCGGCCGACGACATCCTGGACAACGGAGGCACCATCGACGCCCTGCGCGAGCAGGTGGCCAGGCTCCATCGTCGCTACTTGGCCCTCGCCGCGACCGCCAAAGGCCTGTGATATGATTCGCGGCGATCAGACCGACATATCCCCTCATCCCATCCAGGCCCAGGCGCGCGCGTGATCACCTACGAATATCCGCTCAACGAGAGGATCCGCACGCTCCTACGGCTCGAAAACCTGTTCGAGAAAGTCACCCATTTCGTGCGGGCCGAGGGCGCCCTCGAACACCATGTGGCTCTCCTGACCCTGTTTGAAATTCTCGAGGTGGCGGGCCGGGCAGACCTGAAGGTCGATCTGGTCCAGGAGCTTGAACGCCAGCGTCAGATCCTGCTGTCCTTCCGCAACAACCCCCAGATTTCCGAAGAGGCCCTGTCCGGCGCCCTTTACGAGATCGAGCAGGCATCCGCCTCCTTGCTCGCCATGGCCGGCAAGACCGGCCAGTACCTGCGCGAAAATGAATGGCTGATGAACATCCGCAGCCGGGCGGCCATCCCCGGTGGCGCCTGCGAGTTCGATCTGCCCTCCTACCATCACTGGCTCAACCGGGAGGTTGAAGCCCGCCGCCGTGATCTTGGCGCCTGGGTGCATCCCCTGTTGCCCATCCGTGACGGCCTGGCCATCGTGTTGCGCCTGCTGCGGGCCAGCGGCCGACCGGAAGAGCTGATGGCCCTGCGGGGTGCCTTCCAGCAGACCATGGGCGGGCGCACCGCCCAGATGATTCGCATCCGCCTGGCCTCGACCGCCATGTGCGTGCCGGAGACCAGCGCCAACAAGTACGCCCTGAATGTACGCTTCATGCACGCCGAAACCGTGGCCCGGCCCCGTCAGGCGGAGATGGACGTTCCGTTCGAACTGACTTTCTGCAATCTGTGAGCGATTCCCCCAAGCCCCGCATCGTCAAGTGCCCCACCTGCGGCACCGCCGTCGTCTGGGGCCCCCAGAGCCCGCAGCGCCCCTTCTGTTCCGAGCGCTGCCGCCTGATTGACCTCGGCGCCTGGGCGACCGACAGCTACCGCGTCGAGGGTGACTCGCCCCTCGACGACGAGTCCGATCCTCTCCGCGATCTGCGTCACTGAGCGGCCCGCTGGCCGCTCCTCCACCCTAGCCCGGCCAGAAACTCCGGATGCCCGCCACGCCGTGGGCGCCGTGGGCTTTTGCCGTGTCCAGGTCGTCGGGCTTGAGCCCGCCGAGGGCCAGCACTGGTAGCGGAAGGGTGCGGATGCGGTCTGCAAAGGCGTCCCAGCCCAGTGCGTCGCGCTCTGGATGGCTGGCGGTGGGGGTGACTGCGCCGAGCACGGCGTAGTCGAGCCCCAGGGTGGCGGCCAGCTCCAGCTCGTCGCGGGTGTGGCAGGAGGCGCCGACCCATTCCAGCGCCGGTCGGGTTTTGAGTTCAGCCAGGCGCCGGGCCGGCAGGTGCACGCCGTCGGCGCCGAGGCGGGTGGCCAGGTCCACGTCGTCATTGATCAGGGCGATGGCGCCTGCAGCCCGGGTGCGCCCCAGCACGGCCTGGGCGAAGGCTTCCCGGTCGGGAGCCGGCAGGCCGGGTTCGCGGATCTGGACCAGGCGCAGGCCGCTGGCCAGGGCCTGGTCGAGGCGGGCCAGCTGGGTGTCGATGCCGATCTCGGCGGCCTGGGTGATGGCCATCCGGCGGGGCAGGCGGAGAGCCTTGAGGATGGGGCCGTTGGCCGGCAGCATGGGCTCGACGTCCATGGTCGCGGCCTGTTGCCAGGAGAGGGCGGCGTGCACCCGGTCGTGGATCTCGCCCCGCCAGACGGGCACTTCGAAGAAGTGCAGATTGACGTGGGCGTGCTCGTAGACGTGTTCGCGGGTGAGCCACGGCCAGGCTTCCAACACCTCTATGTCGAGTTCTTCGTAGAGTTCGCGGATCAGGGCTTCGCGGGGGGTTTCGCCGGCTTCGACCTTGCCGCCGGGGAACTCCCAGTAACCCGGGTAGAAGGTGTCGGCAGCGCGCTGCCCGACCAGGAAGCTGCCGTCGGGCCGGGTGATGACGGCGGCGGCCACATGCACGATCTTTCTCATTGTTCGAAGCGCCCCGCGTAGTCCCGGGCAAACTGCCAGGCCACCCGGCCGCTGCGGGAGCCACGCAGCAGCGCCCATTGCAGGGCTTCGCCGCGGGCGTCGGGGATGGCCCCGGCCGGCACGCCGAACTCGCCCAGCCAGTGATTCACCACCGTCAGGTATTCGTCCTGGCTGAAGGGGTAGAAGGAGATCCACAGGCCAAAGCGCTCGGATAGGGAGATTTTTTCCTCCACGGCTTCGGACGGATGGACTTCACCGTCCTTGTGTTTGGTGGCCGCGTTCTCGGAGAAGTACTCCGGCATCAGGTGGCGGCGGTTGGAGGTGGCGTAGATGAGTACGTTGTCCGGTACGGCGGCCACCGAGCCGTCGAGAACGCTCTTGAGGGCCTTGTAGGCGGGCTCGCCATCTTCGAAGGACAGGTCGTCGGTGAACAGGATGAAGCGTTCGGGGCGCCCCTCGACGAGCTCGACAATGTCCGGCAGGTCGATCAGGTCGTCCTTGTCCACCTCGATCAGGCGCAGGCCCTCGGCGGCGAATTCGGTGAGCAGGGCCTTGACCAGGGATGACTTGCCGGTGCCGCGGGCACCGGTGAGCAGCACGTTGTTGGCGCGCTTGCCGTTCAGGAACTGGCGGGTGTTGGCGACGATGCGCTCTTTCTTGTCGTCGATGTCCTGCAGATCGGCGAGGCGGATCGAGTGCGGGTGCGGGATGGCCTGCAACCCGGCCGCATTGCCCCGGCGGCGCCAGCGGAAGGCCGTGGACGCCGTCCAGTCGGGGGCGGCCGGGCGTGCCGGGAGGAAGTGCTCAAGGCGCTCGAGCAGGCGTTCGGCCCGGGCGAGGAACTGGTTCAGGTCAGTCATGGGGTGGGGGTTCCGTATCCTTGTTCTTGGGGCCACGCAGGGCCAGGGCGACGATGCCGAGCAGCACGGCGACGATGCCGAGTTCAAGACCGATCAGCCACATGGTGGTTTCCTTGTGCATCCCCGGGGGAGCGGTGCGGTGGTTATACTCGGGCGCGTTTCGACAGCATTCTGCAAGTTTACCCCATCCATGTTTTTCACTTTTTCCCGTCTCCCCATTCTTGTTCCGGTGCTCCTGCTGGCGGCGTGCGCTTCCGCTCCGAAGCCCGTCAGCGAGCCTGCCCGTGCTCCGGTCGTGGTGCCGTCGCCGCCGACGCCCGCGACGGCACCCTCTCCCGCTACGACCCCGGCGGTCGGCGGGGCACCGGCCCCCCTGCCGCTGGCCCGGCCTCTGCAGGCGGCGGATTGGTCCGAGTTGCCGGGTTGGGCGAGCGATCCGGTGGAGGAGGCCTGGCCCGCCTTCCTGGCCTCCTGCCGGGCTGTCAGCCGGCAAGCGGTCTGGCGCCCGGTGTGCGATGCGGCCCGGGGGGTGGGGGAAAAGCCGGGTGCCGCCGCCGTGCGGCGCTTCTTCGAGGCGCGCCTGAGCCCCTGGCGGGTGCTCAATGCCGACGGGAGCCGGGAGGGGCTGATCACCGGCTATTACGAGCCCCTGATCAAGGGTAGCCGCAGCCGCAGCAAGGCCTACCCGTGGCCGGTGCATGGCGTGCCGGACGACCTGTTGACCATCGATCTGGGTGAGGTCTTTCCGGAGCTCAAGGGGCAGCGGGTGCGGGGGCGCCTGGTGGGCAACAAGGTGGTGCCCTACCACTCCCGCGCCGAAGTGGCCCGGCTGGGGGATCGCTTCGGGGCGAAGACCCTGCTCTACGCGGAGGATGCCGTCGAGCTGTTCTTCCTTCAGGTGCAGGGCTCGGGCCGCGTGGAACTGAGCGATGGCAGCGTGGTGCGCCTCGCCTACGGGGATGCCAACGGCCACCCCTATCAGTCCATCGGGCGCTGGCTGGTGGACAAGGGTGAGATCAAGCTGGAGCAGGCATCCATGGAGGGCATCAAGGCCTGGGCGCGGGCCAACCCCGGGCGTTTGCAGGAAATGCTCAATGCCAACCCCAGCTATATTTTCTTCCGCGAGCTTCCCCCGTCGGCCGGGGGGCCGTCGGGTGCCCTGGGCCAGCCCCTGACCGAAGGCCGCAGCCTGGCCGTGGATCCGCGCAGCATCCCCCTTGGCGCGCCCGTGTTTCTTGCCACGACCCAGCCCAACAGCCCCCAGCCCCTGCGGCGCCTGATGCTGGCCCAGGATACCGGGAGCGCGATCAAGGGCGGCGTGCGGGGAGACTTCTTCTGGGGGTTCGGCGCCGAGGCGGGTGCCCTGGCGGGGCGGATGCGCCAGAAAGGCGAGATGTGGGTGCTGTGGCCGCGGGATCAGGTGCCGAGGTAGCCCGGGTGAATGGGTAGATTTGTAATAACGACAGCGTAAATTCTTGGTTCGCTGACGCGAGGGCCTTGGCTATCGTGCGAAGCTTGCGTCTCTGTCCATGACGCAATCCGATCTGAATGCCTACGGAGACCACTGTGCCGCTCACCGAACTGGTTCACTACTTCAACAAACGCAATCGGCTTGTCTGCAGTGCGGAGGGGGAGGACTGTTTCCAGATCGTTGACGGTCACGCGCAGGCGCGTTTTCGCGGCAATGTGCTGACTACCCTGTTTCAGCCGGTGGTGGAGCGGGCCAGCGGGCAGGTGATCGGGCACGAGGCGCACCTCCGTGTGGCGGCGGGCGAATGGGTGGGCGGGCCTGCCCAGGGGGTCTTCCTGGAGGCCCGCGACGACAACGAGCTGGTGTACCTGGACCGCTTGGTGCGTACCCTCCATGCGCTGAACTTCCTGCAGGAGCGCGAGCAGCATGGGGGCTTTCTGGCCCTCAACATCCACCCGCAGCTCCTGCGCGCGGTGCGCGGACACCACGGGCATGTGTTCGAGGCCATCCTGGCCCGATGCGGGCTGACGCCCGAGCGCATCGTGCTGGAGCTTGCGGATGATGGATTTGGCAAACTGGCTTGCCTCAAGGCCGCGGTTGCGGCCTATCGGGAGCGTGGCTATCGGGTGGCGATCGACAACTTCGGCCGCCATAGCGCCTGCCTTGATCGCCTGGAGGCATTGGCGCCCGATCTGGTCAAACTGGATCGCAGCCTGATCGGGCATGCCGGGCACCTCAGCCTTGCCAAGCGGGTGATGACCGAACTGAGCGCCGAGATCCGTCGCCTCGGTGCCCAGGTGGTCTGCCAATGCATTGAAAACCCTTTGCAGCTCCAGGTGGCCCAGGATGCCGGGGTTGATTGGTTGCAGGGCTATCGTCTCGGCCGCCCGGCCACCCACTGCCTGCCCCTGGTCAGGCCCCGGCGGCCCCGGGAAGCGGCCTGAAAACGGGGGCTGGCGGGCCCCCGAGAGGCCTACTTGCCGCCCGCCGCCTGGGTCATGGCCTGTTCGAGCTGGGCCAGGGGCACGGCGCCGGGCAGGCGATTGCCGTCGGCGGTGAAGATCGTCGGTGTGCCGCTGACCTTGATCTTCTGGCCGAGGGCCACGTTCTTGTCGATGGCGCTGGTATCGCAGCCTGCAGCGGCAGCGGCTGGCGTCTTGCCGGCGGTCATCCAGTCATTCCAGGCCGCGACCCTGTCTTTCGCGCACCAGATGTTCTTCGACTTCTCGGTCGAATCCGGGCTCAGGATGGGGTACAGGAAGGTGTACACCGTTGCATCCTTGAGGCCCTGCAGATCTTTGGCAAGCCGCTTGCAGTAGCCGCAGTTGGGGTCTTCGAAGCTGGCGATCACCCGCTTGCCGTTGCCGCGAACCTGTTTGATGGCCTGGTCGAGGGGCAGGGTGGCGAAGTCGATCTTCATCAGCTGGGCCATGCGGGCCTGGGTCACATTCTTGCGGGTCTTGGCGTCGATCAGGCTGCCATCGATCAGGAAACTGACGTTGGCGTCCGTGTAGAGCAGTTCGCCCGACTTGAGCACGACTTCGTACAGGCCACCGTAGGGGGTCTTCTTGATGCTCTCCACGGCGGGGGCGTTGAGGAAGCTCTCGACGTTTTTCTTCACCGTGTTTTCATCGGCTGCATGGGCGACGCCCGCTGCAAGCAAGAGGGTGGTGAGCAGCGAACGTACGAAGGGGAATTTCATCCGGGAATCTCCAGGGAAAGGGCGGGTGATGGCAGGTGAGGCTGGGCGGGTTCGAAGCTCAGAAGCGGCCGGCGATGGCATACCGAACAAGGGCATTGCGTACGACCGGCAATCGGTTGGTGAGGTTCAGCCCGAGATTGCGCAGGCCCGACAGGAGCGGATCGGCGGGCTTGAAAAGCCGGTTGAGGCCGTGGGTGGTGTACTGAAGCAGGGCGGTTTCTTCGGCCCGGGCGCGGGCGTAGGCGCGCAGGATGGACAGTTCGCCCGGATCACGCCAGGCATCAAGGGCGGCCAGTTGCTCGGCGAGGACACGGGCGTCCTGGTAGCCCAGGTTGATGCCGTGGCCCGACAGGGGGTGAATGGCATGGGCGGCGTCGCCGATCAGGGCCAGGCGTGGCTTGACGACCGTTTCGACGCGCATCAGGCGCAGTGGGAAGGCGGCTGCGGGGGTAACGGTCTCGAGCGTACCCAGGCGGAAGGCGCCCGCTTCACCGACCCGGGCGGCGAGGACTTCCGGCGGAAGGCCGACGAGCTCGTCGGCCAGGGCGTCGGGGGCCGACCAGACCATGGACATGTGGTCGCCGGGCAGCGGCAGGTAGGCCAGCACGCCATCCTTGCGGAACCATTGAAATGCCGTGTCGCGGTGGGGCTTCTCGCAGCGGAAGTTGGCGACCACACCCTTCTCGTCGTAGGGCGTGTTGCGGGCGCCGATGCCTGCTGCCTGCCGGACCCACGAATCCCGGCCATCTGCCGCGACGATGAGCCTGGACTCCAGGCGGCGACCGTCCTCCAGGGTCAGGTAGGCGGCGTCCTCCTCAATGGCGAGGGCGGATGGAGCGGCCGGACAGAGCAGGCTGACGTTGTGCTGGCGCTTGACGGTCTCCCACAGTTCCAGCTGCATCTGGCTGGATTCCAGGATCCAGGCCAGCTCGCGCAGGCCACAGTCATAGGCTGAAAAGTCCAGGCGGCCGCCTGCGTCACCATGGATCTCCATGTCGTAAATCGGGGCCAGCCGTTGGGGGTCGAGGTGTTGCCAGATGCCGATTGAGGACAGGAAGTCCACGTTGGCGGCGCTGATGGCGTAGATGCGGGGGTCCCAGCCTGTGGGTCGGGCCGGGGGGCGGGCTTCCACGATGCCGACCTTGAGACGGCTGCCGCGCAGGGCGGCGGCGAGGGCGGCTCCGGCAAGCCCGGCGCCTACGACGAGTACATCGAATTTCATTGGGGAATCTCCTGCGCCGGGATTGTGCCGGACGGCGCAGGGGAAGTCACCCGCGATGGGACGGGGCAGCAAGGCTGGGCACGTGGATGGGGTGCCGGGGTACGTCGGCATGTTTCCATTGCAGCGATCGAGGAGGGCCCCTATACGGGTTCGCGCTTCACCGGGGCCGCGAAGGCGAGTGAAAGGCCTGCCGGCAAGATCTGCTTACGCGCTGTGCGGGGATCAATGTGTCCGATTTGGCTGCGTTTCTTCGCCCGGCCGGGGAGAATGTGGTTCTTTGATTTTCTACAGTGTGCACCGATGGATGTACGCAAGCTGGTTGTGGCGCTCTGCGTCGTGACGCTCTTCGCGGTAGCGATCGTGCTCTTCCTTCAGCAGGAGGCGGCCGAGACGGGGCGCCCACCCAATAATCCGGCCATTGCCGAACACGTGGAGACACGCCACGGGCCTGCATTGCGGGCCATTGGTGTACGCAGTCTGGGGGTGGACCGGAAGTCCGGCGATGTGGTGGTGGTCTTTGCCGGGGGTGGCCGGCTTGGCCGGCGGGTGGCCGGGCGAGTCCCCGGCTTGGCCGGTGCCGACGGTTGCGGTGAGCTGGATGTGGGGATCGCTGTGGGTGAGTCCCTCACGGCGTGGGGTAATGCGCGCACGCCCGACTTCCGCTCCCGCCTCGACTGCGTCATTGAAAAAGTGCTCGAGCAGGCTGCGGACCTGCGCGGCGGAGACTGATTCCGGGGCATGCTGCGGCGCGAGCGGCTATACTCCGCGCCGGGAAGTTCGCCAGGCAATCGCGGTGTGTCCGCACATCGAGGAAAGTCCGGGCCCCATAGAGCAGGATGCCGGCTAACGGCCGGGCGCCATAGCCTTCGGGTGAAAGCGACGGAAAGTGCAACAGAGAGCAGACCGCCGATGGCTCCTCGCGGAGATCAGGCAAGGGTGAAACGGTGGGGTAAGAGCCCACCGCGGACGTGGTGACACGGACGGCACGGTAAACCCCATCCGGGGCAAGGCCAAATAGGGGGACGCTGACGCTGCTCGCGGAGTCCCCGGGTAGGCTGCTAGAGCGGCGCGGCAACGCGTCGACCAGAGGAATGATTGCCCGGCGGGCCGGTTTTCGGACGGGTCCGCTCGACAGAACCCGGCTTATCGGCGGACTTCCCAATCCTCGACCGATTCATTCCACTTTTCCCCACTTGTCGGCGGTTTTCGGCGCGCTGCTGCGCTGCGCAACGTTTTTTAACCTCCACTTCCCTGAAGGGTGATGGCTTCCTTTTGGGTCGAGCCGCTCTGCCGCGATTAATCAAGCACTTTTGCAATATTTTCTATGGCCATTGATTTATAAGCGGATTTCCTTTTTCGGCCGGTCTCGTCCTCTAAGTGCTTGTGTCCAAAAGAGATTTACCTTCCGGTCGGCTTGACCACCTATTCCTTTTGCTCTAAAGTGGGATGAAGTGGACGAAAGTGGGAGAAAGTGAGTTTTTCCTGCTTGTCCGGGTGAAGAAGTGGGGGAATCATGTTTCAAGGCGCAGCAGCGCTCACTCTCGATGCGAAGGGTCGCCTGGCGATACCGGCGCGGCATCGGGACGCGCTCGCCAAGCTCGCCGAGAATCAGCTGGTTCTGACCGCCCATCCCCATCGCTGTCTTCTGATCTACCCCGCCCCCGCGTGGGAGCCGATCCGCAACAAGGTTCTTGCCGGCTCCAGCCTTGATCACCAATCCGCTCTGCTCAAGCGTCTTCTCGTGGGTTTCGCCCGGGAGGAAGAAGTGGATTCGGCTGGGCGGGTGTTGATCGCCCCCGAGCTGCGCAGTTTTGGCCAGCTGGAAAAGCAGGTGCATCTGGTGGGGCAGGGGGATCACTTCGAGTTGTGGTCGGATGCCGGTTGGCAGAAGCAGCAGGAGCAGATCTTCGCCCTGGGCGCCGATCTCATGCCGTCGGGTTGGGAAACCCTGCCGCTGTGAGCGTGGCTGCACACATCACGGTGCTGCTGGACGAAGCAGTCGAGGCGCTGGCCATTCGTCCGGAGGGTGTCTACGTGGATGGCACCTTCGGGCGCGGTGGGCATAGCCGGGCGATTCTGGCCCGGCTGGGGGCAGGTGGCAGGTTGATCGCCTTTGATCGCGATCCGGTGGCGGTGCAGGCCGGGCGGGCGGTGGAGGATCCCCGTTTCGAGCTTGTGCATGCGCCGTTCTCCGATTTTGCGGCGGCGCTGGCGGAGCGGGGCGTGGAGCGGGTGGACGGCGTCCTGCTGGATCTGGGGGTGTCTTCTCCCCAGTTGGACGAAGCCGGGCGGGGCATGAGCTTCCGGTTCGATGCGCCGCTCGACATGCGAATGGATACAACCCGCGGAATGACCGCGGCGGAGTGGCTGGCGGAAGCGTCGGTTGCCGACATAACCCAAGTGCTGAGGGAATACGGTGAAGAACGGTTTGCTTATGAGATTGCAAAGGCGGTTGTTGCTGCTCGGGCAGGGGGGCATGTTGCAACCACTGGACAGCTTGCCGCGATCGTGGAAAAAACGGTCCGCACACGCGAGCCGGGTCAGCACCCTGCGACGCGCACCTTCCAGGCTCTACGGATTTGCGTCAATCAAGAGCTTGAGGAGCTGTCGCTAGTTCTGCCCCAGGTGGTGGCAGCGCTGGCGGTTGGAGGCCGTCTGGTGGTGATCAGCTTTCACTCCCTGGAGGATCGCATCGTCAAGCGTTTCATGCGTGACGAGTCGCGGCCGCCTCAGCTTCCCGCGCGCCTGCCGGTGCGGGCGGCCGATCTGCCCAAGCCGCGGCTGGGGCTGGTGGGCAAGCCGGTGCGGCCCTCCGATGCCGAGGTGGTGGCCAACGCCAGGTCGCGCAGCGCGGTGATGCGGGTTGCCGAACGGATGGAGGCGTGAGATGGCCCGTCTGACAGGGTTCCTCCTGATGCTCGTGGTGGCGAGCAGCCTGGGTGTCGTTGCATCCCAGCACCAGGCCCGCAAGCTGTACACGGCCGTCGAGCGGGAGCAGCAGCGCTCCCAGCAGCTTGAGGTCGAGTGGGGTCAGCTCCAGTTGGAGCAAAGCACTTGGGCGGCCCACGCCCGCATCGAGAAGCTTGCTCGCGAGAAGCTCGCGATGCGCCCCCCGCTGTCGGGGCAGATCATCGCTATCGAGGAGCAGCCATGAAGAAGGCCAAGAAGGGCGTCACCTTCAATCACAATCCCCTTCTGCGTTCGGAGCTGTCGGCCTGGCGGCCGCGCTTTGTGCTGTTGTGCCTCCTCGGCGGTTCACTGGCCTTGATCGGCCGGGCGGCCTATCTGCAGGGTGTGCACGATCAGTTCCTCCAGGCCAAGGGTGAGTCCCGCTACGCGCGGGTCTTGGAGGTGCCCGCCACCCGCGGCAAGATCACCGACCGCCAGGGCGATGTGCTGGCGGTGTCGTCCCCCGTGAAGTCGATCTGGGCCATCCCCGAGGATGCGCGTCTCGATCCCTCCCAGACCCGCCAGTTGGCCGGTCTGCTGGAGCTTGGGGTCAGCGAGCTCAACCAGAAGCTGTCCAGCGACAAGGATTTCATCTATCTCAAGCGCCAGGTGTCGCCCGAGCTCGCGGATCGGATCGCGGCGCTGAAACTGCCTGGCATCCATGATCAGCGGGAGTACCGTCGCTTCTACCCGGGGGGGGACGTGATGGCCCATGTCCTGGGCTTTACCGGTGTCGATGACAAGGGCCAGGAGGGGATTGAGCTGGCCTTTGAGTCCCAGCTTGCGGGCAAGCCCGGCTCCCGCCGGGTGGTGAAGGATCGCCGCGGCAACGTCGTCGAGGACGTTCAGTCGATCCGCCTGCCCCAGGACGGGCGCGAGGTCGCCCTGTCGATCGATAACAAGATCCAGTACCTCGCCCATGCGGCCCTCAAGCAGGCCATGACCGATCACAAGGCCAAGGCCGGTGGTGTCGTGGTGCTCGATGCAAAGACCGGGGAAGTGCTGGCGTTGGCCAATGCGCCCACTTACAACCCGAACAACCGGGTCAAGCTGACCGGCGATCAGCTGCGCAACCGGGCCCTGACCGATACCTTCGAACCGGGCTCGACCATGAAGCCGTTTACCGCTGCGCTGGCGCTGGAGAAGGGCAAAGTCACTGCCGGCACCATCATCAACTGCGCGCCGGGTCGGATGACAATCGGGTCGGCGACGATTTCCGATGCCCACCCCCACGGTGCCCTGTCGGTGGCCCAGGTCATCCAGAAGTCCTCGAATATTGGCGCCGCCAAGATGGCGCTCAGCTTTCCCCCCGAAACCATGTGGAAGATGCTGGACGATCTCGGATTCGGCACGCCGCTCAAGCTTGGCTTTCCGGGCGAAGTGGGGGGGCGTCTGCGTCCGGCCAAGGCCTGGCGCCCCATCGAGCAGGCCACCATGTCCTACGGTCACGGCATGTCGGTCAACCTGATGCAGATGGCCAACGCCTACCAGGTGTTTGCCCGTGATGGCGACATCGTGCCCGTTTCCCTGTCACGCCTGGATGCGCCACCGGTGCACGGTGCCCGGGTGTTCTCGCCGCAAACGGCAAGGGAAGTGCGGCAGATGCTCGAACTGGTGGTGCAGAAGGGGGGAACCGCGCCCCAGGCCGGTGTGCCCGGATACCGGGTCGGCGGCAAGACGGGAACCGCCATGAAACTGGTCGGTGGCCGTTATGCACACAAGTATGTGGCGTCATTCGTGGGCATCGCTCCGATCTCCGATCCACGCCTGATTGTTGCGGTGATGATTGATGAGCCGAGTAACGGCAAGCATTACGGCGGTGACGTGGCTGCGCCGATCTTCTCGCAGGTCACTGCGGGTGCCCTGCGCTCGCTGGGCGTGGCGCCGGATGCGCCGCTCAAACCCCTCCAGGTCGCCCGTCAGGGTGTGTCCCAGACAGCCGTTCGGGAGGCCATGTGATGTCGGATAGTGCGGAAGCCCAGGTTCGCCGCGTTCTCGACGAGCTGGCGAGCCGGGGGGTGAAGCCGCAGCGTCTCTGTGCCGACTCCCGTCAGGTGCTGGCTGGTGACGTCTTCCTGGCGTTTCCGGGGCTGCGGGCGGATGGCCGGCGTTTCATTGAGAGCGCAGTCCACGCGGGAGCGGAAGCGGTGCTGTGGGAGGCGTGCGGTCACGTGTGGAATGAGCGTCTGCCCGTTCCCCATCTGGCGGTGGAAGGGCTGGCGGCCTTGTCGGGGCATCTGGCCCACGAGGTTTACGGGCGCCCCTCGGAAAGCCTATGGACCGTCGGGGTGACGGGCACCAACGGAAAGACATCTGTCACCCAGTGGCTGTCGCGGGCCTATGCCGCCCTCGGGCGCAAGTGCGGCGTCATCGGCACGCTGGGTATTGGCTTTCCCGGCGCCTTGTCGGAAAGCCTCAACACCACCCCGGACAGCCTCACCCTGCACCATACCCTTGCCCGTTTCCGCGATTCCGGTGCGGATGCGGTGGCCATGGAGGTCTCTTCCATCGGCCTTGACCAGGGGCGTCTGAATGGTCTGCGTTTTGATGTGGCTGTGCATACCAATCTGACCCGCGACCACCTGGACTACCACGGCAACATGGAGAACTACGCAGTTGCCAAGGCCCGTCTGTTCGACACGCCGGGGCTGCGTTCGGTGGTGCTCAATCTAGACGATCGGTTCGGCGTGGAGCAGGCCCGCCGTCTGGCCGGTAAGGGTCTGGAGGTCATCGGCTACACCCTGTTTCCCAGCAATGCCGATGCTGCGCCGGTCAACCGGCTGCTGTTGGCTGACCGCCTCACCGCTACTTCGGCAGGGATCCGTTTCACCGCGCGCTGCGGCAATGATTCCGCCGACCTCTATCCCCACCTGGTTGGTCAGTTCAATGTGTCAAACCTGCTGGCGGTCATTGGCACCCTGATTGCATCCGGCATCACGCTGGAGGATGCGGCGATGGTTGCGGAGGGGCTCACTCCTCCCCAGGGGCGGATGCAGACGCTGGGAGGGATCGGCGAGCCCTTGGTTGTGGTGGACTATGCCCATTCGCCCGATGCACTTGAGCAGGTGCTTTCCGCTGTCCGTGCCACCGTCAAGGCGCGCAATGGCCGGCTGATCTGCGTCTTTGGTTGTGGCGGTGACCGCGACCCGGGCAAGCGTCCCTTGATGGGAGAGGTGGCGAGTCGGCTGGCCGATCAGGTTGTGCTGACCAGCGACAACCCCCGGGGGGAAGACCCCGAGCAGATTCTCCGCGACATCGTCAGCGGTGCCGGTCCGGAGGCCGAAGTGGTGGCCGACCGGGCCGAAGCCATCCGCCGCGCCATTCTCTCCGCGGCGGCCGACGATCTTGTCCTGATTGCCGGCAAGGGGCACGAGCCCTACCAGGAAGTCAAAGGCGTGCGCCATCCCTTTTCCGATGTGGAGCAGACCCGCGCTGCTCTTGAAGCCTGGAACGATGCCCAGGGAGCGCTTTCATGATGGATCTTCAGGAGGCCGCGCTGGTCACCGGCGGTACGGCGGTGGGGGGGAGTGTTTCCTTCCGTTCCGTGAGCACCGATTCCCGGGCGATTCAGCCCGAACAGTTGTTCGTGGCCTTGCGTGGCGAGCGCTTTGACGGCCATGAGTTCGTCGGTGCCGTGGCTGCCCAGGGGGCTGTCGCTGCCATGGTTGACCGGGCCTGGGCAGCGACCCATCCGGTGCCTTTGCCCCTGCTCGTCGTCGAGGACACGCGTCTCGGTCTGGGGCGACTTGCCGCCGGCTGGCGCAGCCGCTTCGATCTGCCCCTGATCGGCATCACCGGCAGCAATGGCAAGACCACCGTGAAGGAGATGTGTGCGGCGATCCTGCGCGCCCAGGCCCGCATCGATGGCTTCGACCCCGATCTGGCCGTTCTGGCGACCCGCGGTAATCTCAACAACGACATCGGCGTGCCATTGATGCTGTTGCGGCTTTCCGGCAACCACCGCTCGGCGGTGATCGAGATGGGCATGAACCGCCCTGGCGAAATCGGTTATCTCACCCACCTGGCGCGGCCGACCGTGGCCCTGGTCAACAACGCCCAGCGTGCCCACCTGCAGGGCATGGGCAGTGTCAATGAGGTGGCACGGGAGAAGGGCGCGATCTACGAAGGCCTGTCCTCGGACGGTGTCGCGGTGCTCAACGCCGACGACCCGTTTGCCGCGTACTGGCGCTCAATCAACGGCGGCCACCGCATCCTGACTTTCGGTCTGTCATCGGATGCCGATGTCAGTGCCCGCTGCACGAGCCATGGTTTTGCCAGTGATGTGGTGCTGATCTCGCCAAAAGGGGAGGTGCAGTTCCGCCTGCAGGTGCCCGGGCAGCACAACGTGCGCAACGCCCTGGCGGCCGCAGCGGCCTGCCTTGCGGCCGGCGTCTCGCTGAAGGCGGTTGCTGACGGGCTGGGCGGTTACGCAGGAACCCCGGGTCGCCTCCACCTGCGCAAAGGCCTGGGTGGGGCCGTGGTCATTGACGACTGCTACAACGCCAATCCGGACTCCATGCGTGCCGGTATCGCCGTGCTGGCGGCTACCCCCGGCCGCAAGATCCTCGTGATCGGCGACATGGGTGAGATTGGTGAGCAGAGCTACCAGTACCACGACGAGATCGGTGGCTACGCGAAGAGTGAAGGCGTCGATTTCCTCTTCGGGCTGGGCGAGATGAGCGAGGTTGCGGCACGTAACTTCGGAGAGGGCGGACACCACTTCACCCGGCTTGATGACCTGGTGGCGGCGGTGAAGGCGGAAATGAATGCAGATACGGTGGTGCTCGTGAAGGGCTCGCGTTTCATGAAGATGGAACGCGTGGCGGACGCCATTGCGGAGAAGGTTTGATGAGTGTGCGAAGTACCGATATGTGTGCAGTTCATGGTGTGACGGATCGGGGGAGCCGCCATGCTGCTTGAACTCGCCCTTTGGCTCGGCAAGGACGCGCGCTTCTTCAACGTGTTTGGTTACATCACCTTGCGCACCATGCTGGCGGCGGGAACGGCGCTGCTCCTGTCGCTGCTCTTCGGCCCGGCGGTGATCCGCTGGTTGGCGGCGAAGAAGATCGGCCAGGCGGTGCGTGATGATGGCCCCAAGTCCCACCTCACCAAGGCGGGCACCCCGACCATGGGTGGCGCCCTGATCCTCATCTCGATCTCGGTCACCACCCTGCTGTGGGGAGATCTCGGCAACAAGTACGTCTGGGTCGTCCTCTTCGTCACCCTCGGATTTGGTGCCGTGGGCTGGGTGGATGACTGGCGCAAAGTGGTCTATCGCGACCCCAAGGGGCTGGCAAGCCGCTGGAAGTATTTCTGGACGTCGGCCATCGCCCTGGCGGCGGCGGCATTTCTTGGACTTACCGCAACCCTGCCGGCCCAGCTCGAACTGATCGTTCCCTTCTTCAAGGCCGTGAGCTATCCCTTGGGGGTGCTGGGTTTCATCATCCTGACCTATTTCGTCATCAACGGTACCAGCCACTCGGTGAACCTCACCGACGGACTTGATGGGCTGGCGATCATGCCGACCGTGATGGTCAGTGCCGCGCTGGCGATCTTCGCCTACGTGGCAGGCCACATGGGTTTCTCCAAGTACCTGGGCGTGCCCTACATCCCGGGGGCCGGTGAGATGGCGGTGATCTGCGGCGCCATTGCAGGGGCAGGGCTCGGCTTCCTGTGGTTCAACGCCTACCCGGCGGAGGTTTTCATGGGCGACGTGGGGGCACTGGCCCTGGGCGCTGCCATGGGTACCATCGCCGTGATCGTGCGTCAGGAAATCGTGCTCTTCATCATGGGCGGCCTGTTCGTGGCCGAAGCCTTGTCGGTGATGGTCCAGGTCCTGTACTTCAAATACACCGGCGGCAAGCGCATCTTCCGCATGGCCCCCCTGCATCACCACTATGAGCTGGGTGGCTGGAAGGAGACCCAGGTGGTCGTCCGTTTCTGGATCATCACCATCATGCTGGTGCTGTTCGGCCTGTCCACCCTCAAGCTGCGGTAAGCGGACATGGCATCGTCTTCGCGCCTCACTCTCGTTCTTGGCCTCGGCGAGTCCGGTCTGGCCATGGCGCGCTGGCTGGCCCGGCAGGGCGAGGCCCTGCGCGTCGCCGACTCCCGCGACACGCCACCGGGTATCGACACGCTGCGGGCCGAGGTGCCGGCGGCTGAAGTGTGTGCAGGCCCCTTCTCCGAAGGCCTTCTCGATGGTGTCGGGCGCATTGCCATCAGCCCTGGTCTCGATCCCAGGCAGCCCTTGGTTCGTGAGGCCCGGGCGCGCGGCATTCCCGTGATCGGTGAGATGGATCTGCTGGCTGATGCGTTGGCACCGTCCGGCGGCGCTCCGCGCCCCATCGTGATTGCCATCACCGGCACGAATGGCAAGACCACCACCACCACCCTTCTTGGCGAGATGGTCAAGGCCACCGGTCTGGATGGGGTGGTGGCCGGCAACATCAGCCCCGCCGCGCTGGATGTGCTGATGGCGCGCCAGGATGCCGCTCAGCCTTTGCCGGCAGCCTGGGTGCTGGAGCTGTCCAGCTTCCAGCTGGAGACTTCACCGGCCCTGCAGGCCGTGTCGGCGACGGTGCTCAACGTCACCGATGACCACCTGGACCGCTATTCCGGTCTGGATGAGTACGCTTCGACCAAGGCTGCCGTGTTCCAGGGCGAGGGGGTGCAGGTGCTCAATCGTCAGGACGTCCGCGTTGCCGCCATGGCCCGGCCCGGGCGCCGCATCTTCACCTTCGGTGTTGATGCACCTGCGGGGGCGGATGATTTTGGGGTGATCGATGGCACTGACGGGGACTGGCTGGCGCGGGGGCGCGACAAGCTCCTGCGTCGTTCGGAGCTGCCCCTTGCCGGAAGCCACAATGTGGCCAACGCCTTGGCCGCCCTCGCCCTCGGCGAGGCTGCCGGCCTGCCCCGCGCACCCATGATCGCCGCCCTGAAGGCCTTCCGCGGCTTGCCCCATCGGGTCGAGAAGGTGGCAGAACGGAGCGACGGGGTCACTTACTACGACGACTCCAAAGGTACCAACGTGGGTGCCACCGTCGCGGCCCTGGAAGGGTTGCGGAGAAAAGTGATCCTGATCGCCGGTGGCGACGGCAAGGGGCAGGATTTCTCACCCCTGAAAGAGGCCTTTTCCCGCTACGCCCGCGCCGTCGTTCTGATCGGGCGTGACGCCAACGCGATTTCCGAGGCGGTGGAGGGCTGTGGCGTGCCCCTGGTCTACGCCGGGGATATGGATGCCGCCGTTCTTGCCGCCAATGGTCATGCCCAGCCCGGAGACGTCGTGCTGCTCTCGCCCGCCTGTGCCAGCCTCGACATGTTCCGCAACTACGCCCATCGCGCCCAGGTCTTCATCGACGCGGTGCATCGCCTGCCGGGAGTGAGCCCCGCATGAAACTAGCTGCCAGCCTCTCCGGCTTCTTCACCCGCCATGGGATGGGTGACACCACCCCGGTGACAGGCCGGGCGGTCGATCGACTGCTGCGCCCCAATGGACAGCCTCGGGAGCTTGATCCCGCGTTGATCTGGTCGGCCGCCGCCTTGCTGCTGCTGGGTCTGGTGATGGTCTTCTCCGCCTCCATTGCCACGGCCGAAGGCAGTCGCATGTTCGGCCATCAACCGGCCTATTTCCTGATCCGCCACGCTGTTTTCCTGGCCATCGGGGTGATCGCCGGCGTGGTGGTGTTCCAGATTCCCATGCGTGCCTGGCAGGAGATGGCGCCGTGGCTGTTCATTGCCGGGGTTGTGCTGCTGCTGATCGTGCTGATTCCCGGCATCGGGCGGGATGTGAATGGGGCCCGTCGCTGGTTGCCCCTGGGGGTGGTGAACCTGCAGCCCTCGGAATTGATGAAACTGTTTGCCGCGCTCTATGCGGCGGACTATACGGCGCGCAAGCTGCCTCTGATGGGCAGCTTCAAGCAGGGGTTCATGCCCATGGCCGGGGTGATCCTGTTCGTTGGCTTCCTGCTGCTGAAAGAGCCGGACTTCGGCGCCTTCGTGGTGATCACCGCCATTGCCTTCGGCGTGCTGTTCCTGGGCGGCATCAATGTGCGCCTGTTTGTCTTGCTGGCCATCGTCGCCACCATCGGCTTCGTGCTCCTGATCACGTTCTCCGAGTATCGGCGGCAGCGCATCCTCGGCTTCATGGACCCGTGGCAGGATGCCTATGGCAAGGGCTACCAGCTCTCCCATGCGCTGATCGCCTTCGGGCGGGGAGAGTGGTTCGGGGTGGGCCTTGGCGGCAGTATCGAGAAGCTCTTCTACCTTCCGGAGGCCCACACTGATTTCCTGCTGGCCGTGATTGCCGAAGAACTCGGCTTTGTCGGTGTTTTCCTGGTCGTGATGCTCTTCGCGGTCGTCATTCAGCGGGCCTTTGCCATCGGCAAGCAGTCGGTGACGCTCGAACGTACTTACGCCGCGCTGGTGGCCCAGGGCATCGGCATCTGGATCGGCGTGCAGTCCTTCATCAACATGGGCGTCAATATGGGCTTGCTGCCCACCAAGGGCCTGACCCTGCCCCTGATGAGCTTCGGCGGCTCCGGCATTCTCGCCAACTGCGTGGCCCTGGCAATCCTGCTGCGGATCGACTGGGAAAACAGGCAAATCATGCGCGGAGGCAGCGCATGATTTGCCTGTTTCGACGGAGCGTCGCAAGCTTACTTGCGGCGACGCGGAGTCAAAAACCGGATCTGCGCGGAGGCAGCGCCTGATGCCGACCCTGATGGTCATGGCCGGCGGTACGGGCGGCCATATCTACCCTGGCCTTGCGGTGGCGGATGCCCTGCGCGACCGGGGCTGGCGGGTCGTGTGGATGGGGAACCCGGATGGCATGGAAGCGCGCATCGTTCCGGCCAGCGGCTACGAGGTGGCGTGGGTGCGCTTCGCGGCCCTGCGCGGCAAGGGCCTGCTGCGCAAGCTGCTGCTGCCCCTCAACCTGCTGCGGGGTTTTGCCCAGGCGCTTGGTCAGATCCGCCGGATCAAACCGGACGTGGTGCTTGGCATGGGGGGGTACGTCACTTTCCCGGGCGGCATGATGGCCGTGCTGCTGGGCAAGCCGGTGGTGGTGCATGAACAGAATTCGGTAGCGGGCCTCGCCAATCGGGTGCTTGCAGGTGTGGCCGACAAGGTGGTCACGGGTTTCCCCGATGTGTTGAAGAAGGGCGAATGGCTGGGTAATCCCGTGCGTGCCGAGATCACGGCGGTGCCCCCGCCAGCCGCACGTTTTGCGGGGCGCATTGGCTGTCTCCGGGTGCTTGTCGTGGGCGGTAGTCTGGGGGCTGCGGCCCTCAACGAGGCGATGCCACGCGCCCTTGCGCTGCTGGCGCCGGAAGATCGCCCGCAGGTCACCCATCAGGCCGGCAGCAAGCAGATCGAAGCCCTGAAGGCGGCCTACGAGGCGGCCGGCGTGAGTGGTGAATTGCTGCCTTTCATCAACGACATGGCCGAGCGCTATGCCAGTGCCGATCTGGTGATCTGCCGTTCCGGCGCCCTGACGGTGGCCGAGCTGGCGGCGGTCGGGGTTGCCAGTGTGCTGGTGCCTTTCCCCCATGCGGTGGACGATCACCAGACGGGCAACGCCCGCTTTCTGGCGGATGCGGGCGCCGCCGTGCTGCTGCCGCAAGCCGAACTGACGCCCCAGCGCCTGGCGGATCTGCTGCAGGAAATGAACCGCGAGCGTCTTCTGGGCATGGCCGAGAAGGCGAGAGGGCGGGCCAGGCCGGACGCGACGGCGCGGGTGGCCGACGTGTGCGCTGGCCTAGCCGCATGAAAAGTATCCAACAGGACAGAACGTGAAACACAAAGTCAGAAGCATCCATTTCGTGGGCATCGGCGGCGCCGGGATGAGCGGCATTGCCGAAGTGCTGCTCAACCTCGGCTATGGCGTCAGCGGCTCCGATCTGGGCGACAACGCGGCCACCCGCCGCCTGAAGGCGCTGGGGGCCCGCGTGATCCAGGGGCACGACGCCAGCAATGTGTCGGATGCCGATGCGGTGGTCACCTCCACCGCCGTCAAGGGTGACAACCCGGAAGTGATCGCTGCCCGCGCCCGGGGCATACCGGTGGTACCGCGGGCCCAGATGCTGGCCGAGCTGATGCGCCTCAAGCAGGGCATTGCCATTGCCGGCACCCATGGCAAGACCACCACCACCTCCCTGGTGGCCAGCATTCTGGCCGAAGGGGGGCTTGACCCCACTTTCGTGATCGGTGGCAAGTTGAATGCTGCCGGTGCCAATGCACGCCTGGGCAAGGGCGATTTTCTGGTGGCCGAGGCCGATGAGTCCGATGCCTCCTTCCTGTTGCTGACCCCGGTCATCTCGGTGGTCACCAACATCGATGCCGACCATATGGAAACCTACGGGCACGACTTCGCACGCCTGAAGCAGTCCTTCGTGGATTTCCTCCAGCACCTGCCCTTTTACGGCGTGGCGGTGCTGTGCGATGACGATAAGCATGTGCGTTCCATCATGCCCCTGGTGTCCAAGCAGATTGTCCGCTACGGCTTCTCCGAGTCGGCCAATGTGCGGGCCGAGAACATCCATGCCGACGACGGCCGCATGAGTTTCGACGTGGTCCGGGTCAATGGCACCACCAGCCGCATTCCGGTGGTTCTCAATCTGCCGGGCCGTCACAACGTGCTCAACGCCCTGGCGGCGATCGCCGTGGCTACGGAGGTGGGTGTCTCCGACGACGCCATCATCAAGGCCCTGGCCGAGTTCAAGGGTGTTGGCCGGCGCTTCCAGCGCTATGGCGAACTGACCCTGCCGAACGGCGGTACGGCCACCATCGTCGATGACTACGGCCATCACCCGGTTGAAATGGCTGCAACCATTGCGGCGGCGCGCGGAGCCTTTCCCGACAAGCGCCTGGTGCTGGCCTTCCAGCCCCATCGGTTCACGCGGACACGGGACTGTTTTGAGGACTTCGTGAAGGTGCTGTCCACCGTCGATGCCTTGCTGTTGGGCGAGGTGTACGCGGCCGGGGAGGCGCCCATTGTCGCTGCCGACGGCCGTTCCCTGGCGCGCGCCCTGCGGGTGGCGGGCAAGATCGAGCCGATTTTCGTGGAGAACATCGAGGACATGCCGGAGGCGATCCTGTCTTCGGCTCAGGATGGCGACGTGGTGATCACCATGGGTGCCGGCAGTATCGGCGGCGTGCCGGGCAAACTGGTGAGTGGCGAGGTCTGAGGACGTGAGCAGTCAATTCGGAAAAGTGGCGGTATTGCTGGGCGGCACCTCCGCCGAGCGCGAGATCTCCCTGATGTCGGGGCGTGCCGTGCTGGCGGCCCTGCAGGGCGCTGGTGTGGATGCCCACGCCTTCGACCCGGCGGAAACCGACCTGCACATCCTCAAGGAGCAGGGCTACGAGCGGGCCTTCATTGCCCTGCATGGCCGGGGTGGCGAGGATGGCACGGTGCAGGGGGCGCTCGAACTGATGGGGATTCCCTACACAGGCAGTGGTGTGATGGCGTCGGCCATCGGCATGGACAAGTGGCGCACCAAGCTGGTGTGGCTCTCGTCCGGCCTGCCCACGCCGCGCTTTGCAATCCTTGATGCAAATACGGACTGGGAGGCCGTGGTGGCCGATCTCGGCCTGCCGATCTTCGTCAAGCCCGTGCATGAGGGCTCCAGCATGGGGGCCACCAAGGTCACCGAGGCTGGCCAGTTGAAGGGCGCCTGGGAGTTGGCGTCCCGATACGATTCCATGGTGCTGGCCGAGGAGTTCGTCAGCGGTCGGGAGCTCACCGCCCCCTTCCTAGGGGATCGGGCATTGCCGCTGGTGCGCATCGTTGCGCCGGGCGGAAACTACGACTACCAGAACAAGTATTTCACCGACGACACCCAGTACTTCTGCCCAAGTGGCTTGCCGGAGGCCCAGGAGAAGGAAATCCAGGCCGCTGTCGTGCGCTGCGCCAGGGTACTGGGCTGCCGGGGCTGGGGCCGCGCCGACCTGATCCTGCGGGATGATGGCAGTTTCACCCTGCTCGAAATCAACACCGCGCCGGGCATGACCAACCACTCGCTGGTGCCCATGTCTGCCCGGGTGGCGGGCCTGTCCTTCGAGGCCCTGTGCCTGGAAATCCTCGCCGGAGCCCGCCTTGGCTGACATGCGGCCCACCTCCAACGTGCCTCCCGAGGCCAGCGGCAAGGCCGCGGGCGGGAAGCGTGCGCGCCCGGCACGGCCGGCGCGGGACGTTGGCGGCAACGGGCTGTGGGACCGCCCCCAGCTTCTCAATCTGATATCCGATGTGCTGGTGGTGTTCGGTGCTGCCGGTTTGGGCTACGCCGCCGTGGCAGCGATCTCCCATCTGCCCGTCTATCCCCTGCGGGAGGTTGTGGTGACCACGCCGCTGGCCCAGGTGACCCATGCCCAGCTTGAGTACGCGGCGCGCTCGTCCCTGCGTGGCAATTTCTTTACCGTTGATCTGGACGACGTGCGCGGCGCCTTCGAGAAACTGCCCTGGGTGCGTCGCGCCGATGTGCGTCGGCGCTGGCCAGGGGGGGTTGAGGTGCGCCTTGAGGAGCACGTGGCCTCTGCCTACTGGCGTGTCGGCGAGACCGGGGACATGCGCCTGGTCAATCGCTATGGCGAAGTCTTCTCGGCCGCCAGCAATGCACGGATGCCTGTTTTCAGCGGTCCGGAGGGATCTTCCGGGGTCTTGCTCGCCAAGTTTGAGGATTTCACACGCAAGCTTGGCCCCCTCGGCAAGCAACTGGTCGGTGTGTCCCTGTCGGCCCGCGAGGCCTGGCAACTGAAGATGGAGGATGGTCTGACCATCGAACTCGGCCACGATCAGGCCAAGGCACCCATCGATGAGCGCTTGTCCCGTTTCGTGCGCCATTTTCCCCGGGCCAAGGCCCAGCTGAACATGAATGTGGCGGTGGTGGACCTCCGCTACCCCAGTGGTTTTGCCCTCCGGCCGATCGCATCGGCTGCGCCGACGGGCAAGCAAGAAAGCAAAGGTAAGTGATGAGCAAAGAGTACAAGGAACTGATCGTCGGGCTCGACATCGGCACCTCGAAGATCACCTGCGTGGTGGCCGAGCTCAAGCCTGACGGCCGCATGGATGTGATCGGTCTGGGCACCCAGCCTTCCTCGGGCCTCAAGAAGGGTGTGGTGGTGAACATCGAGGCCACTGTCGATGCCATTTCCCGGGTCATCCAGGAAGTGGAGCTGATGGCCGATTGCAAGATCCGCGACGTCTATACCGGCATCGCCGGCAGCCATATCCGCAGTTTCAACTCCAACGGCATGGTGGCGATCAAGGACAAGGAGGTCTCGCCCGTTGATGTGGAGCGGGTCATCGAGACTGCCCGGGCGATGCCTCTGCCGGCTGACCAGCAGATCCTGCACATCCTGACCCAGGAGTTCATCATCGACGGTCAGGATGGGGTGCGCGAGCCCATCGGAATGAGCGGTGTTCGCCTGGAGGTGAAGGTGCACATCGTCACCGGTGCCGTCTCTGCCGCCCAGAACATCGTCAAGTGCGTGCGTCGCTGCGGGCTCGAAGTGCTGGATCTGGTGCTGCAGCCGCTGGCTTCCAGCTACGCGACGCTCTCCGAGGATGAGAAGGAACTGGGTGTCTGTCTGGTGGACATCGGAGGTGGTACCACCGATCTGGCGGTGTTCACCCAGGGCGCCATCCGCCACACCGCGGTGATCCCGATCGCCGGCGATCAGGTTACCAACGACATTGCCATGGCCTTGCGGACCCCGACGGCCGAGGCGGAGGAAATCAAGATCCGCCATGGGGTGGCCATGCACACCCTGGCTGACGCGTCGGAGATGATCGAGGTTCCGGGCGTCGGTGATCGCCCCCCCCGCAAACTGTCCCGGCAGGCCCTGGCCGACGTGATCGAACCCCGGGTGTGCGAGTTGTATGAACTGGTCCAGGCCGAGCTGCGTCGTTCCGGTTATGAGGAGCTGTTGTCCTCGGGCATCGTGCTGGCCGGCGGCGCTGCCGTGATGCAGGGCATGGTCGAACTGGGTGAAGAGGTGTTCCACATGCCGGTGCGCATCGGCTACCCGAAGTACGACGGAGCCCTCGCGGACGTGGTCTGTGAGCCGCGCTACGCCAACGCGATGGGGTTGGTCATGGAAGGGGCAGCACAGAAAAGGCGAGGTATTCAGGCTCGCCAGACACGGAATGTCGGGCAGGTTTTTTCGAGAATGCGCTCCTGGTTCGAGCGCAATTTCTAATGGCGGATACAGCCCTTTGAAAGGGGCGTATTGAATTGAATATTTGTGTGCATTGACCCTCTATTTAGTTATAGAATTGACAGTTAATACTATATATAGGTCCATTTGCGCACGGGGCAAATAGCGCAGTTTCTCTTGGAGGCGAGGTAAATGTTTGAAATTGTTGAAAAGGCGAGCGGTGGCACCAACATCAAGGTGATTGGTGTGGGTGGCGCGGGTGGCAACGCCGTCGATCACATGATCCGCGAAGGTGTGCAGGGGGTGGATTTCGTCATCGCCAACACCGATGCCCAGGCGCTGTCCCGCTGTCTGGCCCAGACCAAGGTCCAGCTCGGCAAGACCGGTCTGGGTGCCGGCTCCAAGCCGGAAGCAGGCCGCGCTGCGGCCCAGGAGTCCCGCGATGCAATCGCCGCGGCCCTCGAAGGTGCCCACATGTGCTTCATCACGGCTGGCATGGGTGGTGGTACGGGTACCGGTGCGGCGCCGGTGGTGGCCGAGATCGCCAAGGAAATGGGCATCCTGACCGTTGCGGTGGTGACCAAGCCCTTCGATTTCGAGAACCGCATCCGTGTGGCCGAAGGCGGTGTGGAAGAGCTCTCCAAGCAGGTGGATTCCCTGATCGTCGTGCTCAACGACAAGCTGCTCGAAGTCTATGGCGACGATGCCGGCTTCGAGGATTGCTTCCGTTCTGCCGACAATGTGCTGACCAGTGCAGTGGGCGGCATTGCCGAAATCATCAACGTCCCCGGCCTGGTCAATGTGGACTTCCAGGACGTGCGTACCGCGATGGCCGAGATGGGCCGCGCGATGATGGGGTCTGCCCAGGCGTCCGGCCTCGACCGTGCACGTATCGCCGCCGAGCAGGCTGCTGTTTCGCCGCTCCTTGAAGGTACCGAGCTGTCCGGCGCCCGTTGCGTGTTGATCAACATCACCGCCAGCCGCAATCTGAAAATGTCCGAAGTGCGTGATGCCGTGAAGACGGTTCAGGCTTTCGCCGCGTCCGAGGCCTTCGTCAAGTACGGTACGGTGTTCGACGAGAGCATGGAAGACCGCATCCGCGTCACCGTGGTGGCAACCGGCCTTGGTGCCGTGCGCGCTGCCGCCATGCCGCGCAAGATCGAAATGGTGCGTACCGGTACCGACAACATCGGCATGGAAATCGACTACGGCAACCTGGAGCTGCCGGCCGTGATCCGCCGCACTTCCCGCACCACGGTCGAGGCCATGAGCGCCAACGGCATGTCCACCCTGGACATTCCGGCCTTCCTGCGCAAGCAGGCGGACTGACCGCTCCGGGCCGCTGCGGTGGCTCAGTCAGACGCGCAGCGGGAGGTCGCCTCCAACCGCTGCGCGTTTTTCTTTGGCCCTGCCTGGGTGTCATGCCGTGTTGCAGCGCAGCAGCCTGTCTGTGTTAAGATTCAAGGACTTGAACGCGGATCCGGATCATGCTGAAGCAGCGCACCCTCAAAACCGTCGTCACCGCCACGGGGGTCGGGCTCCATAGTGGCGCCAAGGTGACGCTCACCCTCAGACCGGCCGCACCCGATACCGGCATCGTCTTTCATCGGGTCGATCTCGATCCGGTTGTCGACCTGCCCGCCGACCCCTATGCCGTCTGTGATACCCGCATGTGTTCCGGGCTGCAGCGCGACGGGGCCAAGGTCAATACCGTCGAGCACCTGATGTCGGCCCTCGCCGGCCTTGGGGTCGACAACGCCCACATTGATGTGGACGCCGCCGAGATTCCCATCCTCGATGGCAGCGCAGGTCCCTTTGTATTCCTGATCCAGTCGGCGGGTATCGAGGAGCAGAAGGCCCCCAAGCGTTTCCTGCGCGTGCTAAAGCCCGTCGAGTACGTGGAGGGCGACAAATGGGTGCGCCTGGAGCCTTACGATGGCTTCAAGCTCAGCTTCTCCATCCTCTTCAACCACCCGGCCATCGACAGCACCGGTACTTCGGTGGTGGTGGACTTTGCCGAGCATTCCTATGTGCGCGAAGTGGCGCGGGCGCGCACTTTCGGCTTCATGCAGGACGTGGAGTTCATGCGCGCCAACGGGCTCGGCCTGGGGGGTAGCCTGGACAACGCCATCGTGATGGACGAGTACCGGGTGCTCAATGCCGATGGCCTGCGCTACGCTGACGAATTTGTGAAGCACAAGGTGCTGGACGCCATCGGCGATCTCTATCTGGCGGGGCACTCCCTGCTGGCCTCGTACAGCGCCTACAAGTCGGGTCACGCGCTCAACAACCAGATCCTGAGGGTGCTCCTTGAGGACAAGACAGCGTGGGATATCGTGACCTTCGAGGAAGAGGCCAGCACCCCGCCTGCCGTGGCCCGGCTGTTCGCACTGGCGGCGGCGTGAGTCTGCGCGCGTGCTGATCCTGCGCCTCGTTGCGGTACTTGTGGCAATCGGCATAGGTGGTTTGCTCCTCGCCTTTGTGTTTACCCGGGACCGTCGCTATCTGGCGCTGGGGTGGCGCTTGTTCCGCTATGCCATCATCGTTGCATTGGTGTTTTTTGCGCTGCTTATCGTTGAGCGCGTCTTCGTGCCCTTCGTCTAGCCGGCCCGTTTCACAAAACGCTTGAGGGCCATGGCCAGCGGGGAGTCTGCCGGCAGGCTGGCCGCCAGGTGATCCAGGCCGGAGCGCGTCGAGTCACTCACGTGCCGATGGGGTGGAGGCGGGGGCGCGGGCCGGTATTCGCCAACGGCAACCTTGACCTTGATGTCGCGGAGAATCACCCCTGCCCGGGCAAAATCCGCCAGCAGGCTGGGTACGGCCTGGCGCAGCTTGACTGCCAGTCCCGCGCTTTCCACGTGAATGACCAGATCTTCACCCTTCAGATTCGCGACCCGGCAGGCGTCCGCCAGGTAATCCGGCAGAAGCTCGCCCAACTGCTGCTGCAGGCGCAGCAGGCGGCCGGCGTGGGCCTGCAGGCGGGCGAGGGTGTCGCCGCTTCCCAGGAAGTTGTCGATCGAACTGGCGCTCATCGGGGCTTGGAAAACACGAAAACGCCCCCATCGTAGGAGGATAGTCCGGGGCGGACAAGTATCACTGTCGCCCGGTGGTCCGTCACGGTCGCGTCCGGGTGCCATGATAGAATCCGCGTTTTGCCGCGTTTTCCCTTCGAAATCAAATGATCGCAGGCCTTCTCAAGAAAATTTTCGGTAGCCGCAACGACCGGCTGATTCGCCAGTATTCCCAAACGGTGCGTGCCATCAACGCCTTTGAGCCGAAGATACAGGCCTTGTCCGACGAGGAGTTGCGCGGCAAGACGGATGAGTTCCGTGGGCGCATCGCCAATGGCGAGAGTCTCGATGCCCTGCTGCCCGAGGCCTTTGCCGTCGTCCGCGAAGCGGGCAAGCGGGTGCACGGGATGCGCCATTTCGACATGCAGATGGTCGGCGGCATGGTCCTGCATGCTGGCAAGATCGCTGAAATGCGCACCGGTGAGGGCAAGACCCTGACCGCCACCCTGCCGGTCTACCTGAATGCACTTACCGGCAAGGGCGTGCATGTCATTACCGTCAACGACTACCTGGCCAGCCGTGACTCCGACTGGATGGGGCGCATCTACCGTTTTCTGGGGCTGAGCGTCGGCTGCAACCTGTCGCAGATGCCCCATGATGCCAAGAAGGCTGCCTACGCGGCGGACATCACCTATGGCACCAACAACGAGTTTGGTTTCGACTACCTGCGTGACAACATGGTGTATGAATTGGGCGAGCGGGTGCAGCGCGGCCTCAATTACGCCATCGTCGATGAGGTGGACTCCATCCTGATCGACGAAGCCCGTACGCCGCTGATCATCTCAGGCCAGGCCGAGGATCATACCGAGCTGTACTTGCGCATGAATGCCGTCCCGGCCCTGCTTACCCGCCAGGAAGGCGAGGGTGAGAACATCACCACACCGGGCGACTACACCGTCGATCTCAAGGCCCACTCGGTGCTGCTCACCGAGCAGGGCCACGAGCACGCCGAGGAAATCCTGGCCCGTCTGGGCATGCTGGCGGAGGGGTCGAGCCTTTACGATCCGGGCAATATCCTCCTGATCCACCACCTCTATGCCGCGCTACGGGCCCATGCCCTGTATCACAAGGATCAGCACTACGTGGTGCAGAACGGCGAAGTGGTGATCGTGGATGAGTTCACCGGCCGCCTGATGGCCGGGCGCCGCTGGTCCGAGGGGCTGCATCAGGCCGTCGAGGCCAAGGAAGGCGTGAAGATCCAGGCCGAGAACCAGACCCTCGCCTCCATCACCTTCCAGAACTATTTCCGCATGTACGGCAAGCTGGCCGGCATGACCGGAACGGCTGATACCGAAGCCTACGAATTCCATCAGATCTACGGCCTTGAGACCGTGGTCGTGCCCACCACCCGTCCGATGATCCGCAAGGACCAGAACGACAAGGTGTACCGCACCATGAAGGAGAAGCACGACGCGATCATCGCCGACATCAAGGATTGCGTGGAGCGCGGCCAGCCGGTGCTGGTCGGAACAACCTCCATCGAAAATTCCGAATTGCTGTCGGATCTCCTGACCCGTGCCAAGCTGCCGCACAATGTGCTCAACGCCAAGCAGCATGCCCGTGAGGCCGAGATCGTTGCCGAGGCAGGGCGTCCCGGGGTGATCACGATCGCCACCAACATGGCCGGCCGCGGCACCGACATTGTGCTCGGGGGCAACGTCGAGAAGCCCGTGTCCCTCATCCGTGAGGATGAGGCCCTCTCCGAGGCGGACAAGGACGCGCATATTGCCACTCTGCGTGAAGAATGGAAGCTGCGCCATGAGAAGGTGCTTCAGGCCGGCGGCCTGAAGATCATCGGCACCGAGCGTCACGAGTCGCGCCGCATCGACAACCAGCTACGGGGCCGGTCCGGCCGTCAGGGCGATCCGGGTGAAAGCCGCTTCTACCTGTCACTGGAAGATCCGCTGATGAAGATCTTCGCCGGCGAGCGTCTCAACGCCATCATGGTCCGCTTGAAGATGCCCGAAGGCGAGGCCATCGAGGCCGGCATGGTGACCCGCTCCCTTGAGACTGCCCAGCGAAAGGTCGAACAGCGCAACTTCGACATCCGCAAGCAGCTCCTTGAGTATGACGATGTCTCCAATGACCAGCGCAAGGTCATCTACCAGCAGCGCAACGAGCTGCTGGAGAGCACGGACATCTCCGAGACGGTCACCGCCATGCGGGAAGGCGTGCTCCACGACCTGTTCCGCATCTACGTGCCGGTCGATTCCGTCGAGGAGCAGTGGGACATTCCTGCCCTCGAGCTGGCCCTCGAGTCCGAGTACCAGTTGAAGATCCCTGTTGGCGAATGGGTCAAGGCCGATCCGGGTCTGACGGACGATGACATCCTCCAGCGAGTGATCGAGGCCGGCGCACAGGCCTATGCCGACAAGGTCGCCCTGGTTGATGCCAATGCCTGGCATGGGTTCGAACGCAATGTGATGCTGCAGAGCCTGGATACCCATTGGCGGGAGCACCTGTCTGCCCTGGATCATCTGCGTCAGGGTATCCATTTGCGCGGATACGCCCAGAAGAACCCCAAGCAGGAATACAAGCGCGAAGCTTTCGAACTCTTCGAGACCCTGCTCCAGCTCGTGCGCACCGAAGTGACCCGCCTGCTGATGACCGTCCAGATCCGATCCGAAGCGCAACTGGAAGAGGTCGAGGCACCCGCTGGCCTGGAGAACGTCCAGTATCACCACGCCGATTACGACGAGGCGCTGGCGACGGCGAATCCTGATCGCGAAACCCCTCAGCCGACCGTCAACGTGGCGCCGCGGGCGGGGAGGAACGATCCCTGCCCCTGCGGTTCCGGCAAGAAGTACAAGCATTGCCACGGTAAGTTGAGCTAGGACTTGCCCGATTGCTTTTCCTGGGCCAGTCGTGCTGGTGGGATTGGCTGAAAGCGGGCAGTTCCATCAGCTATCACTGAAGCCATCGGTCGCCATTGCCTGCCGTCATGCCTGCGTGCTGTCGGCTTGGCGATCCAGCGGTTGCCGTGAAGTGAGTTCAGTCGCTACTCGCGTCGGCATCCGTTTGCCAAGAAGGCCCGATCGTCCGTCAAGCGCTTCGACTCTTCTTATGTGCACGGCAAGACCTCATCAACCAGGCAAGACATGCTTTCGTTGCGCCTGCCTGCAGACTGGCGCGCGAAGTTGAAACCCTTTTGGAGCCTTCGGCACTCCTGGAATTGGAGCTGAGGTTTCCCGCGAGGGCGGCGAATGAGATCATCCGCCGCAAGGGTCCGTCGGGACGGTTTGGGCTTAGCCCAATGCTGGGGTCTTCACTCCACCCAAACTGAAGAACGTCTTCAGGTCTGAAAAATCCCGCTTGTGGTAATCCGGCAAGTCGGCTTGGATGGCTCCCAAGGCTTGCGCGAGTCGAGGTGGTAGCGCTCGCCGCGGTGGTGTCCGTGTGGCGAGCATATAAGGCACCATCCAGGTACTGAACACTTTCGCGCGAAGATCAAATGCCTCCGCGCATGCCCGTTCGTACTCCTGGAGAGTGAATGCGGCATGGAGTGAGTTCAAATAGTCGAGTGTGAAAAGGGGGTGCTGTCGATCCTTGTATTGAGAGGCAAAATACTCAATGGAGTCCCCCCGTTTTAGACGGCCGAAGTCGGCGAGATAGAGTCCTCCCCCATCTTTCAGGATTCGTGCCGATTCCTTCATGGTGCAGCGCAGTGAGTCAAAGTCCGGAAGGTGATGCAAGGCCATCGTTGACATGATGCAATCGACGCTTTTGTCGCCAAATCCGGAGAGATCCGTGATGGATCCGGCGGTGAAATCCACGTTGGAGAGGCCCATCTCGGTCGCAAGGGCGCGGGCCTGATCCAGCATGGTTGGGGATAGGTCGATGCCTGTGAATCGGCAGTCCGGATTGAGTCGAGCGATCATGCAGAGTTGATTTGCCGGACCGCAGGCGAGATCAAGTACGTGGTCTCCCGAATCAATAACTTGGCATATCTGTGTTGCGTGAAACAGATAGACAGGGGCCATGACGCCACTCTCCCGTCCTGCCTGGGTGTATGCCTCGACTTGGTCGACGTCATCCATCACAAGCTTTGGCTCCGGTGTTCTCGGCACTTGCTCGTTTGTCATCAGTTCTTTCAGTAAGATCTTCATCACTGAGAGTGAGGGCATGATGGAGCGCTCCATGAATGTCAGTACTCGGGCTTCCACTGTACATTCGATTGCCAAAAAGACAAACCAGCCAATCAGGACGCTTCAGGCTGAAGCGTCGGATGAACGTTGGTGCGCAGACCAATGGCAAAAAAAAGAGCCCCCCAAATGGGGAGCTCTCTTGTTCAAGTGAACCTCCTGGGCCTGGAGCCCTTGGTGGTTCAATGCTTCGGACCGTCTCCTGAACAGCAGGTGCGGTCCGAAGTCGATCAGGCTGCCTTGCGGCGACGGGCCATGCCAGCCAGACCGGCCAGACCAAGCAGCGCCAGGCTGCTGGGTTCGGGAACCGTGAAGGAAGCAGAGCCGTTGTGGTTCAGGGAGCGATTTTGAGTACCGCCGACCACGCTGTAGGTCGGGGAGAAGAAGCTCGGGTTGATGGCGTCAACGTTCATGTCAACACGGACGGAGGCGTCCAGGGTGCCAATGTCGACGCCCATCTGGGTGAAGACACCTGCGGCGCTCACAGCGGCGGCGTCAAAGTCAAAGGTGAGCACGCAATCGCCGCTTTGGCTGATCGAATTGACGCTGCAGGTGCCACGGCCATTGGAGCCACGGCCGATGATGTTGCTGCCCTGCAGGCCGGCGGAGAGGTCGGTGTCATAGTAGAGATCGAAACCGGAGGTTCCGGCGAAACCGACCACGTACGAGAAGATTCCCGGAGCGATCGCGCCGCCAGCGATCACTTGACCACCCAGCGGGTTGAACACGGCGAACAGCTGATAGCCGCCGGAGGAGTTCAGGCCGGTGTCGATGAGCACGTTGCCGAGAGAATCGGTGAAGCCCACGCCCGCCACCAGGCCGGTTTCAACGAAAGTGTCGCCGGCATCAAGCACGCCGTTCATGTTGGCATCGGTCAGGGTCACAGCGGAGTTGCCGCCAGAGATCTGGATCTGTTCGAAGTCGAAGGTCTTAGCGCCGCCCAGGGGAACGTTGCTGAAAGTCGTGGGGGCAGCGAAAGCGAACAGCGGTGCTGCGAGGGCAAGGCCGACAAGAGTCTTTTTTAGCATGAAATACTCCTTGAGATAGTTGAGTTTAGGCAGATACCGACGCCGTGCAGTAATCTAAGCAAAACATGGGCCTGATTTTTTGTCGGTGGGTTAGTGTTCTGTTTTTTAACAGAAAAAAAGTGCCGCTTGCGGTCGGCCCTGGCGAACCAGGTTCCGTTCAAGCGGCATCTGTAAAAAATGCCGACACAAATTTCGGCACGTGCGACGGGGCGGGCGGTCTCGCGGCCGGCTTGCTGGTACCTTCGGGTGTAGCTGGGTATCATGTGAAGCTCTGTAATCAAGTGTTCAGGTAACAAGGCGCGCGACGTCTTCAGACGATGATTGCTCTATCAACCGTGATGTTGGAGCTTGACGTCGCTGCCCGTAACGTGTTGCGGCAGAGGCGTCGGGCCTTGTTCGCTCTTCTCACCATTGTGGGCGGTGTCGTGGCATTGATGCTTGCCAGCGGCTTCATCGAGTGGATCTTCCTGCAGATGCGGGAGTCTACGATCCAGTCCCAGCTAGGTCACGTACAGGTCGTCCGGCCTCGTTACTTTGATGGAGGGGCGGCAGATCCCTATGCCAACCTGCTTCCTGCGGATGCGGCAAATGGGGCGCTCCAGAGCTTGGCTTCGGCGCCCGGGGTGCAAGTTGTAACGCCCCGCCTGGCGTTCACGGGGCTGGTCAGTTTCGGGGATGCAACCCTGTCTTTTTCCGGGGAAGGCGTGGATCCAGGCAAGGAGATCCGCTTGAGCAATGGCATCCAGATCGTCTCCGGTGAGCCCCTGTCGCCTTCTGATCCGGTGGGGTTGGTCATTGGCGAGGGGCTGGCCGCAAACCTTGGTGTGAAGGTGGGGGATCGCGTTGTGCTTCTCGTGACGACCAAGTCTGGTGGAGTGAACGGGGTTGAATGTCATGTACGGGGTATCTTTTCCACATACAGCAAGGCCTTCGATGACAGTTCGTTGCGGGTGCCGCTTGAAACTGTTCGCAAACTCGTTAAGGTTGCGGGGGCTACGAATTGGGTCGTAGTGCTGGACCGGACGGAGGACACGGATCTCTTCATGGCGCAGTACGGGGAGCAGCTCAGGGGCAAGGGGTTTGAAGCGGTTCCTTGGTACCAGCTAGCCGATTTCTACAATAAGACGGTCATCCTTTTTTCCCGGCAGGTGGGGGTTGTCAAGTTCTTGATCGGCATGATCATCATCCTGTCTATCTCCAACACGCTTTCCATGGCGGTCATAGAACGGATGAATGAGATCGGCACCGTCATGGCATTGGGAAAGAGGCGCAAGGCGGTCTTGCGAATGTTCATCATCGAGGGCGCGATTTTAGGGTTCCTGGGCGGGGCACTTGGCGTTGTCGTTGGTTACATCTTGGCCCATATCATTTCCGCAATCGGCATCCCGATGCCTCCTCCGCCGGGTATGGCCAAGGGCTACATTGGCGAGATCATGATCACGTGGTCGCTGGTGCTTGATGCGCTGCTGCTGGCTGTGGGAACGACGCTCATTGCAAGTGTCGTTCCGGCCTGGCGAGCCTCGAATGTGATCATCGTGGATGCGTTGCGGCATCAGCGTTGAAATTACATCATGCCGATTACTCTAGCGCTGCGAAATATCTTCAGGCAAAGGCTGCGTAGCGGCGTCACCTTGATGGCGGTGGCATTTGGGGTCGTAGGGCTGATCCTTGCCGGTGGATTCATTCAGGATATATTTGTCCAGTTGGGTGAAGCCATCATCCACTCGCAGACGGGACATCTTCAGGTTTTCAAGAAGGACTTTCTCGACAAGGGAACACGCTCCCCCGAGCGGTTCATGATTGAGAGCCCTGCTGAGCTTGAGGCCCGAGTCTCACAGATCCAGGGTGTCGATGCCGTCATGGGACGGATGTATTTTTCGGGTTTGCTGAACAACGGGAAACGTGACTTCGCCATCATTGGAGAGGGGCTGGAGGCCGACAAGGAGGCACGTCTCGGCACCTTGGTGATGATTACCGGCGGTCGTCACCTGAAAGGCACCGACACCGATGGCATCATGCTCGGCGATGGGTTGGCGCGCTCCCTGGGTCTGAAGCCCGGAGATCGGGTAACGCTGTTGGCCAACACCGCGGAAGGGGCCATGAATACGCTCGATCTCCAGGTTATCGGGGTATTTCAGACCTTTTCCAAGGAGTACGATGCGCGGGCTGTGCGTATTCCGCTAAGGGCCGCCCAGGAATTGCTTTACAGCAAGGGCGTCAACTTGTTGGTCGTTTCCTTGCATGAGACCCGGGATACGGAGCGTGTTCTGAGCCTCGTCGAGACGGCTCTGGATGGGAGTGAGTTCGAGGTCAGAAGCTGGAGAACCATATCGGACTATTACGACAAGGCGGTTCAGTTGTATGACCGGCAGTTCGGAGTCCTGCAATTCATCATTCTGCTCATGGTTCTGCTTTCCGTGGCCAATAGCGTCAACATGAGTCTTTTCGAGCGTCAGGGCGAGTTCGGAACCATGCAGGCGCTTGGAAACCGGCGTCAGGACGTGGTGCGTCTGGTCATCATGGAAAGTGCCTTGTTAGGTTTGGTAGGGGCTGCTCTTGGCGTCATCGTGGGCGTGCTCCTGGCCATCGTGGTTTCAGCGATTGGCATTCCGATGCCGCCTCCGCCCAATTCCAATGTAGGTTATACGGCCATGATCAGGATCGTGCCTCTGACAGTCGTCGTGGCCTTCTTTATTGGTTTCCTGGCAACGGTGATGGCTGCAGTGCTCCCGGCACGCAAGATCAGCCGAATTCCGATTGTTGACGCTTTGCGTCAGAACATCTGAAGCACGGTCTTTTCGGCGCCCTCCGAAAAACGGAGTGCGCTGGCTGCGCCATGGACGTCAGCATCCCAGCTTCTGCGCAACGCGGAAGCGGCGAAAGCACGGTGTCGAGTCAGATGGGCGCGCCGGCTCAGGAGCGAATGATCAAGTCGTCCAGATTTTTGCGTAAGGATCTGGAGCGTGGAGGGCTGGACTCCCCAAGGCGGCAAAAGAAGGCGATATCGTCTTGTTTGTCGATGTTTGCCAGTTTCTCGAGCTGCCCGGATATTTCCTTGGCGATTTTCATCGATTCCGGTGAGGCTGCAAAGGGCCTTTCACGCCGAGCGTACCATCTGAATATTACTGGCGTCATTTGAGGCTGCAGATAGAGCCCTAGCGATGCGACGGTCAGCCAGAAGCGCTGAATGGACATGCCTGCAGCAACATAGTCGTCGGTGCCGGATAGTGGGCCCTTTGGTTTCAGCAAGGCATGAGTGCCGCAGAAAAGCGCAGGGAGTACGTCGAGCTGGATTCTTGGCGGGATGGTCCCAAAGAGGAACTTGTTGAAGAAGTTGACACGCGTCCAGCTTTGCATCACCCATCTCATGAGCTTGGCTGTCATTGGGTCGACGCCGACGGCCTCCTCGGGAATCTTGTCGTTACTGAAGCGTGCGTTCCATTCAATGACCTCGCGATGAACGTCATAGGCCTCTGGGCAGGTCAGGCGCACATATGCGCTTCGCCATAACAGTTTGGCAATGTTCGACTTGTCCGATCCCGTTTCAAGAAAAACGACTTCAAGGCCGGGGGCCGCTGCGGCGGCAAGAGCCCTCTTCTGCTCATTCGACAGGGGGTGCCTCTTCATCATCCGGCGCTGCACCACGCGTGATTCAATGAATGGCAGCAGAGGGTCGTTGGACAGTCCCGCTTGCGGTTGAAAATGGACGTCGTAGACCGCGCTTGTCTCGGCGGTGTCGTTTCTTCTTTTCCATGAGATCGACAGCTTTTCAGCGCTGGCTGCGATTCTTATCGTTTCGATCAAGGCCCCATGGGCGATGTGGCTTGCATGTCCGTCGAAATCATAGAGGCACCATTCACGGGTATCGCTGCCGTGAACGACAATGTGGCTGTCGTTCACTACCTCGAATTTCCAGGGCTGGCAGTTGTCTCCACTTGGCGCCCAGCGAGCGAGCGTGAGTATCCTGAGGATGGGATCTGGGATTGTCATATGCCGCCTCGTTTGTCCTGTCAAATGGTTGCCTCTTGTACCGTTGCCGTCCATGGCTCGCCCCGTTGCACCTGGGTCCTGGCCTGGGGCAGGATACGGGAAGTCAGCCGGCGGCCGCTGCGGGTTCAGGGGCGCAGGGCGATTGCTGCTGTCTGCCTGCCGTTCAATACCCGACGATCTGCATGAGATGCCCACGGCGTGTCGAGTCTGCCGAGCTTGCCCGATGGGTATCTTGCGTGAAGGGCTGCCTGGCGTCCACTCTGTCGAAGGAGTGTGAATCCGGATGGTGCGCCTGAAACACCTCCGGGCTTATCATCGCTAACTTTTCCGATCGGCCCTGTCCCTGGAGTTCTCGTCATGCCCGTTTTGCTCTCCCCTCCCGTTGCTGATGCCCTGCTGCCGGTGCCCGGCGTAAGACTCGGTGTGACCGAGGCGGCCATTCGCAAGCTGAACCGCAAGGATCTCACGCTCATTGAACTGGCCCCGGGAACCCGCGTGGCTGGTGTGTTCACCCAGAATCGCTTCTGCGCCGCACCGGTCCAGGTGTGCAGGACGCACCTGACGGAAGGGAAGGTGCGTGCCCTGGTCATCAATACCGGGGTTGCCAACGCCGGTACGGGCGAGCCCGGCCTGGCCACCGCGCGGGCCACCTGCGAGGCCGTTGCCGGGTTGCTTGGCATCCAGGCCAATCAGGTATTGCCGTTCTCGACAGGGGTCATTCTTGAGCCGCTGCCCGTGGACAAGCTGATTGCCGGGCTTCCGGCAGCTCGCGATGCCCTCAAGTCTGATGGCTGGTACGAGGCCTGCCACGGCATCATGACCACCGACACGGTGCCCAAGGCGGCATCCCGTCAGGTGACGATTGGCGGCAAGACGGTCACCCTGACCGGTATGTCCAAGGGGGCCGGCATGATCAAGCCCAACATGGCCACCATGCTGGGCTTTCTCGCTACCGATGCCGACGTGGCGCAACCGCTGCTCGATGCCCTCGTCAAGGAGGCGGCGGATGTGTCCTTCAACAGCATCACCGTCGATGGTGACACCTCCACCAACGACAGCTTCATCCTGATGGCCACCGGTCAGGCGGGAAACGAAACCCTCAGCGATGGCCTGTCCGCCGACTACGCGGCCTTCCGGGCTGCCGTGCTTGAGTTGTCCATCTGGCTGGCCCAGGCCATCGTCCGGGACGGTGAGGGTGCGACCAAGTTCATCACCCTGCAGATCGAGGGTGGCCGGAGCCGCGATGAGTGCCGCAAGGTTGGCTACGCTATCGGCCATTCGCCCCTGGTCAAAACCGCCTTTTTTGCTTCCGACCCCAATCTCGGGCGCATTCTTGCAGCCATTGGCTATGCCGGCATCGACGATCTGGACGTATCCGGCATTCGGGTCTGGCTGGGCAGCTCCACTGAAGAGGTGCTGGTGGCCGAGAAGGGTGGGCGTGCCGCCTCGTACCGGGAAGAGGCTGGCGCCCGGGTGATGAAGGAAGCAGAGATCACCGTTCGGGTGGACCTCGCACGGGGCGACCAAGCGTCCACCCTGTGGTCCTGCGACTTCTCGTACGACTACGTGAAGATCAACGCGGACTACCGCTCCTGACACAGCCCCCTCGGGGGCTGCGAGCCGCGTAGCGGCACCTTTCATCCTCCTCCCGTGGCCTGGCCGGCACTCGAAGGGCTGGCCGTCTCGGAGGGGGAGAGGCGGGCGCGGATCCAGTCCACATCGCATCGCACTGAAAGGCTTTCCTGTCCCGAGTCATCTGTCTGGCGGGAGAGTTGGCAGCGGGTTGGCCGGAGGGCAGGGCCGGCCTCGCGGAGTTGGCGGATGAGGGTGAGAAAGGCGTCCTCATGGGCGACGCGTGCCTGCACATGCAGGGTGCTGGCGAACAGGGTGGGTGGCTCATCGGATCGGTCACCGTGCATGGGGTGTTCCGGGCCGATCTCGTAATCGAGTTGAACGACAGGCAGCGCCTTGCGCAGGGCTTCCATCTGCTCGACCCACCTGACCCGGTCGGTGGGACGGTCGAAGCCTGCGGCCTGCATCTGGGCGTGATGGGCCAGGGCTTCACGACTGAGCTGCGCGACATGCTCGGCGTTGGCAAGCCGGCGCTCCACATCCGCCAGCGTCTGTGCCGCTGAACGTGCCCTGTTTTCGGCGGTGGCAAGCGCGTGGCGGCTTCCAGCGACGATGGCGATGCCGCCGGCCAACAGCAGGATGCTGACGACGACAGGTGCGCGTAGCCTTAGATAGGGGTGGCCCGGGGGTGTCATGGTGGGTTCAAGGGCAGTCGGACCCGGACTTCAAGCTGGGGTGATATGTCGCCTGGGAGTGACGCCGCCACGCGCAAGGGTTCTGACCCGGACGTTTCGGCGGGTTGGCGCAGGATCTGGATCTGCGCGCCTGCCAGGGTATCTATGGCTGCCAGGATCGAAAGTGCCTGGTGCGCCCGTTCCCGGGCGCGATCGGTGCCGCTTGGGAGGTCGAAGCGCACGCGCAGTGCTTGGGTGGCCGCCCCCATTGCGGGTGGTTCTGCAACGGGGGCGGCGATGGTCCACTCGATCTCCTGCAGATTGAAACCACTGACCGGCGCGAGCGCGGCGGCAAGCCGGTGCAGGGCGGGTTCGGGCCCCATGCTGCTGGCCGCCAGGGCCTGGAGCATGTCCAGGGTCGGGCGCAGCTTTTCCAGGGGTTGGGGTAAGGCGGGTGTTTTGCCGATGACGTCGACCAGGCGGGCTTCCAGAATGGTGGCCTGGCGCAGGCTGTTTTCGGTCAGGCTGCGCTTGCCACGGGCTTCGAGCAGTGTGAGGCCGGCCGATCCGAGGCAGATGAGGAAGATGACGGCGGCGAGCGCGCCAGCGATACGCCCTTGCCGCTGCAGGCGCTGTCCGGCGAGGGCGTCGGTGGGAGCGAACTGGGGGAGCCGCGGCCGGCGGGTGGCGAAAGTCTGGATCAGCAGTGGCAGGCTGTTGGCGCCCGCGCCGGGGGGCACGAGTCGGAGGGCCGCGCTGGCCTCAGTCATGAGCACGGGCTGAAGTGTCAGGCCCGGGCTGGCAAACTGGGCGGCCTGCAGGGCATCCCGGGCCGCGTCGTCCGCCACCAGGATGTATGCCACTGTTGGCCGGTTGTGCGGCAGGGCGCGCTGGCTTAGCAGGTAATCGTAGCTGCGCCGGATTTCATCGACCACGAAAGTAGTGTCCGAGTCAGGGCCGGCTGCGCCGCTGGCGGTGAGGCGGCTGAAACGTAAGTGCTTGTTCTCGAAGCAGGATACGCGCAATCCGGCAGGTGTCTGGTGGGCGAACAGGAAGAGCTGGGACGCCGGTTGAAGGGGAATGGCCAGGGCTTGCGAGAGAAAGGAGGTGCTGGTCATTTCGGCCAGGACGCAGGGGGACGCCACGATCCGCTGGAGCCATGGCCGGATGGTGGCCGGGCGCGTCAAGGCAGCGAACAGGATCCTTTCGTCGCGGCGGCCATCGCTTTCCCGGCCGAGGGAGAGATGGCTGCGGAAAGGTGTGTCGCCGAAGAGGTGGTCCTGGCGACGGCTCAGCATGGCCCGTCGGTCACGCCCTCTGACGAAGGGCAGGGACTCGATATGGTGGGCTTCGTCCGGCACATCCACGAGCAGGCTGATCCGCGCAGCCCCGTCCAGTCCGGAAAGGAAGGTTTCAAAGTCCCGATGCCCTTCCGCCGAGTGGGAAAAGGCATGCTCTGCGGCGACCCCATGGCGCCCAACGGAGAATGCGGTGAGGCAGGTGGGGGCGAGGTGGACGATGTAGGTTCCGCGCATGCTCAGAATTTCATCCGGGTGACGATGTCGTAGACCGGCATCATGACGGCGCCCATGACCGCCAGCAGCAGCCCGCCCAGCAACAGGGTGAGGGTGGGTTCGATGCTGGCCTGCAGTCTTTCGATGGCTTCTCGCACATCCCGGTCGTAGAAGTAGCTGACGTTGGCGAGGGCCGTGTCCAGGGCTCCGGTGCTCTCGCCGACCCGCAACATGCGGGTGACCAGCGGTGGGAACAGTTCGACGGAGCGGAAGGCGTCGGATACCTTGCTGCCCTGGGCAATGTGTTGCCCGACCTGTTGCAGCCCCTGGCACAGAGCCCGATTGCCCACGACATCCTCTGCAGACTTGAGGGCGTCGATGACGGTGATGCCCGAGGCGTACATCATTGCGAACAGGCCGGTGAAGCGGGCCAGGATGATCTTGCGCCGGACGGCGCCGAGGATGGGCAGGCGTAGCAGGGCGGCATCGAAGCGCAGTCTTGCGGCCGGGCGCGTGGTGATCGCATGGCGCGCCAGCGCCACGCTGGCGATGGCGCCCACCAGCAACAGCCAGCCGTGCTCGATGACGAAGCCGGACAGGGCGATGAGGGCCCGGGTTTGCCAGGGTAGGGCCTGCCCTGCACTCTGGAACAGGCGGGCAAGCTCCGGGACAACATGGATCAATGCAACCGCCATCGCTGCGGCGATGACGAGGCTGACAATGGCCGGGTAGAGGGCGATGCGCAGGGCGTAGGCGGCCAGCTCATCGTCACGCTTGAGGGCGTCGGTGAGGGCGCGGAGGACTTCCGGCAGCCGCCCGGTGTGTTCGCCGGCCCGTACCAGGCTGCAAAAGACGCCATTGAAGACCTCGGGATGGCGTTGCAGCGCCTGGGACAGGCTGAGTCCGCCCTCGATGGCCTCCACGACGTCGCCGATGATCTGGCGGAAGGGCGCGCGATGCAGGGCGTCGCGCAGGTCGGCGAGGCTGTCGATGATCGGCACGCCAGCCCGCAGGAACTGCTCCAGGTGAAAGCAGAAGTTGATCAGCTCGCGCCGGCTGATCTTGCGCTTGGGGCGCCAGTTCATCGGCCGCACCGGTGTACCGTGGACCAGGTCCAGTCCGAGTCGGTGCAGGCGCAGTTCGAGATCGCCCGGGTTGGCGGCATCCATCCGTCCGCGCACGATGCGGCCTTGGCGGTTCATCGCCCGATAGCCGAAATCACTCATGGGAGCAGGCGTCCGGTCAGGTCGATGACCCGGGAGAGTTCCTCGAAGGACGTGCTGCCCTCCAGGACCCGGCGGGAGCCATCGTCGGCCAGCGGCCTGAAGCCCCGGGAGGCCGCCGCATGATGGAGTTCGCGGGCCGTGGCGCGACGGGCAATCAGTTCGTCCAAGTCCGCGTCCATGCGTAGCAGTTCCATGATGGCCATGCGCCCCCGGTAGCCCTGGAAGTCGCACTGGGGGCAGCCCCGGGCGCGGAACAGGGTGGGGCGCACTGCATTGTCGGTACATCCCAGCAGCCGCATTTCGTAGTCGGCAGCGGGGTAGGCTTCGCGGCAGTGGGGGCACAGGCGGCGTACCAGTCGCTGGGCCACGATGCCGATAAGGTTGCCGGCCAGGATGTCGGGCACGATGCCCAGGTCGAACAGGCGCGGGATGGCGCCGATGGCCGAGCTGGTGTGCAGGGTGGAATACACCTGATGTCCGGTCATGGCCGCTTGGAAGGCCATGCGGGCGGTGTCGCTATCGCGGATTTCGCCTACCAGGATCACGTCCGGATCCTGGCGCAGCATGGCCCGCACCCCATTGGCGAAATCCAGCCTGGCCGAATCGGATACCGCGGTCTGGCGGATCTGCGCCATGGGATATTCCACCGGGTCTTCGAGGGTCATGATGTTGATGCCCTCCGCATTGATGTGACCAAGGATGGAATACAGGGTGGTGGTCTTGCCGCTGCCGGTGGGGCCGGTGACGAGGATCAGCCCTTCCGGCCGGGCGATCATCAGTTTGAGCAGATCGAGGCGGGGAGCGCTGAGCCCGAGTTCATTCAGGCCGACGATGCCTTTCTGACGATCCAGTACCCGAAGGACAATGTTCTCGCCATGGATGGTGGGCTGCGTGGAGACGCGGAAGTCCACAGGGCGGCCGCTAACGCTGAGGGAAATCCGGCCATCCTGGGGGGCGCGGGTCTCCGCAATGTTGAGTCCGGCCATGACCTTGATGCGCACCGCCATGGCGGGCCAGTAGGATCTGTGCAGGGCGCGGATCTGGCGCAGGAGGCCGTCGATGCGATAGCGGATGCGCAGGAAGCCTGCTTCCGGTTCGAAGTGGAGGTCGGAGGCGCCGCGCTTGACGGCATCGGCAAGCAGGGCGTCGATCAGCCGTACCACCGGCTGGGCGTAGGTGTCGCCCCGGCCGGCCAGACCGCTGGCGTCCGTCTCGCCCGTTTCGATCTCATGAAGGATTCCGTCGATGGACAGCTCGTGCCCATAGAGCATGTCGATGGCGCAGGCGATCTCGGAGTCGCCCGCGAGCCGCAGCTCGACGGTGGCGCCGCTGGGGAGCAGGCTGCGGAGCTGGTCTTGGGCGAGGATGTCCCGGGTGTTGCTGGATGCGACGACCAGGTGACATCGCTCGGCGTCGTAGCTGAGGGGGATCAGGCCGAGACGGCGGGCGGCCTGACGCGGTACCAGGGTGAGGGCTTCTGCGTCTGGCAACAGGCCGGTGAGGTCGGCACAGGTTTGGTCAAGGCTGCGGGCCAGGGCATCGCGCAGTGTGGCCTCGGAAAGAAAGCCCAGACGGACGAGCTGCCGGCCGATGATCTCCCGGGTGCGCGTCTGTTCGCGCAGGGCGATGTGAAGCTGGTCGCTGCTGATCAGGCCCAGGGCAATGAGCGTCTGGCCAATGGGTTGAGGGGTCTGTGGCGCCTTGTTCATGGGGATGCCTCGACAGAAGTGAGCGCGTGCAGGCGCGCCGCGCACTGGGATGGGTTGAAGCGCGCGGACTGTTGCGCCGCCAGGTCCAGGGCCAGGCGGTAGTGATCGGCGGCCAGGTGGCGCTGGCCTGAATGATCGAGGCTCACCGCCAGGTTATAAGTGATGTCCGGGTCCGTCGGCGCGAGGGCGTGGGCCAGGGCGTAGCTGCGCCGGGCTTCGGCCCAGTGCTGTTCGCGGGCGAGGCGTTCGGCAATGGCAAGCCGGGGTGCAAGGGCGTCCGGCTGCCCGGCGATGAGCTGGCGAAGACGGGATTCGGTGGCGGTGTCCGGTCGGACGAGGCTCAGTCCGGCGATGGCGACCGGGTCGGTCGGGTCGAGATCCAGGGTTGCAGTGAAGTAAGCCTCTGCGTCGACTGGGCGGCGGGCCTGCAATGCCAGGGCGCCAAGGCCGCGGAGCGCGTCGGTGTCTGTGGGTGCGATCTGGTGTGCAGCGCGATAGAGCGCCTCGGCACGGACCGTGTCACCTGCCATGAGGGCTGCATGGGCCGCGGAAGTGGGCTGGGTTTCACCCCCGGAGTTGCTCTGCCGGAATTGGGGTTCGAGTCCGTCACGATGAGTGGTTGGCGGGTCGGGCGCGTCAGAATGTCGCGCAGGCCGGGGGCCGACTGCTGGCCTTGTAAGCACTGGCAGGGGAAGGCCCGGGCTCTCAGCCGTTGTTAACAATGGGCCAATGGTGGCAGGTAGCGTGGCTGCCGGATCCGCTGGCGCCGCGGGCAAGACCACCGGCGGCATCTGCCGGCCCGGGTGGGGTGCATCGGCGTGGGCCAGGGGTTGCAGCTCCAGCCAGATGCCGCCGGCCATCCCCGCCAGTGCCGCTGCACCGGCAAGTCCGATCAGCAGGGGGCGAACAAGGGATGAGGAGGGATGTCGTATCGGCGGGGTAGGCTCGGCGGTGGGGCCGGGGGGCGAGGCCGGCCTATCCCTGGCAGGTTCAACGGACGGTTGCGAATCTCCGGTGAGGGGTTCGAGTGCTAGTCCGGAGTGCGTCGCCCCGCGGGCTGGCGGCGCGGATACATGGCTGTCGCCTTCGGCTTGGCGCAGGGCTTCGAGGAGGCGGCTCATGGTTGATGCTTTGCCGGTGCATCAAGGCGCCCGGTGTCGGGGGGGAAGTTGGGGGTGCCGGGTGTGGGGGTGTTGCGGAAGAAGCTCGCGTCGGGAAGGCGGTCGTGCAGATGACCTCCAGCACCGGCAGACCGGGCTGCACTGGCGACCACCGGGCGCAGGAATATGACCAGCTCGGTCTTCTGGATGCCATTGTCGCGGTTGGTGAAGATCTCCCCGAGCAGGGGAATCTGGCCGATAAGCGGAACCCGTCCGGTCTTGAAGTCGATGCGGTCTTCCATCAGGCCGCCGAGAATCGCCGTCTCTCCATTTCCGATGCGCAGGATGGACTCGATCTCGCGGGTTCGTATCTGTGGCACAAGGTTGGCGATGCCGCCCGGAATGCTCGGGTTGGGGTCACGGCGGAAGTCCGAGATGCTGGAGATGGTCGGGCGGACGTTGAGGATGACCTCATCGGTGTCGCTGATCTGGGGCGTGACGGTCATCACCAGCCCGACGGAAACCGACTGGGGGGTTGTGGTGACCGTGGTGAGTGCGCCAGCGTTGGTTGTCTGGGTGGTATCGGCCTTGACGCTGAAATAGACATACTCTTCCACCACCTTGATGGCAGCAGTCTGGTTGTTGAGCACCGAGAGCTTGGGGCTGGAGAGCACCTTCACCGTGCCGAAGCTCTCCAGCAGCTTGACTGTGGAGTCGATACCGTCGGCGCTGTTGTAGGTGACACTGAATGGGGTGATGGCGTTGCCCGCGGTGCTGCCCAGGCCCGGGCCGCTGATTCCGAAGCGCGTCCCGCTGGTGAGGATCCGGCTCCATTCGATTCCTTGCCGATAGGTGTCACCGAGGCTGACTTCGACGATGGTCGCTTCGATAAGCACCTGGCGCCGTGCCGCCGACGTCACCCGGTCGATGAACTCACTGACCTTCTCATGCTGACGCGCCGTGGCGCGGACAGTGAGAACGCCGGTTTCCCGGTTGGCGATCACCGATGCGGCTTCGCGAAACGTGGACTTGTGGACCGTGGTGGTGGTGTTGCTCTGCATGGCGCCCGAGCCGATGGGCATGCTTGGCCGGCCGGCGGTGCTCCGATTGCGCAGCGGCTTGCCCCCGCCCTGGGTGCCGAGGTCAGGCTTCACCCCTTGTCCGCTGCTGCTCGCCGTCTCCGTGTTCTCGACGACGGTCTCGCTGGACCCCTCGGGCAGTATCTTGTCGGTCTCACGCAGGAGGTCGCGCAGGTTCTTTTCCAGGGACTCCCAAAGCTGGTTTCGCGAGAGGTTTTCTATCCGTGTGGCTGAGGTGTTGCCACCGACGGCCTGCCCTACCGCCGTGCCCGCGCCGGCCAGCATGCTGCCGGTGCCGCCGGTCGCGATCTGGGTGTTGGTGGAAACGGTGCCTGTCACCGTTCTGTTGAGGTTCACGTAGTCGAGGCGGTAGCTACGCAGGAAAGGGGTGTCCGGCATGACGGAGAGGTTCCTGCCATGGATCTCGTAGCGCATGTCCACCTGCCGTGTGAGACGGTCGAGGATCTGAGGCAGGGTCTGATCGACCGCGTTGAGGGTGACGTTTCCGGTCAGGCCAGGGTGGACGTCGAGGTTGATCCGGGCGTCGCGGGCCAGTGCAAAGAGCAGATCCTGGATATTTACTCCGGTGACGACCACCGAGTAGGTTTCCAGCCTGGAGGCTGCGACCGGTGCGGGTAAGGGCAGGACGTCCCGTAACAAGGGTGGCACGGGTGCGGTGGGCAGCGCAGTGGTTTCGGTTCGAAGATGCCCTGACGACGTAAGCTCAGGAGGGCGTGAGGCGCACGCAGCCAGCAGGAACGGCAGGAGCAGAAGAGAGCGGACCGGCATCGCGACGTCGACAAATTTATCTCAATGGCATGCATTCTATTTCATTTAATGCATTATGAGTTTTCGTGCCGGCGTCTTGGGTACGTTCACCCCCGCTATGCACGAGAACGGTGCAGACCAAACGCCCCATGCCCGGAACGGGTGCCGAAGCCATCTTGTGTAAGTCCTGTGTAAGATTGATCAACTTTAATGCTTGTCGGACCCAGGGCAGGTGCACCAATAAGCGCCACCACAAGGCGCAAGCATCCAAGAGGCATCAGCGGCCGGACTCCCCGCCAGCAAGGTTTCAGAGCTAACAACGTTGCACACTCATAACACGAGGAGAGGTGAAAAAATGACGAGCGAAACCACCCAGAAGTTCTACTATCCGTCTGAAGAGGTGGTAAAGAACGCGGCGGTGTCGGGCATGGATGCGTACAAAGCCCTGTGTGCCGAAGCCGAAAAGGATTACGAAGCTTTCTGGGGCACCCGTGCCAAGGAGCTGCTGGACTGGCAAACCCCCTTTACCCAGGTCCTGGATGAGAGCAATGCGCCGTTCTTCAAGTGGTTTGCCGATGGCAAGCTGAACGTTTCCTACAACTGTCTTGACCGTCAGGTCAAGAATGGTCTGGGCGACAAAGTTGCGCTGATTTTTGAAGGCGACAAGGGTGATGTAACCAAGGTCACCTACTCCGATCTCCTCAGCCGCGTCAGCAAGTTCGCCAACGCGCTGAAGGGTCAGGGCGTCAAGAAGGGTGATCGCGTCGTCATCTATCTGCCGATGTCCATTGAAGGTGTGGTTGCCATGCAGGCTTGCGCCCGTATCGGCGCAACCCACTCCATCGTGTTCGGCGGCTTCTCCGCCCAGTCCCTGGCCGACCGCATCAACGATGCCGGCGCCGTTCTGCTGATCACCTCCGACGGTCAGAATCGTGGCGGCAAGGCGCTGCCCCTGAAGTCCATCGCCGACGAAGCGCTGGCCAGCGGCTGCCCGACCATCAAGAGCGTCATCGTGGTCAAGCGCACCGGCGCCGAAACCGCCATGGTCGCCGGTCGTGACCTCTGGGCCGACGATCTGGTTGCCCAGCAGTCCGACGTCTGCGAGCCGGAATGGGTTGAGGCCGAGCATCCCCTGTTCCTTCTTTACACCTCCGGCTCCACGGGCAAGCCGAAGGGCGTTCAGCACTCCACTGGCGGCTATCTGCTGCACGCCGTGCTGACCATGAAGTACACCTTCGACATCAAGCCGAATGATGTCTTCTGGTGTACCGCCGATATCGGCTGGGTCACGGGCCACACCTATATCACCTACGGCCCTCTGGCCTGCGGTGCAACCGAAGTGGTGTTCGAAGGCGTGCCCACCTACCCGGACGCCGGCCGTTTCTGGAAGATGATCCAGGATCACAAGGTCTCCGTGTTCTACACCGCCCCGACCGCGATCCGTTCGCTGATCAAGTCGGCGGACAACACCCCGGCCGTGCATCCCAAGAACTACGACATGTCCAGCCTGCGCATCCTGGGTTCGGTCGGCGAGCCGATCAACCCCGCAGCCTGGGAGTGGTACTACGAGAACGTTGGCGGCAGCCGCTGCCCGATCGTGGATACCTTCTGGCAGACCGAGACCGGCGGCCACATGATCACCCCGCTGCCTGGCGCCACCCCGCTGATCCCCGGTTCCTGCACGCTGCCCTTCCCGGGCATCCAGGCCGCCGTGGTTGACGAAACCGGTACCGAAGTTCCCTGGGGTCAGGGCGGCATCCTGGTTGTCAAGCGTCCGTGGCCGTCCATGATCCGCACCATCTGGGGCGATCCGGACCGTTTCGTGAAGTCCTACTACCCGGCTGACTTCCAGGGCAAGCTGTACCTGGCGGGCGACGGTGCCATCCGCGACAAGGACACCGGCTACTTCACCATCACCGGCCGTATCGATGATGTGCTGAACGTTTCCGGTCACCGTATGGGTACGATGGAAATCGAATCCGCCCTGGTCGCCCACGAGAAGGTTGCCGAGGCTGCTGTGGTTGGCCGTCCGGATGATCTGACCGGTGAAGCAATCGTGGCCTTCGTGGTGCTCAAGGGTGCGCGTCCGACCGGCGATGCTGCCGTTGCGATGATCAAGGAGCTGCAGAACTGGGTTGGTCAGGAAATCGGGCCGATCGCCAAGCCGAAAGACATCCGTTTCGGTGAGAACCTGCCGAAGACCCGCTCCGGCAAGATCATGCGCCGTCTGCTCCGCCAGCTGGCCAAGGGCGAGGAAATCACCCAGGACACCTCGACGCTGGAGAACCCGGCGATCCTGGAACAGCTCAAGTAAGAAATCATTCCCCGGCCCAATGGCTGGGGCGATTTGCAGAAAACAATAAACACGGCAAATCGGAAAAAGAAAAAACAGGGGAGGAACCCGGTGCAGTCAGGCCGGGGGTAGAGGGGGGGAAAAAGGCGCGAATCTCGCGCCTTTTTTTCGTCCACTTTCCGGGCCGAGTTTCCGGTAATTGAGGTCGGCGACGCCTTCTTTTTTCTATGTGCTTGATCCTGATGGAGTTTCCTGTCTGCGATCAAGGCGGCCCGTTTCTTCCGTTAGCGTAAGTTGGATGTAAGTGTCAGCCTGTAACTTGCACATACCCCTAAAGGAGTCCCTTTGGCTCCTGGCAGGTTTATTCGAAGAGGAGGAGAAATATGAAAGACGACCTCGGCGACCGCATCCGGGCAAATCCAAAATACCAGGAGCTGGTCTCGAAACGCAATTCCTATGGCTGGATCATGACAGCGCTGATGATGATCGTTTACTACGGTTACATCCTGCTGGTGGCCTTCAACAAGGAGTTCCTGGCGCAGAAGACAGGCGCGGGTGTGATGTCGATTGGTATTCCCATTGGCGTTGGTGTGATTCTGTTCACCATCATCATCACCGGTATCTACATTCGTCGTGCCAATACCGAGTTTGACGATCTGAAGGCTCAGGTCATCAAGGAGGCCACCAAGTGATGCGCAATTCCAAACTCTTGCTCGGCCTTCTGGCCATGCTGGCCTCCGGCGCCGTCCTTGCTGCTGGCGCCGACCTTGGCCAGGCTGAGAAGCAGGCCACCAACTGGACGGCCATCATCATGTTCGGCATCTTCGTTGCCGGCACGATGTTCATCACCAAGTGGGCGGCCTCGAAGACCAAATCGGCTGCCGACTTCTACACCGCCGGCGGTGGCATCACCGGCTTCCAGAACGGCCTGGCGATCGCCGGTGACTACATGTCCGCCGCGTCCTTCCTGGGTATTTCCGCTGCGGTGATGGCCAACGGTTACGACGGCCTGATCTTCGCGATCGGCTTCCTCGTGGGCTGGCCGGTCATCACCTTCCTGATGGCAGAGCGTCTGCGCAACCTCGGCAAGTTCACCTTTGCTGACGTGGCCGGTTACCGCTTCCAGCAGACCCCGATCCGTGCCTTCGCCGCTTCCGGCACGCTGGTCGTGGTGGCCTTCTACCTCATCGCCCAGATGGTCGGTGCCGGTCAGCTGATCAAGCTGCTCTTCGGCCTCGAGTACTGGATGGCGGTGGTGATCGTTGGCGCGCTGATGATGGTTTATGTGCTCTTCGGTGGCATGACCGCCACCACCTGGGTGCAGATCATCAAGGCCGTGCTGCTGCTGGCCGGTGCTTCCTTCATGGCCTTCATGGTGCTCATCAAGTTCGGTTTCAGTCCGGAAGCGATGTTCGCCAAGGCTGTCGAGATCAAGACCGCCCTCGCTGCCAAGGATGCCAAGCTGATCGCTGATGCGGCGACCGCCGCTGCCGCGTCCGGCAAGGATGTGGCCGAAGTGACCGCTGCGATGGCTGCCAAGAAGGGCGACTCCATCATGGGCCCGGGCTCCTTCGTGAAGGATCCGATCTCCGCCATCTCCTTCGGTATGGCGCTGATGTTCGGTACCGCTGGTCTGCCCCACATCCTGATGCGCTTCTTCACCGTGCCGGATGCCAAGGAAGCACGCAAGTCCGTGGGCTGGGCGACCGTCTGGATCGGCTACTTCTACATCCTGACCTTCGTGATCGGCTTTGGTGCCATCTGCTTCGTGCTGACCGACCCCACCTTCCTGGATGCCAAGGGCGCCCTGAAGGGCGGCGGCAACATGGCAGCTATCCACCTCGCCAATGCAGTCGGCGGCAATATCTTCCTCGGCTTCATCTCCGCGGTCGCATTTGCCACCATCCTGGCCGTGGTTGCCGGTCTGACCCTGTCCGGTGCTTCCGCCGTGTCCCATGACTTGTACGCCACGGTGTTCAAGAATGGCAATGCGGATTCCGCTTCCGAGCTGCGTGTTTCGCGCATCACCACCATCGTTCTCGGCGTGATCGCCGTGGTCCTGGGTATCGCCTTCGAAAAGCAGAACATCGCCTTCATGGTGTCCCTGGCCTTCGCCATCGCCGCATCCGCCAACTTCCCGGTGCTCTTCATGAGCGTGCTGTGGAAGGACTGCACCACCAAGGGTGCCGTTATCGGTGGCTTCCTCGGCCTGCTGAGCGCCGTGGTGATGACCGTGCTGTCGGACTCCGTGTGGGTCGCCACCCTGGGCAACCCGAAGGGTTCCGCTCCGTTCCCCTATACCTCGCCGGCCCTGTTCTCCATGACCATCGGCTTCGTGGGTATCTGGATCTTCTCGCTGCTTGACCGCAGCCCGAATGCCCAGCAGGAACGTGCCGACTTCGCCGCCCAGCTGATCCGGTCCGAAACCGGTATCGGTGCCTCCGGTGCTTCGGGTCACTAAGTAGTTGTATTGCCGGCGGGCTTCGGCCCTGCCGGAAGTATTGGAAAACCCCGGCTTGCCGCAAGGCAGCCGGGGTTTTTTCATGCATGTGCGGCTTTGCACCAGGCTCGTTACCGCCCGCGAAGACGCGCGATGGGCATGCGTGTGCGATGCTCGCACGGCCCTGTGCTAGACTCGGACGGATTGTTTTGGGAGCGTGCTGCCAGGGCCGAAAACCCCCGGATAGGGGTTGATCCGTGCAGCGGTCGATCGGGAATGGGCGAAAAAAGACGGCGGGGGAAGGTTCGTCGGGCGAACCAACCCCCGAGGCGTTGCCACTGCTCGCGCGGCGACTTTGCCCCCAAGACCGAGTAAAAGGAGAACAGCGGGTCGACTGTGCAATATTCCGCTTACTTCAAACTTACACTTCTGGTTTCCAAGAAAACGCCATGCGGATCCTGTTGGCCGAAGACGACCTGATTATTGCCGACGGCTTGTGCCGTGCGCTCAAAAAAGCCGGCTATGCCGTCGATCATGTCCCCAACGGGGCGGATGCCGACCTTGCTCTCATGAGTCAGACCTTTGATCTGCTGATTCTCGATCTTGGTCTCCCGCGCTTGTCCGGCATTGAAGTGTTGCGCCGCCTGCGCTCCCGAAAATGTGCGTTGCCGGTGCTGATCCTTACCGCCCAGGATGGCATCGAAGACCGTGTTCGGGGGTTGGACGCCGGCGCCGATGACTACCTGACCAAGCCCTTTGCCCTTCCCGAGCTTGAGGCGCGAGTCCGTGCCCTGACCCGGCGCGGTACCGGTCAGGCCCGTTGCATCGAGTACGCCCGCCTCGCCTACGACCAGGCCGATCGGGTGGTCAAGATCGACGGTCAGGTGGTGGAGCTCTCTGCCCGGGAGGTCGGCTTGCTCGAAGTGCTATTGCTGCGTGCCGGGAGGTTGGTGAGCAAGGAGCAACTTGTCGACCACCTGTGCGGCTGGGGCGAGGAGGTGTCCAACAATGCCATCGAGGTGTATGTCCACCGCCTGCGCAAGAAGCTTGAGCAGAGTGGCGTGCAGATCGTGACCGTGAGAGGGCTGGGGTACTGCCTGGAAAAGCCCGATGTGGTCGCCTAGATGGCGCAAGGTGGCGGACGATGAGGCCACCGACGGGAAGGCCTTCAATTCGCTCTTCGGGGAAATCCTCGACTGGATGTTGGCCCCCCTGCTGTTCCTGTGGCCCATCTCCATCATCGTCACGCACAACGTTGCCAACAGCATCGCCAACCAGCCCTATGACCAGGCGTTGGCCGTCAACGTCCGGGCCATCGCCCGGCTGGTGAAGCTTGAGAACGGTCAGGCCCGCGTGAACTTCCCCGCGCCGGCCCGCCTGATCCTGAGGGCCGACGAGGACGATACCGTCTACTACCAGGTACTCGGATTCAAGGGCGAGCTGCTTGCCGGCGACAAGGACATCCCGCCCATCGCAGCGCCGGAGAACGTCGTACCCGATCTGGTCATGTTCCGCGATGAATCCATCGCCGGCGAAGAGGTCCGCGTGGCCTACCAGTTTGTGCAGCCCATCGACAGCACACCCTCGCGCCTGGTGCTTCTCCAGGTGGCGGAGACACGCAACAAGCGCAGTACCCTCGCCTCGCGGGTGGTGACGGGCGTGCTGCTGCCCCAGTTTGCCATCATTCCCATTGCCGTGATCCTGGTGTGGTTGGGCCTCTCCCGCGGCATTGCCCCCCTCAATCAGCTCCAGCGCCTGATCCGCCGGCGGCGCCCTTCGGATCTGTCGCCGATCTCTGTGTCGGGCGTGCCGGAAGAAGTGCGGCCCCTGATCATCGCCTTCAATGAAATGATGGCCCGTCTTGAGGAGAACCTTCAGGCCCAGCAGCGGTTCATCGCCGATGCGGCCCACCAGATGCGCACCCCGCTGACGGGGCTGCGCATGCAGACCGATCTTGCCATGATGGAGACCGACCCGGTCCAGGTCCATCGCTCGTTGATCCATATCTCCCAGAGTGCCGAACGCGCCGGGCACCTGATCAACCAGCTCCTTTCCCTGGCTCGGGCCGAGGCCAGCTACGAAAAGATCTACGCGGTGGAGCGGGTGGACCTCGAAACGCTCCTGCGCGCCATGCTCAGCGACTTCGTCCCCCGGGCCCGTCAGAAGAACATCGACTTCGGCCTGGAAACCACCGGGGAGCCGCTGCTCATCGATGGCAATCCGGTGCTCCTGGGCGAGCTGGTCAAGAACCTGATCGACAACGCCATCAAGTACACCCCCGAAGGCGGCTGCGTCACCGTGCGCACCATCGCCACCGAGCGCGCCATCCTGGAGGTGGAGGATACGGGGATCGGGGTGCCCGACGTGGACCGGGAGCGCGTCTTCGAGCGTTTCTACCGGGTGCTCGGCAGCACTGAAAGCGGCTCCGGCCTGGGTCTTCCCATCGTTCGCGAGATTGCCGAACTCCATCGCGCCAAGGTCAGCCTCATCCCCAATCCCAGCGGCAAGGGCACCATCGCCCAGGTCGTCTTCCCCCGTAGCCGAGCGGGTGAAGAGGCGCCCACCCCCGAAACCCGAATCCCTGCGGATCAGTTTCCTCCCGCCTGAACACACCCGGCCAGAAAAACATGATTTCCTGTTTGACGAAGTCGTAGGCCTTGCCTATAATGCGGTCCTCGTTGGCCAGTTAGCTCAGTTGGTAGAGCAGCGGATTGAAAATCCGCGTGTCCGTGGTTCGATTCCGCGACTGGCCACCAAGAACTTTTCAAGCAAAAACGCCGACCCTTGTGGTCGGCGTTTTTGCGTTCATGGGGACAAAGCCCCGTGTCTCTGGGCGGACGCGGGGAAGGGGCGATCCTCAATCAGAGGATCTGGCCAGCGAAGACTTCCTTGAAGTAGGCGTCCACTTCCAGCGGTTCGGTGCTGTTGCCGGCAAGTGCGCGACCTTCGTGGGCAGCGCGCTCTTCGAGCGGGGGGGTGAGAAGTCGGCTGAGGTAGTCGAGGTTCATTTTGCTCTCCTTGTAGGTGATGCCAGGATGGCGCGGTCCGGTGCCGGGCAGAGGGGAGGGTGCCAAGTGCCGGACCTTGCAGGGCGCCTGTTGCCACTATAGATTTCATGTTGCGGCGCAGCAAACTACGCTTTCTGATGCTACGATCAAGTTTTACTTAACCGATTGGGCAATGCGCTATCGTTTGCCGCCTCTTCCTGCACTGCGGGCCTTTGAGGCTTCGGCGCGTCATTTGAGCTTCAAGCGGGCAGCCGCGGAGTTGTTCGTGACGCCTGGGGCGGTCAGCCAGCAGATCAAGGTGCTGGAAGCGTATCTGGGGGTGTCCTTGTTTCGCCGTGTGCCGGGTGCGCTCGGGCTGACCGAAGCGGGGCGGGCAATGCTGCCCCGGGTTCGGGAAGGGCTGGATGCGCTGGCGGCGGCAGTGACGCTTGTGCAGGCTCCGCCGGAGAACGGGCTGACCGTGCATGCGCCACCGTCCTTTGCCCAGCGCTGGCTGGTGCCACGCCTGTCGCGTTTTGCGGCCAAGCATCCCGACGTGGCGCTGAGGCTGGCCAGCGACGTGTGCAACATCGATGGGCCGGGGCATGGGCCGGAAGGTGTGCTGGCCAATCCGCGGGATGCAGGCAGCGCCGTTGCGATTCGCTTTGGCAAAGGGGCTTACCCGGGTTTCTGCAGCGATCTCCTGCTCCAGCCCGAGTATGTGCTGGTATGCAGCCCCGATCTCTTGGGGCGTTGCGGGCCGTTGAGCGCGCCGGTGGACCTGGGCCGGCAGATCCTCATCCACGACGAGTCCATCCCGGATGAGACGATGCGACCGAGCTGGGCGGAGTGGTTTCGCCTGGCAGGCGTGGCGGACGTGGACTGCAGTCGGGGGCCGCGGTTTTCCAGTGCGGTGCTCGTTCTCGAGGCGGCCTTGGGTGGGCAGGGGGTGGCGCTGGCCTTGTGGCCCCTGGTGGAGGCCGATGTCAGGTCGGGGCGGTTGGTGGTGCCCTTCCCGTTGGCGCTACCGTCACGCTACGTTTACAGCCTGGTGGCGCATGATGCCGTGCAGGAGCGTCCGGTGGTCAGGGACTTTCGGGCCTGGTTGATGGCCGAGGCGGGGTTGGCCGCCGCCGGGCCCCTGGCGCCGATGGCGGGCCGAATCTGATCAGGCCGGAGCGTGCCTTGATCCAGGCCGTGCTGTGGGCAAAAGGTCGGGTGATATAATCGCCGGCTAAAATTTCCGCCCCTGCCTGGCGCCACCCATGCAGCTGTTTGCCCTCGGACTGAACCACCACACTGCACCGCTCGCCATCCGCGAGCAGGTGGCGTTTCGTCCTGAGCGGCTGGTTCAGGCGCTGGCGGACTTTGTCCGCGCCAAGCCGGTGAAGGAAGCGGCCATCCTGTCCACCTGCAATCGCACCGAGCTCTACTTTGCCACCCAGCAGCCCCGCCATGCGGCCGACTGGTTCGCGGAGTATCACCGGGTGGCCTTGCAGGATCTGTCGCCCTATCTGTACACCCTGCCCCAGCGGGATGCCGTGCGGCACGTGTTCCGGGTGGCCAGCGGGCTGGACTCCATGGTGATCGGTGAGCCCCAGATCCTTGGGCAGATGAAGGATGCGGTACGCCAGGCGGAGGAGGCCGGTACCCTTGGTGCAACCATGCACAAGCTCTTCCAGCGCACCTTTTCGGTGGCCAAGGAAGTGCGATCCACCACCGCTATCGGTGCCAACATCGTGTCGATGGCCGCCGCCGCCGTGCATCTTTCCGAGCGCATCTTCGAGCGGGTCAGCGATCAGCGTGTGCTCTTCGTGGGGGCCGGCGAGATGATCGAGCTGTGCGCCGCCCACTTCGGCGGCGAGAAGCCGCGTCGCATCACCATTGCCAACCGTACTTTGTCTCGGGCCGAGGCGGTGGCGGGGCGCTTTGGCGCAGACGTCCTGCGCCTCGACCAGGTGGGTGATGCGCTGCCGGGCTACGACATCGTCGTCTCCTGCACGGGCAGTCCGTTGCCAGTGATTGGTCTCGGCGTGGTCGAGCGGGCATTGAAGGCGCGTCGACGCCGCCCCATGGTGATGGTGGATCTGGCGGTGCCGCGGGATATCGAACCCGAGGTGGCAGAGCTGGACGACGTATTCCTCTATACCGTCGACGATCTGGCCCAGGTGGTGGATTCGGGGCTTGAGTCCCGGCAGGCTGCGGTGGTGGAGGCGGAGGGCATCATCGACGAGCGGGTCGATGGCTTCCTTCACTGGCTGGACAGCCGTGATACTGTTCCCACCATTCGGGCCCTGCGCGAACATGCTGATCAGCTTCGTCAGGCCGAACTCGAACGGGCGCTGCGCATGCTGGCCCGGGGTGATGACCCGCAGAAAGTCCTGGAGTCCCTCAGTCAGGGGCTCACCAACAAACTGATGCACGCGCCCACCCGCTTCCTCAACGATGCGCAGGGTGACCACCGGGGCGACTGCACCCAGCTGGTCCAGCGTCTCTTCAATCTTTCCCGGGACGACTAGCCTGTCGGGCCGGTGTCTTCATGCCTGCGCGCGCAGGCCGGTATCCCCATGAAACAGCGTATCCGCGACAAGCTGGACAATCTTTCCGACCGCCTCCAGGAGCTCGACCGCCTGCTGGCCACCAGCGAAGCGGCCAGCGACATGGACAACTACCGTCGGTTGACCCGCGAGCACGCGGAGATCACGCCGGTGGTGGCCCTGTACCAGGTCTATTGTCAGGCCGTTGCCGATGAAGTCACGGCAAAGGAACTCATTTCCGATCCGGAAATGAAGGAGCTGGCCGAGCTTGAACTGGCGTCGGCCCGGGAGACTCAGGCACGGATCGAGGTTGATCTGCAGACGGCACTCCTGCCCCGGGATCCGAACGACGAGCGCAACCTCTTTCTCGAGATCCGGGCCGGAACGGGCGGCGACGAGGCGGCGCTGTTTGCCGGTGACCTGCTGCGCATGTACACGCGCTATGCGGAGCGCCAGGGCTGGCGGGTGGAGACCATGTCCGCCAGTGATTCGGAGCTCGGGGGGTTCAAGGAAGTGATCATCCGGGTCGCCGGCGCCGGGGCCTATTCGCGTCTCAAGTTCGAGTCGGGTGGCCATCGGGTGCAGCGGGTTCCGGCTACCGAAACCCAGGGGCGCATCCACACTTCAGCCTGTACCGTGGCGGTCATGCCCGAAGCCGATGAAGTCGGGGATGTGGAGCTCAACCCGGCCGATCTGCGCATCGACACCTTCCGGGCTTCCGGGGCCGGTGGCCAGCACATCAACAAGACCGACTCTGCGGTGCGCATCACCCACCTGCCTACCGGCATCGTCGCAGAGTGCCAGGATGGGCGCTCCCAGCATCAGAACAAGGCCTCAGCCCTGCGTGTGCTGGCAGCCCGCATCAAGGACATCCAGGTGCGCGAACAGCAGGCCCGGGAGGCCGCCACCCGCAAGAGCCTGGTGGGCAGCGGTGATCGCTCCGAGCGGATCCGCACCTACAACTACCCCCAGGGTCGGATCACCGATCACCGCATCAACCTGACCCTGTACAAGCTTGATGCGGTGATGCAGGGCGAGCTGGATGAAGTGCTGGATGCCCTTACGGCGGAGCATCAGGCCGAGCTGCTGGCCGCGCTGGCTGACGAAGGTCATTGAGGGTGATCGCCAGCATTGGTGAAGCCCTGGCGGCGGCACGTGGGCGCATTCCGGCGAGTGAGGCGCGTCTCCTTCTGGGGGCGCTGCTGGGCTGCTCCACGGCCCAGATCGCGGCCTATCCGGAGCGCGCGCTTACCCCCGGGCTTGCCGCCCGTTTCGCCGACTTGCTGGAGCGTCGTGCGGCCGGGGAGCCGGTGGCCTATCTGCTGGGGACGAGAGAGTTTTTCGGGCGCGACTTCCGTGTGACGCCGGCGGTGCTGATTCCACGCCCCGAAACCGAACTGATCGTTGAGCTTGTGCTCGCCCGGGTCGCGACGAACGACGGCGCCCCCCGAATTCTCGACCTGGGAACCGGCAGTGGTGTCCTCGCGGTGACCCTTGCCCTGGAGCTGCCCGGTGCGCGGCTGACGGCGCTTGATCGGTCGGCGGAGGCCCTGGACATTGCCCGGGTCAATGCGGCAGCACTGGGCGCCCAGGTGGATTTCATCGAGAGTGACTGGTTCGCTGCCGTGGACGGCGGGGGGTTTGATTTCATCGTCAGCAACCCGCCCTATATCGCGGCGGATGACCCGCATCTGGCGGAAGGGGATGTGCGTTTCGAGCCCACGGGGGCACTGGCGTCCGGGCAGGCGGGTCTGGATGATCTCGCCCGGATTGTCGCAGGGGCGCCGGCATTTCTGATGCCGGGGGGCTGGCTGATGATGGAGCATGGCTATGATCAAGCCGCTTCGGTGCGCGCGCTGCTGGCCGGGGCAGGTTTCGACGCGGTGGCGTCGGCCCGGGATCTGGCAGGGATCGAGCGGGTCAGCTATGGATGCTGGCGCGCTTCTTGACGTGTCGCCCGTGCAGGCCTAGACTTTCCCGACTGAATTGCTCAACTATTGCGAGGCTACCATGGACGTCCAAAAGATCATTCACGACCAAGTCACTTCCAACCCGGTGGTTCTGTACATGAAGGGTTCCCCGGCCATGCCGCGCTGCGGCTTCTCCTCCAATGCCGCGCAGATCCTGCGCGCCTGCGGTGTAAAGGAGTTCTTTGCAGTGGATGTGCTGGCTGACGAAGCCATCCGTCAGGGCATCAAGGAATACGCCAGTTGGCCCACCATCCCCCAGCTTTACGTCAAGGGTGAGTTCGTGGGGGGCTCCGACATCATGCGCGAAATGTACGAGTCCGGCGAACTGAAGAAGCTCCTCGACGGGGTGGCCTGAACGGCGCTGCGCAACAAAAAGGCGGCTCAGGCCGCCTTTTTGTCGTCCATCGCCGGTCGGGTCAGAGGCTGGCGATCCGGTTGTTGGCGAGGGACAGTCTTGAAGACAGGACTTCGAGGAAGCCCTTGTAGAAATGCATCTGGCACAGGGCCGATGCCCGTAGCAGTGCCGGTGCCCGAATGGTGAGGATGCGTGTTTCCGAGGTGGCTTCGACCGAGGCCGTACGGGCACCGCGTCCTGCTGCGAAGAGGGCCATTTCACCGAAACAGTCGCCAACGCTGAGTACATTCAGCAGGTGTCCGTTCTTGACGATGCGCAGATCTCCTTCGATCACGAAGCAGAAATAATTGCCCGGCTCCCCTTCCTTCATCACCAGCGTGCCAGGCGGGATGAGCTTCCATTCGGCGAAGCGGACGATCTCCCAGATCTCGATGTCGCTGAACTCGCGAAAGAAGCGGAAGGCACGCAGGCGTTCGAACTTCTCGCTGTCTGGCGGCTCGCCGCGGTCTGCCGTGAGGCTGCGGTTACGATAGGCTTGGGCGAGATCGTGGGAGAACTCCATCCAGGTGCCATAGCGTTCGGAAATCTCCCGCCGCATGGCCCGGTCGACAACGGCACTGAGTTCAGCCGGTATCTCGGGCCGGATGCTGAATGGCGGCGGCGCCACATGGTGGGCGATCTGGTACACCATGTTCACGTTGGTGGTGGCGTCGAAGGGCAGGCGGCCCGTAAGTAGCTGGTACATCACCACGCCAAGGGAGTAGATGTCGGTGCGGTGATCCACCGGCATCTCGCGGACCTGTTCCGGCGACATGTAGGCCGGTGAGCCGAATCCGCTGACCTGGGTGGTTTCACTGGCGGTGAGCAGGGCTGCACCAAAATCGGAGATCTTGATGTCCTGGCCGCCCGGGGTGGTCAGCAGGATGTTGGCCGGTTTGATGTCCCGGTGAGTCACACCGTGGAGGTAGGCGTAGTCGAGTGCACGGGTGCACTTGAAGATGATTTCGATCAAACGCTCGAAAGGCAGCAGGTTGTCTGCCCGGGTGAAGGCCTCCAGGGTGCCCCCCGGCACATACTCCATGACCACATAGGCATCCTTGTCATCAATAACCGCGTCGTGGATCTGGATGATGTGGGGGTGCTGGAGCTTTCCGGCAAGCGAGGCTTCGTTGAGAAGCAGGTGGCGGTAGAGCATGCTGCGCTCGCTGCCGCGCAGGGTTTCCGGGTGGAGGCGCTTGATGGCGACTTCCCGCTGGGTGAACGGATCGAAGCCAAGATAGACACTGCTGGTGGCGCCTTCACCCAGCAGACGGCTGACCTCGTACTTGCCTATCCTGTCCATGTGCAGAGTCCTCAAGCAATTCGACTGCGGGCGCGGGCAATGGCGGCGCGGACCTGGGCCGGGGCAGTGCCGCCGATGTGGTTGCGGGATGCCAGGGAGCCTTCCACGGTCAAGACTTGGAACACATCCTGATCCAGACGTTCGACGGCGCCGGGCACGTGGCTCATGGCGGCGCGCAGTTCGTCCAGGGGGATGAGCGGCAGGTCGACACCCTTGAGGTCGGCGGCGCGCACGGCCAGGGCCACGGCCTCGTGGGCATCGCGGAAGGGCAGGCCCTTCTTGACCAGATAGTCGGCCAAGTCGGTGGCAGTGGCGTAGCCCTGGGTCAGGGCGGCCTGCATGGCTTCGTGCTTCACGCGGACGTTGAAGACCTTCTCGCCGGTGGCGGCAACGATACGGCTGCCCATCATGTCGGCGTAGATGCGCAGGGTGTCGATGGCGGTGTCGGCGGAGTCGAAGAGGGGTTCCTTGTCTTCCTGGTTGTCCTTGTTGTAGGCCAGGGGCTGGCCCTTCATCAGGGTCAGCAGGGAGACCAGGTTGCCGTTGGCGCGGCCGGTCTTGCCGCGCACCAGCTCGGGTACGTCGGGGTTTTTCTTTTGCGGCATGATCGAGCTGCCGGTGCAGAAGCGGTCGGCCAGGTCGATGAAGCCGACCCGTGGGCTCATCCATAGGATCAGCTCTTCGGACAGGCGCGACAGGTGGGTCATCAGCAGGGACACGGCGGCGCAGAACTCGATGGCGAAGTCGCGATCGGAGACGGCGTCCAGCGAGTTGAAGCACACTTCCTCGAAGCCCAGCAGCTCGGCCACGTATTCCCGGTCGATGGGGAAGGTGGTGCCGGCCAGGGCGGCGGAGCCCAGGGGCAGGCGATTGACGCGCTTGCGGCAGTCGGCAAAGCGCTCCGCGTCGCGGCGGGTCATCTCGAAATAGGCCATCAGGTGGTGGCCGAAGGTGACCGGCTGGGCCACTTGCAGGTGGGTGAAGCCGGGCAGCGGGGTGTCAGCGTGGTGTTCGGCCAGGTCGAGCACGGCCAGCTGGAATTCGCGGATCAGGCCGAGAATGGTGTCGATGGCATCGCGCAGCCACAGGCGGATGTCGGTGGCCACCTGATCGTTGCGGCTGCGGCCGGTGTGCAGGCGCTTGCCAGCGTCGCCCACCAGGGCGGTCAGGCGCTTCTCGATGTTGAGGTGAACGTCTTCGTCGTCCAGGTTCCAGTTGAACTCGCCGCGTTCGATCTCACCGGCGATCTGCGTCATGCCGCGTTCGATGTCGGCCAGATCGGTGGCCCCGATGATGCCCTGGCGGGCCAGCATGGTGGCATGGGCGAGCGAACCACGGATGTCCTGGGCGGCCATGCGGTTGTCGAAGAACACGCTGGCGGTGTAGCGCTTGACCAGATCGGAGACGGGTTCGGTGAAACGACCGGACCAGGCCTTGGCGGTGCCGTCCTGGGTTGCGGAGTGATCTGCCATAATTATTGATGCTCTCAGCGATAAGAGGGCCTGTGCCACGGAGAGAAGCCCGTGGATTCAAGGTTTTGGCCCGTTTTTTTGACCCATGAGTATAAAGCAAAACCCGCGCCGCGCCGGCCGTGGCTGCTATGAAGGAACCCTGCCGGATTTTCGGAACTTGGGCGTCGTGCTGCGCATTTTGCTTCTGGTGAACGGGCTTGCCCTGGTGGGGGGGCTGATCCGCAACCGCGAGTCGGCCCTGCTCGGCGAGGAAATCCTTGAAATGGCCGTGCGTGTCGAGTTTCCGCTGATCCTGTCGGTGGCGGCCCTGTTCCTGCTGCGCACGCCCTTGCAACGCCTGCCTTACCCTGTGGGGCTGGCCGGGACGGGCGCCGTGGTGTTGGGTGTGGTGGTGGTGGTTCAGAGCCTGCTGGCACCGCTCGGCTACGGTGGTGTGCTGCGTCCGCTGTTGTGGTCACTGGTGACGGCGGCTTGCGTCCTGACATACTTCCACCTGCGGGGGGCCGCCCAGGCACCGGTGTTGGCGGAAGCGCGGCTGCTGGCCCTGACGGCCCGCATCCGCCCGCATTTCCTGTTCAACAGCCTCAACGGCGTGCTCGGGGTGTTGCGTTCCAACCCACGTCGCGCCGAGGAGGGACTGGAGGAGCTGGCGGACCTTTTTCGTGCGCTGATGCAGGACAACCGCGAGCTGGTGCCCTTGGTCGATGAGATCGTGCTGTGCGAGCGCTATCTCAATCTGGAGCGCCTGCGGCTTGGCGATCGGCTGGAGGTGGTGTGGCAACGGGATGCGGCAGCGGATGAATCCCTGGTGCCGCCGCTGTTCCTTCAGCCCCTGGTCGAGAACGCGGTCTATCACGGCATCGAGCCCGGCGCCGAGCCAGGCCGGGTGTCGATCCTGATTGCCCGGCGGGGGCCGGAGGTGATCATCGAGATCGCCAACCCGGTGCTCGATGCCGAACGTCATCATGCCGGCAACCGCATGGCTGTCGACAACATCCGCGAACGCCTGATGCTGTTTTATGACCTTGAGGCGGCCCTCGACACCGAGCAGACGGATGACGCCTACCGGGTGCGCATTCGCCTGCCTTTTCGGAGAGAGCGATGAGTGACGATGTGTCCCTGCCCGCCCTGGCGGTGCTCCTGGTCGATGATGAGGCGCCGGCCCGGGAGCGGCTTCGTGATCTGCTGGGGGATCTGGCTGATCGTCAGCCCACCCGCATCGTCGGGATGGCGGCCAACGGGGTTGAGGCTCTTGCCCTGCTGGAGGCCGAGCCGGCCGATCTGGTGATCACCGACATCCGCATGCCGGTGATGGACGGTGTCGAGCTGGCCCGCCACCTGGGGCGGCTCGACCCGGCGCCGGCGGTGATCTTTTCGACAGCTTACGACGAGTATGCGGTGCGCGCCTTTGAGCTGGCCGCCGTTGACTACCTGCTCAAGCCCGTGCGAGCCACCCGCCTGGCTGATGCGCTGGCCAAGGCCCGCCGCCTGCGGCCCCAGGCCGACGAGGTGCTGCGGCGGATGGCACCGGCCACCCGTAGTCATTTCAGCATCAGTGAGCGTGGGCGCATTCTGCTGGTGCCGGTGTCAGGGGTGCTGTTCCTGAAAGCCGAACAGAAATACGTGGTGGCGAGAACCCGGGAGCGGGAGTATTTGCTCGATGAGTCCCTCGTGCAATTGGAAGAAGAGTTTCCCGAGCGTTTTTTGCGCATCCACCGCAACTGCCTGATCACCCGTTCCGCGGTCCGTGGCGTGGCTCGGGCGACCACCGGCGAGGATGGCGAGGCCCATTGGGTGATTCTGCTCGATGGCTTGGTCGAGCAGTTGCCGGTCAGTCGTCGCCAGTGGCCGGCGGTCAAGGAGGCGCTGGGTCTGTGAGGCAAGGGCGGAACATCCGTTTTGACGGGTGTTCCAAGGAGGGCTCCCGTACAATTCGCCCCCATGGAAAACCCCGGCCTCGCCCCCTCCCTGCTTGCCTATCCCCGTCACCGGCCCCGCCTCAGGCCGGCGCCCTTTCTGCCCATGTCCCGGGCCGAAATGGATGCCCTGGGCTGGGACGAATGCGACATCATCATCGTCACGGGCGATGCCTACATCGACCATCCCAGTTTTGGCATGGCCCTGATCGGCCGTGCCCTGGAGGCCCAGGGCTTCCGGGTCGGCATCATCAGCCAGCCTGACTGGCACTCCGCCGATGCCTTCCGGGGGCTGGGCAAGCCGCGCCTGTTCTACGGCATCACGGCCGGCAACATGGATTCGATGATCAACCGTTATACCGCCGACCGCAAGCCGCGCTCCGACGACGCCTACACGCCCGATGCGGCCCCGGACAAACGTCCGGATCGTGCCGTCGTCGTGTACGCCCAGCGCGCCCGCGAGGCCTACCCGGACGCCAACATCGTCATCGGCAGCATTGAGGCCAGCCTGCGCCGCATCGCCCATTACGACCACTGGTCCGAGAAGGTGCGCCGTTCGGTGCTGCCCGACTCCAAGGCCGATCTACTGGTGTTCGGATCGGGTGAGCGGGCGGTCATTGCCCTGGCCCACCGGTTGGCGGCAGGTGAGCCCATTGAAGCCATCCGCGACCTGCGCGGCACCGCCTTCATGGTCAAGCCCGGATGGCGCCCGGAGGGATTTGTGGAGGTCGCGTCCACCGACATCGACCGGCCGGGCCCCGTCGAGCCGCACAGCGATCCCTACGCCATGGAGCCTGTAGGGGCGACTTCAGTCGCCCAATCCACCACCCAGCCGATCCGGATCATTCCGGCCGCCGAGCGCGTGGCGGCGCGTCGGGCGGCGCGGGCCCAGCAGGTCATCCGCCTGCCCGCCTACGAGGTGGTCAAGGACGACAAGGTGATGTACGCCCACGCCTCGCGCACCTTTCATCTTGAATCCAACCCCGGCAACGCCCGCGCCATGGTGCAGGCCCACGGGGTCGGCCCCGGCTGCCGCGACGTATGGCTCAATCCGCCACCGCTGCCGCTCAGCACCGAAGAGATGGACTGGGTCTTCGGCCAGCCCTATGCCCGTCAGCCCCACCCGAGCTACGGTGAGGCGCGCATCCCGGCCTGGGACATGATCCGTTTCTCCATCAACATCATGCGGGGCTGCTTTGGCGGCTGCACCTTCTGCTCCATCACCGAGCACGAGGGGCGCATCATCCAGAGCCGCTCGGAAGCTTCCATCCTCAAGGAGATCGAGGAGATCCGCGACCGCACGCCCGGCTTCACCGGCACCATCTCCGACCTGGGCGGCCCCACCGCCAACATGTACCGCATGGCCTGCAAGGACCCGAAGATCGAGTCCTCGTGCCGGCGCCTGTCGTGCGTCTTCCCGGGCATCTGCGAGAACCTCGGCACCGACCACGGCCCCCTGATCCAGCTCTACCGCAAGGCGCGGGCGATCCCGGGGGTCAAGAAGGTGCTCATCGGCTCGGGGCTGCGCTACGACCTGGCCGTGCGTTCGCCCGAGTATGTGAAGGAGCTGGTCACCCACCACGTGGGTGGCCTGCTCAAGATCGCGCCGGAGCACACCGAGGACGGCCCCCTCGACAAGATGATGAAGCCGGGCATCGGCACCTACGACCGCTTCAAGGAGATGTTCGAGAAGTTCTCGAAAGAGGCGGGCAAGAAGCAGCACCTGATTCCTTACTTCATCGCCGCTCACCCTGGGACGACCGATGAAGACATGGTCAACCTGGCCCTGTGGCTGAAGGGCAACAACTTCAGGCTCGACCAGGTGCAGACCTTCATGCCGACGCCCATGGCCATGGCCACCACCATGTATCACACCGGCAAGAATCCGCTCCGCAAGGTGTCGGCGGACTCGGAAGTGGTGGACACCCCGAAGTCCGGGCGCCAGCGCCGCCTGCACAAGGCGCTGCTGCGCTACCACGACCCGGAGGGCTGGCCGCTGATCCGCGAGGCCCTGCGGGCCATGGGCCGGGCCGACCTGATCGGCGCCCAGCCGAGGCATCTGGTGCCAAGGGATCAGCCCGTGATCCTCGAGCGGGGAGACGCAGGCAAGGCCGGCGGCCCGCGCAAGCGTGGCGGCAAGGCCGACAGCCCGGTCGGTGCCCGGCGTGCCCCACCGCCCGCCCGGCGTGCTGCGGGGGCTGTGCGCCGCGGAACCGGCAAGTGACGCCCGGGGTGGATCGACGTTCGAAGCGGACTTGCTCCACAGATGGCGGGGGACTTTCCGGTTATCATCGGCGCCCGATGCCGGGCGGGTTTTCCCCCGTCTAGCCCTGGGCGACACCTTTCGCAACCAGGCCGGTTCCCGAAATCTGAAATACTGCGGCACTAGTATCTGCGTGTGGCGTCAGCGACACCCAGGATCCCTGGCCAGGTTGTGGTGGAAGAGTGGAAAATTTTGTCTATCGTGCGAGCCTTACCGGACGAATCGCGTCACTGATTGACGTTGGTTTCGGCACCTTCCGTGGTTTTGTGCGGTTTGTCCTGGGTGAGATGGCCTTTGTCGGCGGCAATCTGGCGCCTTTTGTCCAGCTCCAGCCCGAGCGGGTCCGGCGGCTGGTCTTTGTGTGCCTCGGCAATATCAACCGGAGTGCCTTTGGGCATGCCGTGGCGGCGGGGTTGGGCGTGCGGGTGATCTCCATCGGCTTGTCCACCACGACCGGGGCTCCCGCCTTTGAGAAGGCCCTCAGTACGGCCCCGGTTTATGGGGCCAGCCTCGCCGAACACCGCGCAACCGACTTCACGGATTACGCCTACCAGCCCGGCGATCTGCTGCTGGCCATGGAGGTTCGTCACGCCCATGAGCTGGTGCGCCGCGGGATTCCGGCCGATGCGGTTCTGCTCCTCGGCCACTGGTCACGCCCTCACCGGATTCACATCCACGATCCGCACCTGCACACCGACCAGTATTTCCGGACGTGTTTTGCGATCATCCATTCGGCGGTGGTGAACCTCGTCGAGGAACTGCGTCAGGCGGAAAGCCCATGTCTCATGTCATGAACGTTTACCTGAGCTTCGATATCGAGGTCTGGTGCGGTAGCTGGGACGACCTTGATGGCCGGTTTCCGGCAAGCTTCGAACGCTATGTTTATGGTCGTTCGCCAAAGGGCGACTACGCCTTGCCCAAGACCCTGGAAATCCTTGCGAAGAACGGTCTCAAGGGGGTGTTCTTCGTCGAGCCACTGTTTGCTGCGCGCTTTGGAGTCGACAAGCTGGCGACCATCGTGGAGCTGATCCGCAGTGGCGGCCACGACATTCAGCTACATCTGCACCCCGAATGGTCGGATGAACTGCGGCCCCTCCCTTTTCCGGGGGCCAGCAGGAAGCGTCAGCACCTGGCCTATTACACGCTCGAAGAGCAGATCACGCTGGTCCGGCTGGGCCTTGATCTGCTGGCTCAAGTCGGCTGCACCGGGGTCAGCGCTTTTCGTGCCGGCAGCTTCGCCTGCAATGCGGATACCTACCGGGCGCTTTACGCCTGCGGCATCGGTATCGACAGCAGTCTCAACGAGGTCGCCGCCAACAGCGGGCCCGACCTCCGCGGCACGCTCGATTTCACCCGCCCGCAGGCGTTCGAAGGCGTGGCCATCTTGCCCATGACGGTCTTTCGCGATGGTACCGGGCGTCTGCGGCCGGCCCAGCTGGGCGCCTGCAGCTTTGCGGAACTGAGCGAGGCTCTGGAGTCCGCGTATGAGTCCGGTACCGAGCACTTCGTCCTGCTGTCCCACAACTTCGAAATGCTCCGGCAGGACAGCCGCGTGCCCGATGGCATCGTCGTAGGGCGTTTCGAGGCCTTGTGCCGCTACCTCGGCATGCATGCGGAGCGTTTTCGGGTTGGGGCCATGGATACCCCTCTGGTGATTCGTCGGGCCGATGGGGCGCGCGAGCTGGCAAAGGTCTCCATGGGCGCCACGCTCAGACGACATGGCGAGCAACTGGCCCGCCGCATCCTCGGGTAAGCAGGGGCTGGGTATGCCGCCTGTGTGCCTTTCCTCCTGCCGCGAGGGCCGCTGGCAGCCTGATCCGGTCAATGCTCCCGTGATGCCATCATGAACCGTTCTTTCTCGGTCTATCTCGACGTCGTCCGTTTCACTGCGGCTTTCCTCGTCTATCTTTACCACTCGAATCAGCGTTTTCTTTCCGAAGCCATCCTGCCGGCCAGCCACTACGGTCACAGTTCGGTGATCGTCTTCTTCGTGCTGTCGGGCTTCGTGATCGCCTTTGTCACCGATACCAAGGAGTCCCGGCTGCCGGCCTATGCGGCTAGCCGGATCTCCCGGGTGTTTTCCGTGACGGTGCCGGCCATCGTTCTGACCGTACTCCTCGATGCCATTGGTCGCCAACTGGTGCCGGAGATCTACTCCGGCTATCCCTTCGACCAGTTCGTCGCGCGCATCGGCGGCAGCCTCTTGCTGCTCAACGAGGTGTGGTTCATCTCCATTACCAGTTTCTCCAACGTTCCCTACTGGTCGATCTGCTTCGAGTTCTGGTACTACGTGACCTTTGCCCTGGTGGTCTTCATGCCGAAGCGTCGCGGCCTCATCGCGGCGCTGCTCGTCGCGGTCGCACTCGGGCCTAAGTTCATGCTCCTTGCCCCCCTGTGGTGGCTGGGGGTGCTGCTCTACCGCTGGCGCGCCACCCAGGACTGGTCGGGTTCCGTGTCGCTGACGCTGGCGGTGCTGTCTTCCGTCGGCATCGTGGCCTTCCATGCCTTTGGTATCAGTGAGTGGTGTTCCGACTGGCTGATGGGGGTGATCGGCAAGGAGAACCACCGCCAGCTCACCTTTGCCAAGTTCTTCATTGGCGACTACATCCTGGGTGTACTGGTGTTTCTGAATTTCGCCAGCATGCGCAATGTGCTGGCGCACCATGGCCAGTCCTTGTTGCTGGTCGAGCGGCCGGTGCGCTTGGTGGCCAACTACACATTCACGCTCTACCTGCTGCACCAGCCCCTGTTTCTGTTCTGGGGGGCAGTCGTCCAGGGGGATCCGGCAGGGCCCGGCTTCTGGTTGACCGTCACGGCGCTGATGTTCATGACCGTCGGGGTGGTGGGGCACCTCACCGAGAACCGGCGCTACATCCTGCGCGATTTCCTGTTCCGCCTCATCTCCCGCATTCCTCTGGTGCGATCTGCGGAAGTTGCCCGCCATGACTGACATGCAAAATGCGGCCCCCTGCTACGTGCTGGGCATCGAGACGCAGATCGGACTGAGCCTGATCCGCGAGCTGGGCGAGGCGGGCATTCCGGTGATCGGCATTGCCACCGACGCGAACGCCATCGGTTTGCAGTCCCGCTATCTCGCCCATGGGGAGATCCTGCGCAAACCCCGCACGGACGAGGGCCTGGCGGAGCTGCGGTCCTTCGGGGAACGCCATGGGCGCGGCTACCTGCTGACCGTTTCCGAGGCCAATACCAGCTGGCTGATTGACAACCGCGAGCACCTGGGGCTGATCACCCCCTTGCTGCCATCAAAGGATGCCTTTGCCCTCGTCCTCGACAAGGCCCGCACCCTGGAGGCAGCCGAGGCTGTCGGCATTGATGTGCCCCGAAGCGCCAGCCCGGCCGATTGGGCAGCGGTTGAGGCGCTGGCCCGGGACTTCCGCTTTCCTGCGGTGCTCAAGTGGTCGGACCCCAACGCCGTCGCGGCTGCCCTGGGTGCGCAGGGCATCGATCTGGTGAAGGCCGAGTATGTCTATACCGCGGGCGAGTTCCTGAAGGTTGCCGAGCGCTATCGGAAAGTGGGCCAGTGGCCCCTGGTCCAGGAGTATTGTGCGGGGGTCGGCCTCGGGCAGTTCTTCTTCATGCACCGTGGTCAGGCGGTACGGCGCTTCCAGCACCTGCGCATCGCCGAGTGGCCGCCGGAGGGCGGGTTTTCGAGCGTCTGCGATGCGGTGCCGCTGGAGCAGTTCGTCCCATTGCAGGAGAAATCCATCCGCCTGCTGCAGCACATCGGCTGGGACGGCGTGGCGATGGTTGAATACCGCTACGACCCGGCCAGCGGGCGTGCCGTGCTGATGGAAGTGAATGGCCGTTTCTGGGGCAGTTTTCCCCTGGCAATGTACTGCGGGGCCGGGTTCGGCTTGCTTGCCTACAGTCTGCAGGGGCAGGGGCGGATGCCCGACCTGCCGCCGCAGGACGACACCTTGCGCTGCCGGATGGTGGCCACCGAATTGAAGCGCCTGAGGCGCATCCTGTTGCAGCCCGGCCAGATCCGCGACCGGACTTTCCAGGTGCGTCCGCTGCATGAGGTGCTGCGCTTTGTCGGAGACTTCCTGCGCCCGTCGGTGCGCTACTACGTGTGGAGTCTGAAGGACATCAAGCCCTTCATCCGCGATGTCAGGAACATGCTGGGCATTTGAGATCGGTTCCCGCGGGTCGTCTCACGGCCCCATTGACCTTACCCCGCGGCTGATGCACCTTTCCCCTACAAGAACACGGGGGAGACACCATGAGCATCCACAGGAAGCCCATCGGCGAACGTATCGACTGGCTTTACGATGTGGCGCGCCGGTATTCGGCGGCCTACTGTGACCCGGAGGCCAGTATGGCCCGGGAGCGTCACCGGGCGCGGCACCCCACCGCCATTGCCGTGCTCAAGTGCATGGACGGGCGCATCAACATTCCCATCGCCACCAACACGCCGCCGGGCATCATCCAGCCCTTCCGCAACCTGGGGGGCTTCTTCGATCTGGGCTGGCCCCACCTGGGCGAGGTACTCGAACACTACGTCCATGACCGGGTGCGCAGCGGTCAGCGGGTGCTGATGTTCATTACCTACCACTATTCCCGTGGTGAGCCTCACCGCTGCTGTGCCGGCTTCAACTATCACACGGACCAGGCCATCGCCCATGTGTTCGGGGTCAAGGGGCAGGTGGAGCACGTGTTCGGGCGCGGGCACGCCACGGTTTATCCCCTGGTCTGCGGTTTCGAAACCGACGAGGACGCGCTGGTGCTGCACGGGGCCGGCGGCGCCACCCTGGATGTGTCCACCCTGGCGGCAGATGAAACCGAGGCCAGCCTGCGGGCGCGCCTGCAACCCCTGTTTCCCGACATGCCGGGGGTGATGCTGGCCGATCTGGCGCGACTGGTGGCGGGCAACATCGCTCATGTGGCGGAGGTGCGCAAGCTGGACAGGCAGCTCGACATCGAGCACCGGGAATGGATGATCTGCGTGGGGCGGGGCTTCGACTTCCTGCACGCCCCCAACCTGGCGCTGATCATCGGCCCCTACAGCCCCGATCTCGCCGATCCCATCCGCAAGGCTGGCGCCATCATCGCCTCCAACATGAAGGGGGGGCGCATTCCGGATGACGGCTTCCTGCTGCTGGCCTCCTCGCCCTACCAGGACATCGGCTCGGACCGGGCCCGGGCTGAGCTGAAGGCGCGCTTCATGGCGCACTTTGCTGCCGAGGTGATCCGCCGCGACCTGCCCGATCTGGCCCCCCGGATGACGGTGCATGCGGCCGTACTGAACTGGGCCACCCGGGGGCTGGAAGCGCTGGATTGAAGCTAGCGGAAGTAGTCGGGTACGAACATCTCGGGCGGAACTTCGTGGCGCACGTAGTCGGGGTTTCGAACGCGGGCCGGCAGATCAACCAGGGGGCGCTCCACCTCCGCGTAGGGGATCTCGCCCAGCAGATGGTGGATGCAATTGAGGCGGGCGGCCTTCTTGTCGTCGGCCTGGACGATCCACCAGGGGGCTTCGGGGATGTGAGTGCGTTCCAGCATGATCTCCTTGGCCTCGGTGTATTTTTCCCAGCGGGCGCGGGACTCCAGGTCCATGGGGCTCAGCTTCCATTGCTTCAGGGGGTCGTGGATGCGTGACAGGAAGCGGAAGTGCTGCTCTTCGTCGGTGATCGAGAACCAGTACTTGATCAACTGGATGCCCGAACGCACGAGCATGCGCTCGAACTCGGGTACCGAGCGGAAGAATTCTTCGTAATCCTCATCCGAGCAGAAGCCCATGACCCGTTCGACGCCCGCCCGGTTGTACCAGCTCCGGTCGAACAGCACGATCTCGCCGGCGGCCGGCAGGTGCGGGACGTAGCGCTGGAAGTACCACTGGGTGCGCTCCCGGTCGTTGGGGGCGGGCAGGGCCACCACCCGGCACACCCGGGGGTTGAGGCGCTGGGTGATGCGCTTGATGACGCCACCCTTGCCGGCCGCATCGCGGCCTTCGAACAGGATCACCACCCGGTGCTTGGTGGTGGCCACCCAATCCTGCAGTTTCACCAGTTCACCCTGCAGGCGCAGCAGCTCCTTGAAGTAGCGCTGGCGCTGGGCCTTCTCTTCGTCGGTCGGCGGATGGGCTGCGCCGCTGCCGATTTCCTCGAAACGACGGTCGTCGAGTTCCAGCTCGAGTTCTTCGTCGTAGCTGTCAAGGAGTTCGCGTTCCAGGCGACGGTGCAGGTCGCCGATTTCCTGATTGTCCATGGGGTCTCCGGTCGGGGGGGAAGAAAAAGCCGGTTGCAGGGGGCTAGCCTGCACCGGCTGTGTTGCACCTTGTCGACCGGGGCGCTCAGCCGCTGTTGCGCAGCCCCGCGGCAATGCCGTTGATGGAAAGGTGGATGCCGCGCCGGACGCGCTCGTCCTGGTGGCCTTCCCGGTAGCGGTGCAGCAGTTCGACCTGCACGTGGTTGAGCGGGTCCAGGTAGGGAAAGCGGTTGCGGATGGAGCGCTTGAGCAGGGGGTTGGCGTCAAGCAGCTCGGCCTGTCCGGTGATGGAGAGGAGCATCTCGATGGTGCTGGCGTGCTCCTTGGCTATGCGCGGGAAGATGGCTTCGCGCAGGGCGCTGTCCTTGACCAGTTCGGCATAGCGGCTGGCGATGGCGATGTCGCTCTTGGCCAGTACCATGTCCATGTTGGAGAGCAGGGTGGCGAAGAAGGACCACTCCTTGTGCATGGCTTGCAGGCGCGCCAGGCCGGCGTCGCCGTGCTTCTTCAGGTAGGCGTGGACGGCAGAGCCGAAGCCATACCAGCCCGGCAGCATGATGCGGCACTGGGCCCAGCTGAATACCCACGGGATGGCGCGCAGATCCTCGATGGCAGTGGATTTCTTGCGGGAGGCGGGGCGGCTGCCGATGTTCAGCGCGGCGATCTCCGAGATCACGGTGGATTCCCAGAAATACTGCTCGAAGCCGTCGGTCTCGTAGACCAGGTTGCGGTAAGCCTGGAAAGCCGCTTCGGACAGCTCGTCCATGGCCTCCAAGTACTCGGGGCGGGGGGCCGGGTCGCGGGGGGCAAAGAGGGTGGCCTCCATGGTGGCGGCCGCCAGCACCTCTAGGTTGCGCCGGCCGACTTCCGGGTTGGCGTACTTGGAGGCGATCACCTCGCCCTGTTCGGTCAGGCGGATCTGGCCCTGCACGGCGCCGCCCGGCTGGGCCAGGATGGCCTGATAGCTGGGGCCGCCACCGCGGCCGACGGAGCCGCCGCGGCCGTGGAACAGGCGCAGGCGCACACCATGGCGGGCAAAGGTGTCCACCAGGCCGATCTCGGCCTTGTAGAGTTCCCAGCCCGAGGTGAGGAAGCCGCCGTCCTTGTTGCTGTCGGAGTAGCCGAGCATCACCTCCTGCTCCTTGCGGCGGGACGCCAGCAGGGCCATGTAGGCGGGCAGGGCGAACAGGCGGTCCATGACCCCGGCGGCGTTCTGCAGGTCGCCGATGGTCTCGAACAGCGGAATGATGTTCACGTCGAGGGCGCCTTCCAGGGGGCGCAGCAGGCCGGTCTCCTTGGCCAGCACGGCCACTTCGAGGATGTCGGAGACGTCGTCGGTCTTGGAGATGATGCAGTTGGGCACGGCGGCCTTGCCGTAGCGCAGGTGGGCGGCGCGGGCGGCGCGGAAGATCGCCAGTTCGCCCTGGCTCTCTTCGGAGTAGTCGATCCACGGGGACGCCAGGGGACGGGGTGTGGCCAGTTCCTCGAGCAGCATCTCGATGCGGCCGGCTTCGTCCAGGGCCAGGTAGTCGCGGCTCGGGTCAATGGACTTGATCAGTTCGGCGACGACGCGCTCGTGGACGTCGGAGTTTTGGCGCAGGTCGATGGGCGCCAGGTGAAAGCCGAACACCGACACGGCGCGGCGCAGGTGGCGCAGACGCCCCCGGGCCAGGGCGCCGAGGCCGTTGGCGGTGAGGGAGCGGTGCACGACCTCCAGTTCGTCAGCCAGCTCGTCGGGGCCGGCGTAGGGCGCAGCGGCGGCCACCGCATGGCGCGGGGGTTGATGGCCGAGGAGTTGCGCGTAGGTGGCCGCGAGGCGGGCATAGACGCCGGTCAGGGCGCGGCGGTAGGGCTCGTCGCTGCGGTGGGGCGAGCCATCCGGCGAGGCGCCGGCCAGACGCAGCAGGGCATCCGAGGCGCTGACCAGGCCCTGGGCCACCGAAAGCTGGGAGCCCAGGGTGTGCACTTCATCCATGTAATAGGTGAGGACCTTCTCGGCCTGGGTGGCCAGGGCTTTCTCAAGGATCTCGGCGGTGACGAAGGGGTTGCCGTCCCGGTCGCCGCCGATCCAGCTGCCAACACGCAGGAAGTTGGGCAGCTCCATGGCGCCCCAGGTCCGGTCACGGCTGGCGAGGCGGTCTTCAAGGCCCGCGTATAGGCGTGGCAGCTCACGCAGGAAGGTGTAGTCGAAGTAGGACAGGCCGTTGCTCACCTCGTCCATCACCGACAGCTTTTCGGTGCGCAGCATGCGGGTCTGCCACAGGGTAAGCACGGCGCGGCGCAGGGCCTCGAAATTGGCGTCCTGCTCCTCGGGGGTCAGCTGCATGCGGTCGCGCTCGTCGAGCAGGCGGGAGATGACCATCTGACAGTTTAGGATGCTCTTGCGCTGGACTTCGGTGGGGTGGGCGGTGAGCACCGGCACCACGTTGGCCGTGTCGAAGAAGGCGGCCAGTTCGGTGCTGCCCATGCCGGCATCGAAAGCGCGCTGCAGGGCATGGGCCAGGCTGCCTTCCCGGGGCGCCGAGCCGGCGATCTGGTGGGCGCGGGAGCGGCGGATGTGATGCTGGTCCTCGGCGATGTTGCAGAGATGCGAGAAGTAACTGAAGGCGCGTACCACGTCGATGGTCTGGTCACGGGACAGGGAGTCGAGGGTGGCCTCCAGCTCGCGGCGGGCGCCATGATCCTCGTGGCGGCGAAAGCGGATGGAGCTCTGGCGGATGGTCTCCACCAGATCGAACACCGCCTCGCCCTCCTGGGCGCGCACAGTGTCACCCAGCACGCGGCCGAGCAGGCGGATATCGTCGCGGAGGGGGAGGTCTTTGTCTTCGCTCGTGTTCGTGTCGCTCATCGTGGCGGATCCTGTCCTGTCGGTTGTCGGCGCGGAAGGCGCATCGGGGCCCCATGCTAGAATCCCGACCCGAATGGCCGCCATAGGTGCCTACCCTGATGCTGCACTGCGCAAGCATGCAGATTGCCCCGGTTAGCCCGTGTTTGTCCATATCGCCGCGTCAGCCCGATCATCCTTTCAGCCATCCGAGCCCGAATACCGTGAGCGCACCTACGCCCGACCGCATCGTCATCGCCACCCGTGAAAGCCGCCTCGCCCTGTGGCAGGCCGAGCACGTCAAGGCCCGTCTTGAAGCCCTCTATCCGTCCTGCAAAGTGGAATTGCTGGGCATGACCACGCGCGGCGACCAGATTCTGGATCGGCCCCTGGCCAAGGTGGGCGGCAAGGGCTTGTTCGTGAAGGAACTCGAAACCGCCTTGCTCGACCGGGCCGCCGACATCGCCGTGCATTCCATGAAGGATGTGCCGATGACCCTGGCGCCCGAGTTCGCGCTGGTGGCCATCGCCGAGCGGGAGGTGCCGCTGGATGCCTTTGTGTCCAACAAGTACGACAGCCTCGACGACATGCCGCCGGGCGCCGTGGTCGGCACTTCCAGCCTGCGCCGCGAATCCCAGATCCACGCCCAATACCCGATGCTGGCGGTGAGCAGCCTGCGCGGCAATCTTGATACCCGCCTGCGCAAGCTCGATGAGGGCCAGTACGACGCGATCATCCTCGCTGCCGCCGGCCTGACCCGCCTGGGCCTGGCCAGCCGCATCCGCTCCACTCTGCCCACTGAAGTGTCTCTGCCGGCTGCGGGTCAGGGCGCCCTGGGCATCGAGGCCCTGGCGGATCGCCCCGAAGTGGCGGCCTGGATCGCTCCGCTCGCAGACGTCCGCTCTGCCGCCTGCGTGCGTGCCGAACGGGCAACCTCCCGGGCCCTGGCCGGTAGCTGCGAAGTACCGCTGGGCGCCTATGCCGAGGTGCAGGAAGGCGAGCTGTGGCTGCGCGGCTTTGTCGCCCTGCCCGATGGCTCGCGCATTGCCCGGGCCGAACGCCGTGGTCCCATCGACCAGCCGGAAGCCCTGGGCCTGGCCGTGGCCGACGACCTGCGGGCTGATGGCGCCGACGAGATCCTCGCCAGTCTGTAAGCGTCACCGGAATGGGTGAGCAGCCCCTGGCCGGGCGTTCCATCGTCATCACCCGCCCCGCCGGGCAGGCCGACAGCCTCTGCGCGGCCCTCGCGGCTCTGGGTGCCGAGCCCCTGCGCTTTCCGCTGCTGACCATCTCGCCGGTACGCGACACGGCCCCGCTGGAAGCGGTGGCGCGGCGCTTGGGCGAGTTCTCCCTGGCCTTCTTCGTCAGCCCCAACGCCGTCAATTTTGGCCTTGATGCGCTGTTGCGCGTGGGCCCGTGGCCGGCCGGGCTGGCTGTCTCAACCGTGGGGAAGGGCAGTGAAGCGGCCCTGGCAGCCCGGGGGTTCCCGGACGTCATCGCGCCCTCCGGCGGTTTTGACAGCGAGTCTGTCCTGGCGCTGCCCGCCTTTCAGTCATCTGCGGTGGCGGGGCAGCGTGTGCTGATCCTGCGTGGCGACGGTGGTCGCGACCTGCTTGGCGATACCTTGCGGGTCCGGGGGGCGGAGGTTGAATACCTTACCTGTTATCACCGCAGTGGTCCCACGGATGATCCCGTGCTCCTGCTGGATCGCGCCAGGGCGGGACAGCTTGACGCGCTGACGCTGACCAGCAGCGAAGGGCTGAGCTATCTCCAGGCGTTGCCCGGGGGAGAAGCCTTGCGTGGTGTGCCGGTCTTCGCCCCTCATCCGCGTATCGGTGAGCGTGCCCGGGCCGCCGGGTTTGCCACGGTGATCACGACCGCCGCGGGGGATTCAGGGCTGATCGAAGGACTTGTCACCCATTTTTCCACGCGCAACCACAACACGTATCCGGGTTAAACTCACGTCCATGAGCAGCGAAATCCCAAGCCTTCCGCCCCTTGAGGCGGCCCAGCCCGCCGCGCCGGCGCAGGCGGTCTCTTCAGCCTGGCGACGTCCTTCCGCCGTGATTGCCGCCATCGCGCTTGCCTTGCTCGGTTGGCAGTGGATGGAGACCCGAGGCCGGCTGGCAGAACTGCATGAGGAGCTTGCGCGGCGTCTCTCCGAGGGTGACTCGGTGGCCCGTGAGGCTCTGGCCCTGACCCGGAAGAATCAGGAAAACCTGCAGGATCTGCAGAACAAGCTGAGTGTGCTCGATGCCCGCTTTTCTGAAACCCAGGGCCAGCAATTGGCCCTGGAGGCGATGTACCAGGAGTTTTCGCGGACCCGGGACGACCGGGTGCTGTCCGAGGTGGAGCAGGCCGTGACCATCGCAGCCCAGCAACTGCAGCTGGCCGGCAACATTCAGAACGCGCTGGCCGCCCTGCAGACGGCCGATGCCCGTCTGGCCAGCGTCGACCGCCCCCAGTGGCTGTCGGTACGAAAGGCACTGGCCGAGGATATCGAGTCCCTGAGGGCGCTGCCCCAGGTGGATTCAGCCGGTGTGGCGCTCCGGCTCGAAACCCTGATGGGACGCCTCGACGGCTTACCGCTGGCGTTCGAGGCCCGCCCCAAGGTGCTTCCCCCGCCGAGGGAGAGCGAGCCGGGATGGCTTTCGGCCCTGTGGCTGGACTTCTGGAATGAGTTCAGCCAGCTCGTCCGCATCGAGCGCATGGATCGTCCCGATCCGGCCCTGTTGGCACCCAGCAATGCCGTTTTCCTGCGCGAAAACCTCAAGCTGCGCCTCATGAATGCCCGGTTGGCACTGCTTACCCGTGACGGAAACACCTTCCGCGAAGACATGCGGCTTTCGGCAAGCTGGCTGGATCGCTATTTCGATGTGCGTAATGCCGCGGTGGCGGCTGCGCGGGATGAGCTTCTGGCGCTGCAGAAGTCTCCCGTCGGTGCGGATCTGCCCCCACTGTTGGCCAGCCAGAACGCCCTGCGCGCCGTGCTGTCGCGCCTCGAGCGTCGGGTCGATGCGCTACCGGCAGCGCCGGCCGCTCCGGCACCCAAGGCGGCAACCCGCCCTGCGAGGAAGAACTGAGGCCGGTCATGCGTGGATTGATGTGGTTGATCGGCCTTTTCGCCCTGGCCGCAGGACTGGCGGTTGCCGGGCGCTACAACGAGGGCTATGCCCTGCTGGTGTGGCCGCCTTACCGTATCCAGATTTCAATGAATCTCCTGCTCCTGCTGCTGATCGGGGGTTTTGCCGCGCTCTATGCCCTGTCGCGGCTGGTCGCCCGGACAGCAGCCTTGCCACGGGCGGTGCAGCGTTTTCGTGCGCGCAAGAATCGCGACAGGGCATCGCAGGCCCTCTACGATGCAGCTCGGCTGCGTATAGAGGGGCGTTTCGGGCAGGCCCTCAAGCAGGCCGCGCTGGCGTATGAAGCGAAGGAATCGCCCGGTTTGGCTGCCTTGCTGGCCGCCCGGGCCGCCCATTCGCTGCGGGACGAGGAGCGCTACCGCGAATGGCTGGCCAAGGCTGCAGCCCACGATGAAGAGGTGCGTGTGGCGCGCCTGATGACCGAGGCTGAGCTTGCCGTGGAGGGACGGCGTTTCGATGAGGCTGCCGAGTGCATCGCCGCCTTGCAGGCCGGTGGTCAACGTCACATTGCGGCCCTTCGTCTGGCGCTTCGCACGGCCCAGGCCAAGGGGAACTGGGTGGAAGCGGTTCGTCTGGTACGCCAGTTGGTCAAGGTCAAGGCGCTTACGGCCGAGCAGGCGGACCCGGTCAAGCGTCGTGCTCACCAGGAGGGCTTGCGCCAGAAGGCTGGCGATGCCCAGGCGCTGCTGGCCTACTGGCATGACGTGCCGCGGGATGAACAGAAGGATGCCCGCCTGGTGGGTGAGTTGGCCCGAGCCCTTCTTGCCTCGGGTGAGACGGCGGCGGCCCAGAAAGCCATCGAGACCCAGCTGGCCTTGGCGTGGGATTCGAACCTCGCCGACATTTACGGGCGTTGTGAAGGCGGTGAGGTGCGCAGTCGTCTTGCCAACGCGGAGGAATGGTTGAAACGCCATCCACGTGATCCGCAATTGCTGCTCAGTCTCGGGCGTCTGTGTGTCCAGTCCCAGCTATGGGGAAAGGCCGAGAGCTACCTCGACGCGTCGCTGGCCATTGAGCCGGGCTGGGAAGCCCATGTCGAGCTGGCCCGGCTTGCTGAACGGATTGGACGCACGGATGACGCCAACCGCCACTATCGTGCGGCAGCGGAGTTGTCCCGGCGCTGATGTGTCCGCCGGTAACGCCCTGACTTCAATCGTTCAAGTTTACGGCATACCATATGAGTTTCCGGATGGTGGTTCCTGTTGGCTGTTCGATAGTTTTTTCCAATTCGGATCATTTCATCAATCAATTTGAGCGATGCGGCCGTCCGGCCTATTATGTGATTCCCAACTCTTATCAACCAGTGAAGGAAACGCAATGTCCCTGATCAATACCGAAATCAAGCCGTTCAAGGCCACCGCTTACAGCAATGGCAAGTTCGTTCCGGTCACCGACGCCGACCTGAAGGGCAAGTGGTCCGTGGTTTTCTTCTATCCCGCCGACTTCACCTTTGTCTGCCCGACCGAGCTGGGCGATCTGGCTGACGTCTATCCCGAATTCCAGAAGCTGGGCGTTGAGTGCTACTCCGTTTCCACCGACACCCACTTCACCCACAAGGCTTGGCACGACGCCTCCGACACCATCAAGAGGATCAACTACCCGATGATCGGCGACCCGACTGGCGCCATCACCCGCAACTTCGACGTGATGATCGAGGAAGAGGGCCTGGCCCTGCGCGGCACCTTCGTGATCAACCCCGAAGGCGTGATCAAGGTCGCCGAGATTCACGACCTGGGCATCGGCCGTGACGCCAAGGAGCTGCTGCGCAAGGTGCAGGCTGCCCAGTACGTGGCCTCCCACCCGGGTGAAGTCTGCCCCGCCAAGTGGACCCCGGGCGAAGCCACCCTGTCCCCGTCCCTGGACCTGGTTGGCAAGATCTGAGGTATCGACACACAGCCCTCCGGGCTGTCGTGGAACGCCCGGGCGCCGTCAGGCGTGCCGGGCGTTTTTACGTCTGCCGCAGCAAAAAGGCCGCGGGATCACTCCGGCGGCCTTGTCTGGCTTGAGGGTTGTGCCGTGCGAGCCTCAGGCCCACTCCCGCGCGACCAGGAAATCCGTGTACAGGCGGGCCTCCGGGCTGCCGGCTTCCGGGTGCCAGTCGTAGCGCCATTTGACGATGGGCGGCATGGACATCAGGATGGACTCGGTACGGCCGCCCGACTGCAGGCCGAAGAGGGTGCCCCGGTCGAAGACCAGGTTGAACTCAACGTAGCGGCCCCGGCGGTAGGCCTGGAAGTCGCGCTCGCGTTCGCCATAGGGCGTGTCCCGACGGCGTTCGACGATGGGCAGGTAGGCCGGCACGAAGGCGTCGCCGACGCTGCGGGTCATGGCGAAGGCTGCATGGAAGTCCACCTTGCCATCGGTGCCGTGGTCATCGAAGAACAGACCGCCGACACCCCGTGGTTCATTGCGGTGCTTGAGGAAGAAATAGCGGTCGCACCAGTCCTTCAGGCGGGTGTATTCGGCTTCGCCCCAGGTCAGCACCGCCGCCTTGCAGGTGGAGTGGAAGTGGCGGACGTCCTCTTCGAAGGGGTAGTAGGGGGTCAGGTCCATGCCGCCGCCGAACCACCACACGTCGTCTTTGCCCTCGCTACTTGCAATGAAGAAGCGCACGTTCATGTGTACCGTCGGGCAATAGGGGTTGCGCGGATGCAGGACCAGCGAGACACCCATGGCTTCATAGCTGCGGCCGGCGAGCTCCGGCCGTGCGGCGGTGGCGGAGGGAGGCAGGCCTTCGCCCATGACGTGGGAGAAGTTGCAGCCACCCCTTTCGAAGAAGTTGCCGTCCTCGATCAGGCGGGTCAGACCGCCGCCGCCGGCCGGCCGGGTCCAGCTATCGGTGACAAAGGGCTTGCCGTCAAACTGCTCAAGGGCGGAGATGATGCGGGCTTGCAGGTCGAGGAGATAGGCTTTGACGGCGGCGCGGTCGGGCATGGGCATTCTTCCGGGGGGCGAAACCAGCTCCTGGGGAGCCAGGGGCGGGTCAGGTGACTGGCAGCAAGCGCTTGGCGTAGACGTCCCGGTCCATGTCGCGGGCATCGGCGGTGATCTGCACGATGCGGGCGCCCGGGCCGATGCAGCTACCCATGGCCAGCACCAGGGCTTCGGTGAGGCGTTGCTTGGTGGGCTTGTCGCGACCCGACAACATGGACAGCTCGGCGTGCACGAAGCCATGGTCGGCGCCGCTGCCGACACGGAAGTGCTGTACCGGAATCAGCCGGACCTTGATGGAGTCAGGTGGATTGAAGACGCCGCTGGAGAGCAGGGCGTCACATGCCGCCTGGGCCAGGGCGGCCCCGTCGAAGCGGCCTGCCATGTTCTCGCTGTATTCGATGCGCAGATGCGGCATGTCAGTACGCGCCAAGTTGCCTAAAGCGTACTGCTGCCCCCCTGGGGGGCTGCGAACGCTGTGGGCGTGGGGGGAGTTTCATCATCGCATTCAGCCCTTGCGCCCGACGGCCCGGTAGCCGATGTCGCGACGACACTGCATGCCGTCGAAGTGGATCTGGTCCACCAGCTCGTAGGCGCGTTTCTGGGCGCTCTTCACGTTGTCGCCGAGGGCCGTGACGCACAGCACACGACCACCGCTGGTACGGATCTCAGCATCGACTTCGGTGGTCCCGGCGTGGAAGACATGGGCATCTTCCGTGGCCGCGGCAGGCAGACCATGGATAGCGTCACCCTTGCGGGGGCTGTCCGGGTAACCGGCAGCCGCCATCACCACGCCGAGGGCAAAGCGGCGGTCCCACTCGGCTTCGACCTTGTCGAGCTTGCCGGCGACAGCCGCCTCGACCAGGTCCACCAGGTCGGACTTGAGGCGCATCATGATCGGCTGGGTTTCCGGGTCGCCCATGCGGCAGTTGAACTCGACCACCCGGGGGGCACCCTTGGCATCGATCATCAGGCCGGCATAAAGGAAACCGGTGTAGGGCAGGCCCTCGGCGCTCATGCCGGCCAGGGTCGGCATGATGACCTCGCGCATGGCGCGGGCATGGACTTCCGGGGTCACGACGGGGGCGGGCGAGTAGGCACCCATGCCGCCGGTGTTGGGGCCCAGGTCGGCGTCCTTGAGGCGCTTGTGGTCTTGCGAGGTGGCCAGGGGCAGGGCGTGACGGCCGTCGGCCATGACGATGAAGCTGGCTTCCTCGCCTTCCATGAATTCTTCGATCACCACTCGCGGGCCGCGCTCGTCGTACTGCACCCCCAGGGTGTTGTGGGTGAGCATGGCGTCGATGGCGGCGTGGGCTTCCTCAAGCGTCATGGCCACCACCACTCCCTTGCCGGCGGCAAGGCCATCGGCCTTGATGACGATGGGGGCACCCTCGGCGTCCACGTAGGCGTGGGCCGCGGTGGCGTCGGAGAAGGTCTGGTAGCGGGCGGTGGGGATCTTGTGGCGCTGCAGAAACTGCTTGGCGAAGTCCTTGGAGCTTTCGAGCTGGGCGGCGAGCCGGGTCGGCCCGAAGATGGGCAGGCCGGCGGCACGGAAGGCGTCCACAACACCTGCGGCGAGGGGCGCCTCGGGACCGACCACGGTCAGGCCGATCTGCTCCTTGCGGACGAAGGCGATCAGATCGGGAATGGCCGTGATGGCCACGTTCTCGATGCCGGGTTCGCGGGCCGTGCCCGGGTTGCCCGGGGCGACGCAGACTTTATGGACCCGCGGTGAGCGGGCCAGCTTCCAGGCCAGCGCGTGTTCGCGCCCGCCGGAGCCGATGACGAGGATCTTCATGGGAGGGCGCGGATCAGTGGCGGAAATGACGGAAGCCGGTCAGGACCATGGCGATGCCCTGCTCGTCGGCGGCGGCGATGACCTCGGCGTCGCGCATGGAGCCACCCGGCTGGATGACCGCGGTGGCGCCCGCCTGGGCCAGCACGTCGAGGCCGTCACGGAAGGGGAAGAAGGCATCGGAGGCCACCACGCAGCCGGGGATGACGAGGCCGGCGTTCTCGGCCTTGATCTTGGCGATGCGGGCGGAGTCCACCCGGCTCATCTGGCCGGCGCCGACCCCGATGGTCATGCCGTCCTTGCAGTAGACGATGGCGTTGGACTTGACGTACTTGGCCACGCGCCAAGCGAACAGCAGGTCGCCGAGCTCCTGCTCGGTGGGGGCGCGCTTGGTGACGACCTTCAGGTCGGCCGCAGTGATCGGGGCAAAGTCGGCGCTCTGCACCAGCAGGCCGCCGCCGACGCGCTTGTAGTCGGGCTGCTTGACGGCGCCCAGGGGGACGATCAGCACGCGGACGTTCTGCTTGGCCTTGAGCAGTTCAAGGGCTTCTTCGGTGTAGGCGGGGGCGATGAGCACTTCCAGGAACTGGGCGCTGATCGCCTCGGCGGCGGCGCGATCAACCGTGGTGTTGAAGGCGATGATGCCACCGAAGGCGGAGGTGGGGTCGGTGGAGAAGGCCTTCTTGTAGGCTTCGAGCGGGCTGGCGGCCACGGCCACGCCACACGGGTTGGCGTGCTTGACGATCACGCAGGCGACGCCGTCAAAGGCCTTGACGCACTCCCAAGCCGCGTCGGAGTCGGCGATGTTGTTGTAGGAGAGCTCCTTGCCCTGCACCTGGATGTAGGCGGCGATGGCGCCGGCCGGGGCGCTGGACTCGCGGTAGAAGGCGGCGGACTGGTGGGGGTTCTCGCCGTAGCGGAGGTCCTGCACCTTGTCGAAGGCCAGCTGGAAGCGCTCCGGGTAGGCCATCTTGCTGCCGTCTTCCGCCAGGGCGGTCAGGTGGTTGGAGATGGCCGAGTCGTAACGGGCCGTGTGGGTGAAGGCCTTGCGGGCCAGATCGAAGCGGGTTTTGTAGCTGAGGGCGCCACCGCCTGCCTTGAGCTCGGCGATGATGGCCGCGTAGTCTTCGGGATCGGTCACGATGCCGACACCGCCGGCCTCATTGCCGTGGTTTTTGGCCGCGGCGCGGACCATGGTGGGGCCGCCGATGTCGATGTTCTCGATGGCGTCTTCCAGGGTGCAGTCGGCCTTGGCGACGGTGGCCTGGAAGGGGTAGAGGTTGACCACCACCAGATCGATGCGGGGGATGCTGTGCTCCTCCAGCTTTGCCAGGTGCTCGGGCAGGTCGCGACGGGCCAGGATGCCACCGTGCACCTTGGGGTGCAGGGTCTTGACGCGGCCATCGAGCATCTCGGGGAAGCCGGTGTAGTCGGAAACGTCGGTCACCGGCAGGCCGGCATCACGCAGGGACTTGGCGGTGCCGCCGGTGGACAGCAGCTTGATGCCGAGGGCGGACAGCTCGCGGGCAAATTCGATGACGCCGGTCTTGTCGGAGACGCTGAGCAGGGCTTGGGTGACTTTCATGGGCTTCTCGGGAAAGCCGCGAGGATTCGCGGCGCAAAATAACGGGAAAACGATTAGAGGAGTTCGTGCTCGGAGAGCTTGCGACGCAAGGTGTTGCGGTTGATGCCGAGCATCTCTGCACAGAGGGTCTGGTTGCCGCCGGCTTGCTTGAGAACGAACTCAAGCATCGGGCGCTCGACGTTCTTGATGACCATCTCGTACAGGGCGTTGGGTTTTTCGCCGTCCAGATCCCGGAAATAGGTATCCAGCGCGCGACAGACGGAGTCGGCGATGTCATTGCTGGTGCTGCTCATGCGGCAAGCTCCTGAGGAAATTCTTCGGGGTCTGCATAGACCAGTCGGCTGTCTCTGTCAGCGAGCCGGCCGAAGAACTCGTCAATGGCGGCAATTTGTTCTTGTACTGTCGGCAGGGTGTTCATGGTCTTGCGGAACTGGGCCGAGCCGACCAGACCCTTGGTATACCAGCTGATGTGCTTGCGGGCGATCTTCACGCCGGTGTCTTCACCATAGAAAGCGTAAAGGTCGGCGAGGTGTTCCTTGCACACCTGCAGGATCTCCGAGACCAGGGGCGGGGGGAGCTCTTCCCCGGTCTTCAGGAAGTGTTCGATCTCGCGGAAGATCCAGGGGCGACCCTGGGCGGCGCGGCCGACCATGATGCCGTCCGCGCCGGTGTAGTCGAGCACGAATTTCGCCTTCTGGGGCGTGGTGATGTCGCCGTTGGCGATGACCGGGATGCGTACCCGCGTCTTCACGTCGGCGATGGTGTCGTACTCGGCCTCGCCGGTGTATTGGCAGGCACGGGTGCGACCGTGGATGGCGATCAGCTGGATGCCGGACTCCTCGGCGATGCGGGCAATCATCGGCGCGTTCTTGTTGGCCTTGTTCCAGCCGGTACGGAACTTGAGGGTCACGGGGATGTTGCCCGCGGCGCCCACCACGGCCTCGAGGATGCGGGCCACCAGGGGCTCGTCCTGCATCAGCGCGGAGCCGGCCATCACATTGCAGACCTTTTTGGCCGGGCAGCCCATGTTGATGTCGATGATCTGTGCGCCGCGATCAATATTGTGGCGTGCCGCCTCGGCCATCATGGCGGGATCTGCGCCGGCGATCTGTACCGAGATGGGGTCAACCTCGCCGTCATGGTTGGCGCGCCGCTGGGTCTTGGCGCTGCCGTAGAGGAGGGAGTTGGAGGTGACCATCTCGGAGACGGCGACACCCGCCCCCATCTTCTTGCAAAGCTGGCGGAAGGGACGGTCCGTGACGCCGGCCATGGGCGCAACGAACAGATTGTTTCGCAAGGTAAATCCGGCGAATTGCATCGAGGGAGGCGCGACTGGGGAAAAGCAGGGCATTCTACCCCAAGGGCCTTTCCGAGGGCAGGGGCTGAAGTACTCGAAGGGTGTGCGGAAATACCGGACCGGCGGGTGTGATCAGGGGACTTCCGAATGGTGCATGCGTCCCTGGATGCGTGCCGCGTGGGCCGCCAGACGGGGGCCGAAGTTTGTTTCGTACTTGCGGGGGTTGGGCAGCATCACCGCCAGCCGGGCGGCCTGGGGCGGGCTGAGGCGTGCGGCGGAGGTCTTGTAGTAGCGCTGGGCCGCCGCTTCGCAGCCGAAGATGCCGTTGCCCCACTCGACGACATTGAGATACACCTCAAGGATGCGGCGTTTGTCCCAGAGTGATTCAATCATGACGGTGATGATCGCCTCTTCCGCCTTGCGGAAATAACTGCGGGATGGGGACAGGAAAAGGTTCTTGGCCAGTTGCTGGCTGATGGTGGAGCCACCCGCGACGGCCTTGCCCTTCTTCTGGTTCTTTTCGATGGCTTTTTGAATGCCATCCCAGTCAAAGCCCTCGTGATCGACGAACTTGTCGTCCTCGGCGGCGACGACCGCACGCTTCAGGTGCAGGGAGATCTGTTCGTAGGGCACCCAGCGGTAACGCAGTTCGGCATCGGGCTTCTTCTCGTTGAGTTCGTCCAGACGCAGGCTCATGAAACTGGTTTCGGAGGGGGGCACCCATTTCCACCACAGCACCTGCCCGAGCAGCCAGACATGCCATGCGACGAAGACCAGGACCAGGGCCAGCAGCGCGCGCCGGGTCCAGCGCCAGAGGGTTTGCATGGGGGAGGGGTCAGAGGCTGGCGCGAAGCTGCGCCAGCACGGGGGCGGTTTCGGGGCGGATGCCGCGCCATAGCTGGAAGCTCTCGGCAGCTTGTTCGACCAGCATGCCCAGGCCGTCGCAGAGGTGGGCTGCGCCTTGTGCCCGGGCGGCGCGCATGAAGGGGGTGTCACCCCTGCCATACATCATGTCGTAGGCCAGGCTGCCCGGGGCGTAGAGGCCGACGGGCAGGTCGGGGGCTGCGTCGGAAAGGCTGGCACTGGTGGCATTGATAATGACGTCGAAACGCTGCCCTGCAAGTTCTGCGAAGCCGCAGCCCAGGGGGGGCATCAGGCCTGCGCTGGAAAACTCTTCGGCCAGCTCGGCGGCCTTGCTGGCCGTGCGGTTGGCGATCACAAGGGTCGCCGGGGCGGCTTCAAGCAATGGCAGCACGGTTCCCCGTGCGGCGCCACCAGCGCCGAGGAGGAGAACCCGGCGGCCTTCGACGGGGCAGCCCTGATTGATGGTGATGTCGCGCAGGATGCCGGCCCCATCGGTGTTGTCGCCGAGGATGCCGTCGGAGCCGAAGGCCAGGGTGTTCACCGCACCGGCAGCCCGCGCGCGCGGCGTGTGGTGATCCGCCAGATCGAAGGCCTCCAGCTTGAAGGGGACGGTGACGTTGAGCCCGCGTCCGCCGGCGGCACGAAAGGCCTGCACGGTGGCCGCGAAAGCGTCGAGGGGGCCAAGGAGGGCCTCGTAGACGAGGGTCTGGCCGGTCTGGGCAGCAAAGAGGCCATGAATGCGGGGTGACTTGCTGTGGGAGATCGGGTTGCCGATCACTGCGTAGCGGTCCATGGGGCGTGCTCGCTTAGGGTTGTTCGGAATTGTCCGTCTTGACCATGTCGGCGTTGGTGAATTTCCACGTGCGGGTGATCACGATCTCATCCGTGTCCTTGCGGATGTTCTCCGGAAAGGCCGGGAATGGAGACGCCAGTTGAACGATGCGGATCGCCGCGTCATCCAGGATCTTGTTGCCCGACGAGCGCTGGATCTCCACATGGCGGACGTGGCCATTGGCGCCGATGCTGATGGACAGCAGCAGGCTGCCGTACATCTTGCCGCGGGCGGCCGGCGGGTAGTTGAGGGTGCCGACGCGCTCAATCTTCTGGCGCCAGTCCTCGACATACTGGGCGAAACGATACTCGCCGGCGCGGGCACCGATGAATTTCTTCCGGGGGCGTGCAGCGTAGTCCACCAGATCCTTGTCGATCTGGGCCTCGATGCGCGCTACCGCGGCCGAACTGTCGAGGAGGTCATAGCCGGAGACGGGATTGGGTGACTCGGTGGGATTGACCTGTTGGGCATCCACTTGAATGGGTTTGCCCTTGGTTCCCGCCATGATCTGCATCTGGGGTGCCTGCTGCTGTTCGCTGCGGCGCTGGGCCTCGACCAGGCCGTCACCGACCCGGGTGCGCTCCTGGGGTGGCAGTGGCGTGGCCATGCGCCCCGATTTGTCTCCTGTGCCGCCAGCGTCGAGATGGGTCTGGGCCAGCACGTCCACCTTGTCCGGACGCTGGGCGTGGCGGGAATTGACCAGCACCACTTCGAGCCCCTTGTCCTGCCGCTTGAACTTACTGACATCCGGCATCACGAAGTGAATGGACAGGATGAGGGCGTGCAGGCTGAGGGACAAGCCTACGCCCCATTCAAGGGCGTAACGCGCAGTCGTCCCCGTGAAAACCGGCCATGGATCGGTCGGTGGTTTCGAAGAGGACGCCCATACGCGGTGGCGGAGTGCCTGCAACATCGGGGCTCAGGCGGCCGGGTTGGGAGATGGGTCAGTGGCGACCGGAGCGGGGACGGTTTCGACGGGCCCCTCCGATGCTACGGCGAGGGCCGGGGGCAGTTCCTCCTCATCCAGCTCAATGGGCTCACCACTGGATGCTGCCAGGGTTTCCAGATAGGTGGCGCGCACTTCGACGTCGATGAGGTCCGTACTGTCGATGCCGAGGCGGACCCGCGTGCCCGGGGGAAGGGTGGGCATTGACGGCACCTTGAAGATCAGGGGAATGTCTTCAAGACGCACCAAGCTTTCCCGCAGCACCCGCGCATTCATGTTCGGATGGCCGGCCTGGCGCAGCCAGCGCAGACACCAGTAGCGCTCCATGCCGCGCTGGAAGTCAGCGTAGGCGGCGTAGGTCAGTTCGAAATCGCGCATGGCGGCGATCAACTCGGGTGACTTGGGGGGAAAGGCCGGCTCGGTACCCTGCAGCCAGGCGATGAGCTGCCATTGATTGACCAGATCCACATAGCGGCGCAAGGGGGAGCTGGACCATGCATAGCAGTCCACACCCAAGCCCTCGTGGGGCGCCGCGGCCGTGGTCATGCGGACCTTGCCGCCGGTCTGGGCGCGATACAGGGCCGGGATGCCGGCGTCAGCCAAGGCCTTGCCCCAGGTGCTGTTGGCCGCAATCATCAGTTCGGCAACGAGCTTGTCGAGGGGCGAGCCACGGGCGCGGCGGCCGATTTCGATGCGCCCGGGGCCGTCCGGGGTGATCTCGCTCCAATCCACGCCGAAGTTGTAATCCACCAGATTCTGGTTGGCGGCGGGCTTGCCCCGGCCGGCCTCAAGCACGGTGGCGAGTTCCCACAGCAGCGTCAGTTCGACCTTCCACGGGAAGTCCGGCCCGCCGTTGGTGAGGGTGGTTTCGTTGAATACTGGCTCAATGTCGTGGTGGCGCAGGTTGGCCACCACCGGGACACGCTCGATGCAGGAGTGCTTGCCGCTGATGATCAGGTCGCGGCTCACGTCTAGGTACAGGGAGAGGGCGGGGCAGTCGCGGCCTTCGCCGAGGGTGAAGCGCCCGACAATGCCCTCGGGCAGCATGGTGATCTTGTTGCCCGGCATGTACACGGTGGACAGGCGCTGGCGGGCGATGCCGTCCAGACCCGATGTGCGGCCGAAGCCAAGGCCCGGGGCTGCAATATGGATTCCGATGCGCCAGCCGGCGGGGGTGGGCGTGACCGAGAAGGCGTCGTCGATCTCGGTGGTGGCCGCGTCGTCGATGGAGAAGGCACGCACGGTGGCAAGGGGGAGTTCGCCGGGCTCCACGGGTTCGTCAACTGGCGGAAAATCGGTGCCGTCGGGGAAGTGTTCGAACAGGAAGCGGTCGAAGTGCAGGTCGTGGGAGGTCGCGAGGGCGCCGCAGGCAAGCATCAGCCGGGCCGGCGACTGCCCACTCTCGGCGCACGCGGCCTCCAGGGCCTTGGTTTCCAGGCGATTGCGGTCGGGCTTGTACAGCAATTGCCGGACCAGGGGCTTGAGCTCCTCGGGCAGGTGGCCGGCGAGCAGCTCGTCGCGCATGCGTTCGATGGCTGCCGCCTGAAGGCGCTTCTTCTCGAGGCCGGCCAGGGCAGCCTGGAGGATCTCGGCGGGGGCCTTGCGGAAGCGTCCCCTTCCCTTGCGGTGGAAGTAGATGGGAGAGGCATGGAGGCGCAGCAGGATGGCCGCGGATTCCACCGGGGTGGGCACATGGCCGAAGTACTCCCGGGCGAACTCGGTGAAGGCAAACTCCTCGTCACCACAGGCTTCCCACAGGAATTCCGTGTCGAAGCCCTCGGCCTCGGTTTCGGCCTGGTCGAGCAGGTCGCCGGCTGAAGGCTGCGCGAAACGCATCAGCACGTCCTTGCTCTTCAGTTTGAGGCGCTTGCCGTGGGGTGTTTCCACCTGCAGGGAGGCGTCGTTGTCGGTCAGGATGGTGCCGGTTTTGAAGGCACCATCCTCTTCGAAGAGCAGATTCATGGGACGGTCGGGCTGGAAAACACCCGATTATAGCCAAGCCGGCTGCCACCCCGGATGAAAGCGCTGTCTGACTGAGCCTCAGGCCTCTGTGACCGGGGCGAATCCGCGGATCAGTCCGATCAGGATTTCCTCGTCGTAGGGCTTGCCAAGGTAGTGATTGACGCCGATTTCTTCCGCATAGCGCTTGTGCTTGTCGGCTGTCCGGGAGGTGATCATGATGATCGGCACGCCCTTGAGCTTGCTGTCGGCGCGGACGTTGCGGGTCAGGTCGAAGCCGTCCATGCGTGGCATCTCGATGTCGGCGATGATCACATCCGGCCGGACAGTCAGCAATTGTTCGAGGGCGTCCACGCCATCCTTCGCAGTGATCACGCGGTAGCCTTCCCTTTCGAGCAGTCGACCGGTGATCTTGCGGACGGTGAGGGAGTCGTCCACCACCATCACGGTGGGGTGACTCGGCGCCTGAACCGCGGTCTGCAGCGTGACCTCGTCGCCGGCAGCCGGGCTTCGGGCGGCCAGGGCCACCGGGTTGAGGATGAGCACGATCTCGCCATCGCCAAGCACCGTGGCACCGGAGTAACCCACCATCCGGGCGTACTGGGGCCCCGCGTTCTTGACCACCACTTCCTGGTTGCCGCGCAGGGCGTCCACATGCAGGGCGACGGTTTCACTGCCGGCGCGCAGAAGCAATACCCAGTTGAAGCGCTCGACCTGGGGCATGGATTCGAAATCCCCCAGCAGGCGCGGCAGGTAGCGGTAGCCGAAATGCTCGCCGAGCCACTCGGTACCCTGATCCGCCCTCAGCTTTTCCAGGGCTGCCGCCTTGAGTTCGAGCACCTGGGCCACCATTGAGGACGGAATGGCGAAGGTGCGGTTGCCCGCACGCACGAGCAAAGCCTGGGTGACTGCGAGGGTGAGGGGCAGGTGGATACGGAAGCATGTCCCCTGGCCGGGCGTGGTGTCGACGCTGATGCGGCCGCCCACCGCCGCGGTCTCGCTCTTGACCACATCCATGCCGACACCCCGGCCGGCCAGACTGGACAGGCTGGCGGTGGTGAAGCCCGGAACGAAGATCAGGTTGGTCAGGCGCTTGTCGTCGGCTTCCTCTCCGGGCCCCAGCAGGCCGGTTTCGATGGCCTGGGCACGGATGCGGCCGAAATCGAGTCCCGCTCCGTCATCGCGGAACTCCATCACCACCTCGTTGCCCTCGTGGGACACCCGCAGATTGATCTGACCAATCTCGGGCTTGCCGGCGGCACGCCGTGCGTCGGGCGGCTCGATACCGTGGGCCACGGCGTTGCGGACAAGGTGGCCAAGGGGCGCCGTCATCGCGTCGAGCACGCTGCGGTCGATTTCGATCTGGCCACCAATGATGTCCAGGTTGGCTCGGCGGCCAACTTCCTTGGCGGTCTGCCGCACCAGCCGGTAGAGACGTTCGGCCAGGCTGTCGAAGGGCACCATGCGCACATGCATCAGGGACTGCTGCAGTTCGCGCGCCATGCGGGACTGGGCGTGGAGCGCCGATTCAGCGCCGTCGAGATTCTTGAGCAGGTTCTGCTGCACCGTGGTGACGTCGCCGACGCTCTCCGCCATCATCCGGGTCAGCTCCTGGAGGCGGGTGTAGCGGTCCATCTCCAGGGGGTCGAACTCGGTGTGCTGGGTCTCGACCTGGGAAAGTCGGGACTGCATCTGAGTGTCGGCCTGGATCTCCACTTCGCGTAACTGGTTGCGCAGGCGGATGACGTTCTCGGTGAGGTCGAGCAGGGAACGGCGCAGGGTGCGCAGTTCGCCCTCGATGCGAGTGCGCGCGATGCTGATTTCGCCCGCTTCATTGACGAATTGGTCGATCCGGCTGGCTTCGACCCGTAGCTGGACCCGGGCACCCGGCGCGGCCACATCGCCAGACTGAACTGGCGCAGTCTCTTCGTTTGTCGTACCAGCCGCCGGACTTTCGGTGACTACCGGGGGGGGCTGTTGCAGGCCCTCGAGGGACTGACGGGCCTGATCCAGCGCGCTCTCGAGTTCATCGATGATGCCCTGCCCGGACGGATCCTGGCTGCGTGCCCGCTCGAGCCGTGTTTCCAGTTCGTGCAGGCTCTGTCCCAGGCTCATGGCCCCGACCATGCGCGCGCTGCCCTTCAGGGTGTGGAGGAGGCGGGCGACACCGCTGGGGTGACCGGCCTCGGCCGGGTTGTCGCGCCAGCTACGAAGAGCTGCGTCGAGGCTGTCGAAGAGTTCGTTGCCTTCATCGAGGAAGATCGGCAGCAATTCCGGGTCAAGCTCGTCGCGCAGGGGTGCGCTGATCACTGCCGGGGTGTCGACGGTGCGGGGAGGCGCGGGCTCAATGCGGCCCGATGGCTCAGTGGGCGCTGCCGGATGAAGCGCAATCACCTGCGCCAGGTGAGGCTCGAGAATGCCATCGAGTTGATCGGCAAGATCGGGGGCGGGCTCGGGTAGCTGGCGGCTGGCCAGTTGGACAAGCATGCTTTCGAGGGCCGAGGCGGCAGCATTGAGCGTGCCCGACTGGGGGACGCTAGGGGCCTGATCGTGGTCGGCCAGTCGCTGCTGAGCCAGTTCGAGGGCCTTGGCGAGTTGTTGGGGGGCCGTAAAGTGGGCCGTGCCCGAAATGCCTGCCAGGGTATGGGCGGCGCGGATGGCGCTGCTGGTGGGGATCAGGCTGGGGTTGACCGACAGGCGGGCAAGCTCGTGCCGCAGGGTGGCCACATGCTGGCGGGCTTCGGCGAGGTAGAGGTCGAACAGGGGGCGGGACAGGGTGACGTTGCCCAGGCGAATCTCGTCCGGGTCAAGCACTTCGTCCTGCAGGGAGCTGTCGTCCGGAGTTTCATCGAGCTCGATGAGCTCGGCGTCGTCTCCCGGCACCCCATCGTCGCCCCCGATGTCATGGGGGTGGTCTGCGGAGTCGATCCTGTTAAGCGGAGGCTCCGGCTCGGCGATTTCGATCGTCTCGATATCATCGATCGCGTCGATGACGACAGGGGACATGGGCTCCGTGGGGGCGGAAAAACTACGCTGTTCCGCCTCGTCAGGCGCCTCTGCCATTTCTTCGCCGATCCCTGCCGGTAGTGCGATCTCCGCAAGCTCGGGGGGCAGGTTTGCGGTGACGTCCGTGGCCGCCATGGTGAGGCTCGGGTCGTCGACGGGGCTTGGGGTGGGTTCGGTGCCGGGGGCCGGGGGCAGATCGAAGCTCAGTTCCAGAGCGGCATCCAGCTCGTCCGGCAAGGGAGCTGCAACGGCACTCGTGTCGTGGGCGGCGCCCTCGGGCTCGGCGGGCACCGGGGAATCGACAAAGGACAGTTCCGGGAAGTTGATGTCGAGGACTTCTTCGGGACTCGCTTCCGCGCTTTCGACGGGCAGGTTCAGGCTGGTGGCGGCGAGGTCATATTCGGAGAGGACGACTGTCGCTTCGAGGTCGACCTCCTGGGCGTCATTGATGGGGGCATGGCCAGCAGGCTCATTTCCCGCCCAGTGGCCATCGGCAAGTGCCGGAATGTCGATGACATCCGGCGTGGTGGGTGCGCTTGCAGGTGCAGGCGGCTGATCTGCTTCTTCGTCACCACGCAGGCTGGCCGATTCGGCGAGCAGGTCGGTGACGTCGCGCTGCGTGCCTGCGCCTGACTGGAGCTGCTCGATCCACCCGGAAAACTCGGCAAGCGCCCTGCCGATCAGCCCGAAAAGCTCGGGCGTGACGGGCAGTTCAAGGCGGAGCCAGTGATTGAGCGTCTGCTCGATGCTCCACGCAGCTTCGCCAAAGTCTTTCAGACCGACCATGCGGCCGCTGCCCTTGAGGGTATGGAAGCTGCGCCGGATGGTGGTCAGGACTTCGTGATCGTCAGGACGCTCGTCAAGGAGGAGCAGGTTGCTGGCGATGGCCGCCCGGACGTCCACAGCTTCCTCGATGAAGATGTCCAGCAGTTCGGCGTCGATCTCGGCCTCGCTGGCGTCGAGCAGGCGCGTCGCTTCCGCTGACAGGGCAGGTGCTTCGGGGTTGGCCGACAGGGGGACTGCGGCGCTGAAAAGCTCGCCGGCATCGAGCATGGTGAGGGCCTGGCGGGCCTGCTTCTCGAGTTCCGAATTGGCGGTGAGGGAGGCATCCTGACGGAGGTTCTCCAGGTTGAGCTGCAGCTCGGTACGGAGTCCGAAGTCATCCGGATTGTCCTGGAGGGCGGCGGCGAGGGCTGCGGTGTCACGCCTCTGTTGGTCGAGTTCGGCTTCGATGCTTGCGCTCGATAGCGTCTCAGCGGCTTGATCCGGGCGCAGGATGCGCTCAAGGTCGGCGGGGCCATGCTGCAGGGCTTCGATATAGACACCCAGCGCCGAAAGGCGATGGGCAATCTCTTCAAAAGCGGCGGTGCCGGGCTCTTCACCGACCGCGGACAGCGCGGCAATGCGGGCTGCGGCATCCTGCAGCAGGCGTACCGCGCCGTCCTCGTTCATCACCGAGAGGGCGCCCTCGATCTGCTTGAGGGGCGCTCGTACGGCACCCAATACGTCCGTCTGGCTCGGGGCGCGGAAGAAGGTGTCGAGGCTTTGCTCAACCTCCCCAAGGCTCGTGAGGATCTCGTGGGCAAGCTGTCGGCTGACCTGCTTGTCTTCGGATTCGGGCTTGAGGATGGTCAGCGGGGGCAGGCGTTCTCCCCGCCGATGGGCACCCAGGCGGTCGACCAGGGTCTGGAAGGGGGCACCTTCCGGTAGCGGCTGTCCGTGGGCATCAAGCTGGGTGTCGACCAGTAAAAGCAGGGTCGCCACGTCCATGGACATGGCTTCGGTGAACAGTAGGGGATCCTGGCGCAACCATAGGGCCAGGTCGACAAGCGTGTCCAGGACATGGGCGATCTCGGGCTGATCGAGTTCGCGGGCCTGCTCCGCCAGTGGCGAAATGGCTTCCTGGAAACGCGGCAGGCCGATGGCGCCGCCCTTCGAGAACTGGGTCCAGGCGTCCCGGGCGTCGCCAAGCCCTTCGCGAAACTTGCGCAGCATCGGCGCCAGTGGCGTGTCGCTGATCTGGCGGTTGCTGGCGGGGAGCAGTCGCGCGAGCCCATAGGTTTCGCGCACGGCACAGATGGTGGAAGACTGGGCCGAGGTGGTCGCGACATGGTAGAGCACGTCGCGCATCAGACGCTCGGCAACCATGCTGGAGCCTTCCATGACCCGGCGCATCTGGGCATCAATGCGTCCGCACAGACGCTTGGTCGCAGGATCAGCGGGAGCGTCGGGATGTTCCAGGGCTTCGAAGAAGGCGGTCGCGGCATACCAGAAGGCGCGCGACGTCGGCACGCCCTGGAGGCTTTCGATCCCTGCCACGGCTTCCCGCATCTCCTGCGGTCCGGCGGGATCCTGGGCATTGCGGAACCACTTCAGGAGACCCCGTTCGAAGCGCCCCCGCAACGCACGCAGTCGCTTGGGATCCTCCGTGGTGTCCGCGGGGCAGGCAAAGGCCGGGCGGAGCGTCAGATCGGGGAAAAACAACTCTCCCGGGGTCGGGGCTTCCTGTCCGCGGGCTTCGGCAAGTTCGGTGTAGAGGTCGAGCAGCTTGAGGGCCTGATCTGGCTGGCCACGGGTCAGTTCGTCAAGATAGTTGCCGATGGCGGCGATGCAGCGGGTGGCCAGTCGGGCCACTTCCGGGGTGTAGGACACCTGTCCGCTGGCCATTTCGCCGAGCAGGCGATCCAGTTGCTCCGAGAACTGGGTCAGTCCGTCCAGCCCCACAATGGAGAGGGCGCCGTGGGCCTGGTGCAGGTGGGTCTGGGCGAACTTGATCCGACCCAGGCGGTCCGGGGCTGAGCCGGCTTCGGCAAGCGCCGTGGCCGACCGTTCGAGGGCCAGGTCGATTTCGCCTTTGACCCAGGTCAGCGGACCGAGGTCGAATTCATTTGCGGAGCTCATCGATGGGTCTTGGTCGGTTTCCGTTCCAGGAGGGATGCGGCGTGGCTCAGACCTTGAAGCCCGAGACAGAGCCTTTCAGTTCGACAGCCAGATCAGCCAGCTCACCAATGGAGACCGCCGTCTGCTGAGTGCCGGTGGTGGTACGGTCGGTGATGGCAAGGATGCTCTTCATCTTCTCTGCCACCTGGGTTGCGGCCTTGGCCTGGATTTCAGTACTGACCGAGATGCGCTCAATGAGCTCGGCCGTTTCGGCGGATACTCGTTCGATCTCGGCAAGTTCCTGGCCCGCCGTCTCGGAGAGGTGAGCGCCGTCCACCACGTCACGGGTGGCATTCTCCATGGCCGCCACGGCATCGCCGGTGTCGGTCTGAATCGTCTTCACAATGGCGCCGATCTGCTTGGTGGCTTCGGCGGAGCGTTCTGCGAGGCGCTGCACTTCTTCTGCCACCACCGAGAAGCCTCGACCCGCTTCACCGGCCGAGGCGGCCTGGATGGCGGCATTGAGGGCCAGTACGTTGGTCTGTTCGGTAATGTCGGAGATCAGTTCCACGATTTCACCGATCTCCTGGGACGACTCACCCAGGCGCTTGATGCGCTTGGAGGTTTCCTGGATCTTTTCGCGGATGTCGTTCATGCCCTTGATGGTGTCTTCCACCGCGGCGGCGCCCTTCTGGGCTGCCTCAAGGGAACGGCGGGCCACCTGGGCGGACTGCAGGGCGTCTTCGGACGCTGCACTCATGGAACTGGCCATGGTCTGCGCCGTTTCGCCCGCGAGACGCAGTTCCTGGGCCTGGCGCTCGGTGGCGGCGATCAGTTCATCCGAAGTCAGCTGCGCGGATTCGGTGGCGGTGGTCACGCGGATGGCGGCATCGTTGATGCGGCGTACCAGCACGGAGAGTTCTTCAATGGTGTAGTTGACGGAGTCGGCAATGGCGCCGGTGATGTCCTCCGTGACCGTGGCGCGCACGGTGAGGTCACCGTCGGCAAGGTCACCCATTTCGTTCATCAGGCGCAGGATGGCCTGCTGGGTGCTGTTACGTTCCGCTTCCGCGGCTTCCTTCAGGTGTTCGGCGGCAAGGCGGCGGCGCGCAATGTCATCGTTGTAGGTCTTGGCCATCAGAACGAGGCAGGCCAGCGTGGCCAGGGCACAGAGCACGATGGCCAGGCTCACCCAGGTGAAGAAGCCGGTATAGGCGCGGCTGTAGCCTTCGGCCAGGGCTGTGGTCTTCTCGAGCAGCTGGCCCGAGTTCTGGAAGATCTGGCTGCCTGCCTGCTTGGCCTGCACCAGGCGCTGGATGCTGCCCAGGATGGCGGTGACGGAGGCCAGATTGTCCTTGCCGACACTCTCCAGTTCGGCCAGCTTGCCTTTCGCGTCGTTGCCGTCGGCGGTCATTTTCTGGAGCTGCTCGATCTGCTCGCGGAAGGTGTTGGTGTCCTTGCCCAGCAGGAAGGCCACTTCCGGATCGATGGCGTTGGCAACCAGCAGTGCATTGGCATTCTTGGCGATCCGCTGGGTCAACATCACCACCTGGTTGGCCACGGCGATTTCCCGGGCCGATGCGCCACCCTGCAGTTTCAGCGCGGCGACCTGCTCGGACAGTTCGAGCAGTTGGGGATTCTTGGTGTTGATGGTGTTCACCGCCTTGCCCAGACTGGCCAGGTTCTTCTCCTGCTCAATCAGGCTGCCGGCGTCCTTGTCGGTCTTTTGCCACAGCTCGGTAACCGCGGCCAGTTCGTCAGTCACGGCGCTGCTGCCGCCGGGAACCGAGGAGCCTTCCACTTCGCCGCCGTCGGTGACGGCACTGAGCAGCGCGGTGAATTGCTGCCGACTGTCCTTCAGTTCGGCAAACGCGGCGGGCTCGCCCTGCAGGGCAAGCTGGCTGGCTTTTGCAAGCTGTTGAGAGAGGGTGCGCATCTGGCCGGCGGCCGTCACGTAGGCAGTGCCGAAGCCGCTGACGCGAATCTGGTAGAGCACGAAGCCGATGGTGAGTGCCGCAAAGATCAGGAAGGGGATGCGCAGCAGGCGTAACTGTTCTGCGGCGCTCTTGCCGGCCAGGAATGGCAGGGAGGTCGTGGCATGCGCCGGATCGCCGGATTCAAGGATCGTATCTGCGTTGAGTGATGCTTTTTGGCTGCCGCTTCGCGACAGACCCGGTAGCTTGAATGCCATGGTCTTCCTTTTCAGCAGGCGAGGCCTGCTGCTCCTCCCGAATGGATATTCATGATCATGATTGTGCTGCGTCCAGAAAGCGCGGGTGATTCAGCAGATCGGCCACCTTCAGCCGTGTCCAGGAGGTGCCCCGGGCGTCCCGGAGCTGATCGCCTATCCAGGGGCGTTCGCTATCCGGGGGCGAGGGCTGCGGCTCGAAATCTTCGATAGAGCGCAGGCCCAGGGCTCGGGTGACGAGGAGCGCGCAGTTGAGGTCGTGCTTCACACCGACCAGCAGCAACCGGGCGTGCCCGACGGCTGCAATCGGCTGGTCCCCGTGGAAGGCCGCAAAGTCGACCACGCCGAAGATATTGCCACGCACGCTGGCGAGACCACGAAACCAGTGCTCGGTGAGGGGAACCGGGGCAAGCGCAGGGACCGCCAGGATTTCACCCGCTTCGGTGAGGTCCACCAGCCAATGACGCTTGCCGGCCTGGATGCCCAGAAAGGCCGCGGCGCGGGTGTCCCGCGCTTCGGCAAGGCGCCGGGCCAGCCCGGCCTGGAATTCGTGAAGACTGATCCGCTTTGCCATGCCGCCGTGTCCTAGCCGAACGCCCGGATCTTCTCGAGCAGTACCGCGTGGTCGAGAGGTTTGACCATGTAATCGAAGGCGCCTTGGCGCATGCCCCAGATCTTGTCGGTTTCAAGGCCCTTGCTGGTGCAGATGATGACCGGGATGTTGCGGGTGAGTTCGTCCCGGACGATGGTACGGGTGGCCTGGTAGCCGTTGGTGCCCGGCATGACCACATCCATCAGGATGAGGTCGGGGTGCTCGGTCTTGCTCTTGATCACGGCTTCGTCGCCGCTGTCGGCGGTGACGACCTGGTAACCGCTCTTCACCAGCATTTCCGAGAGGGCCAGTCTTTCAGTTGGGGAGTCATCTACGACGAGGATTTTCTTGATCGGCATGTAGGCGCGTCTCCGGGAGGTCAGTCTTTGGCGGCGGCCTGGCGTGCGGCGCCGGTGTGGCAGGCCACCGAGCGCAGCAGGCTTTCCTTCGTGAAGGGCTTGGTGAGGTACTCGTCCGAGCCGGCGAGGCGTCCGCGGGCCCGGTCGAACAGGCCGTCCTTGGATGACAGCATCACGACTGGCGTGGACTTCAGCCGCGCGTTCTTCTTGATCAGGGCACAGGTCTGGTAGCCGTCGAGGCGCGGCATCATGATATCCACGAATATGAGGTCGGGGGCGTGGTCGGCGATTTTTGCGAGGGCGTCGAAGCCGTCCTCCGCCAGCACCACCTTGCATCCGGCCTGGGCGAGAAAGATCTCGGCACTGCGGCGGATGGTGTTGCTGTCATCAATGACCATGACCTTGATTCCGCTGAGATTCACCTTGCTCCTCCGGTGTCCGTAAAGATGGGCTTGCGGACGTGCGTTGTCATGCTGTCTGAGGGACGACGGGCCTTCAGATTTCCACCATTTCGAAGTCGTCCTTGCGGGCCCCACACTCGGGGCAGGTCCAGTTGGGCGGAATGTCCTCCCAGCGGGTGCCCGGTGCGATGCCCTCGTCTGGGGAGCCGGTTTCCTCGTCGTAGATATAACCGCAGATCAGACACATCCAGGTCCGGTAGTGGGGATTTGCCATGGGGGTGCGTTGCGATGATTTCGGCTAGAATCTTCTGGATCGTGAATGGTAGCGCAGTCGCAGTTAAATTTGTGCGTCCTCGGTTCTCCCAATGACTATAAACCGCAACGATCCCAATCCCCCGCTGGTTCTTGTTTTCGCCGCTGCCGATCCCACCGGCGGCGCAGGCATTCAGGCCGACATCATGACGCTGGCCGGCATGGGATGCCATGCCCTGACGGTCATCACCGCGCTGACGGTTCAGGATACCGCCGGCGTGGAGGACGTCCTGGCCATTGATGCCGATTTCGTTGCCGAGCAGGCCCGTGCGGTCCTGGAGGACATGCCGGTTCAGGCCTTCAAGCTGGGTGTGCTGGGCAGCGTGGACAACATTGCCGTGATCGCCGAGATCATCGCTGATTATCCCCATATTCCCGTGATCGTCGATCCGGTGGTGGCGTCCGGTCGAGGCGATGAGCTGGCCTCGGATGCCATGCTCGAGACGCTTTGCGAACTCATCCTTCCCCAGGCCACGGTCATCACCCCGAACACCATGGAAGCGCGCCGTCTGGCGGCCTGCCGTGCTCCGGCCCATGCGGATCCGGAGGCGGGAACCCAGTCGGATTGTGCCGCGGTGCTGATGGAGACGGGGTGTGAGTACGTGCTCATCACTGGTTCCCACGCCCATACGCCGCAGGTGGTGAATACCCTGTACGGCAGTGGCGGAGTGATCCGTGCGGATACCTGGGAGCGTCTGGGGGGCAGCTACCACGGCTCGGGGTGTACCCTGGCCTCGGCGGTGGCGGCTGCGCTGGCCCATGGGCTCGACATGCCCCAGGCCGTTTACGAGGCCCAGGACTTCACCTGGCATTCCCTTGCCCACGCCTTTCGGCCAGGGATGGGTCAGCACATTCCCAATCGCTTCTTCTGGGCATGTCCTCCAGACGAGACCGGGGCCTGACCCATGAGCCTGCGCGGTTTGTATCTCGTGACGCCTGAACTGGCGGATACCGGCGCCTTGTTGGGCGCGGTGGCCCGTGTGCTGTCGGCCCGCCCGGCCATCGTCCAGTATCGCAGCAAGCTGGTTGATCCGGCCTTGCGCGGGGAGCAGGCCTGCCGCCTGCTTGCGCTGTGCCGACAGGCCCGGATTCCATTGGTGATCAATGACGATCTTGCCCTCGCCCTGGAGATCGGTGCCGACGGTGCCCATCTGGGGCGGGACGATGGCGATCTGGCTGGCGCCCGGAAGGCGCTGGGCCCGGCCCGGATCCTGGGTGCCAGTTGTTACGGCGAGTGGGCGCGTGCCGAAGTCGCCGTGGCCGCAGGCGTGGATTATGTTGCCTTCGGGGCCATGTTTCCCTCGTCCACCAAGCCGCAGGCGCCCCTTGCCCCCCTTGAAATGCTGACCCGCGCCAAGGCCGAGTTCGGCCTGCCGGTGGCGGCCATTGGCGGCATCACCCTCGACAACGCGCCATCGCTGATCGCTGCCGGTGCTGATTTGCCCGCCGTGATCAGTGACGTGTTTTCAGCGCCCGACCCGGCTGCCCGTGCGGCGGCCTATGCCGGGCTGTTCGATTGACCTCTCAGGAAGCTCCCGCATGACCAGTCGCAACGAAGAACTCTTTGCCCGCGCCCAGCGCACCATCCCGGGGGGCGTCAATTCGCCGGTCCGGGCCTTCCGCTCGGTGGGCGGCACGCCGCGCTTCCTCAAGAAGGCCCTGGGTGCCCGGGTGTGGGATGCGGATGGCAAGGAATACCTTGATTACGTGGGTTCCTGGGGGCCGGCGATTTTGGGGCATGCCGACCCGGTGGTGGTGGAGGCGGTGCGGGAGGCCGCCCTGGAGGGGCTGTCCTTTGGTGCGCCCACCGAGCGCGAGATCGAGATGGCCGAGCGCCTGTGCGAGCTTCTGCCCAGCCTGGAGATGGTGCGCCTTGTGTCCAGTGGCACCGAGGCCACCATGAGCGCCATCCGCCTGGCCCGGGGCTTCACGGGGCGGGATGCTATTGTCAAGTTCGAGGGCTGCTACCACGGCCATGCCGACAGCCTGCTGGTCAAGGCCGGCTCCGGCCTGCTGACCTTCGGCAACCCTTCGTCGGCCGGTGTGCCGGAAGACTTTGCCAAGCACACCATCGTGCTCGACTACAACAATCCGGCTCAGCTTGAAGAAACTTTCCGGGAGAAGGGCGACGCCATCGCCTGCGTGATCATCGAGCCCATCGCCGGCAACATGAACCTGGTCAAGCCGTCGGCCGAGTTCATGCACCTGCTGCGCCGCCTGTGCACCGCGCATGGTACGGTGCTGATCTTCGATGAGGTGATGACCGGTTTCCGCGTCGGGCCGCGGGGGGTTCAGGGCCTGTTCGGCATCACCCCCGACCTCACCACCCTGGGCAAGGTCATCGGTGGCGGCATGCCGGTGGGGGCCTTTGGCGGGCGTCGCGACATCATGCAGAAGATCGCTCCCCTGGGGGGCGTCTATCAGGCCGGCACCCTGTCCGGCAGCCCGGTGGCGGTGGCGGCGGGGCTGGCCAGCCTCAACCAGATCGCCCGACCGGGCTTCTATGAAGTGCTCACGGCCCGCACCGAGCGCCTGGTGACGGGCCTCAATGCTGCCGCCGAGAAGCACGGCGTGCGCTTCGTGGCGGATTCGGTGGGCGGGATGTTCGGACTCTACTTTGCTGCCGGTGTGCCTGCCAGCTATGCCGACGTGATGGCCTCCGACAAGGACAGCTTCAACCGCTTCTTCCACGCCATGCTGGAAGCGGGGCATTACTTTGCGCCGTCGGCCTTCGAGGCGGGCTTCGTCTCGGCAGCCCATTCGGAAACAGACATCGACTCCACCGTCGCGGCGGCGGATGCCTGGTTCGCCGCCCATCGGGGCTGATGCAAAGGGGCGGCGGCGGGCTTACATCAGGAAGATCGTCGCCAGCCCGAGGAAGATGAAGAAGCCGCCCGAGTCGGTGACGGCGGTGATGATCACGCTGGAGCCGACCGCCGGATCCTGACCCAGGCGGTTGCGTATCATCGGCGCCATGACCCCCACGAAGGCCGCCACCAGCAGGTTGAGGGTCATGGCGGCGGTCATGACCGCGCCGAGCTTGCCGCTGCCGTAGAGTATCCACGACAGCACGCCGAGCAGGCCGCCCCACACGATGCCGTTGATCAGGGCCACGCCCATCTCCTTCTTGATCAGCCGGCTCAGGGCGTCGTCCTGGACCTGACCCATGGCAATGCCGCGCACGATCATGGTGATGGTCTGATTGCCCGAGTTGCCGCCGATGCCCGCCACGATGGGCATCAGTGCCGCCAGGGCCACCAGCTTTTCAATGGAGTCCTCGAAGGCGCCGATCACCCGGCTGGCGATGAAGGCCGTGACCAGATTGACGGCCAGCCAGGCCCAGCGGTTCTTCACCGAGTCCCACACTGGCGCAAAGATGTCTTCGCCCTCCCGCAGACCGGCCTGATTGAGCAGCTCGTTCTCGGTTTCTTCGCGGATGAAGTCCACCACCGTGGCCACCGTCACCCGGCCGACCAGTTTGCGGTGATAGTCCACCACCGGCGCCGACACCAGGTCGTAACGCTCGAAGGCCTGGGCAGCGGTCTCGGCTTCGTCTGACGGTTCAAGGGTGAGGGTGTCGGTGAGCATGATCTCGCTCACCTCGATTTCCGGGTCGTTGATGAGCAGCCGGTTGATGGGCAGCACGCCACGCAGGTGTTCGTCCCGGTCCACCACGAAGAGCTGGTCGGTATGGTCGGGCAGTTCGTCAAAGCGGCGCAGGTAACGCAGCACCACCTCCAGCGTCACATCCTCGCGGACGGTGACCATCTCGAAGTCCATCAGCGCGCCGACGGAGTCTTCGGGGTAGGACATGGCAGCACGCAGTTGCTCGCGCTCTTCCGGGTCGAGGCCCTGGTAGACCGCCTCCATCACCTCCCGGGGCAGGTCGGGGGCCAGGTCGGCGAGCTCGTCGGCGTCGAGCTGTTCGGCCGCGGCCCGCAGGGAGGCCGAATCCATGGCCTCGATGAGGGACTCCCGCACCGCGTCGGAGACTTCCAGCAGGATCTCGCCGTCCCGCTCGGCCTTGACCAGATCCCAGACGAACAGGCGTGCGTCCAGGGGCAGGGCTTCGAGGATGTGGGCGACGTCAGCCGAGTGCAGGCTTTCGAGCTTGTGGGTCAGCTCGTGGATGTGCTGCTTGTGCACCAGGCTTTCCACCAGATCATGCTTGGGCATGTCCTGGCGGTGAACGAGATCTTCCACCAGCTTGTGGCGGGCAAGCAGGTGCTGCACCTCGCGCAGGTGAATGTCGAGGTCATCGTGTTGCTGGAGATCGTCGGCTTCGGCCATGGTGCAGGTCCCGTGGGCGGCGGGGCGCCGGGCGGCGCGCAGGCTGCGGATTCTACGGCGTTTGCTGCGCCGCCGCGACGGGCATTTTCATCGTTGGACCGAGCGCCGCGCAGCGGGGGGTGTTCAGGGCCAGGCGCGGGCGCCGAACATCATGCGCTTGGCCACGAAATGGCGGGCCGGGGGGAGCAGGTCAAGGGCGAACAGGCCGGCACCCCGGGCATGCCGGAGGGGCGCTGCCGCGGTGCTGAAGAGTCGAACCAGGCCATCGGTGAAGCGGATCGTGCCCTGGCGGTCGAGGCGGCGTTCGCGGGCGTAGGCCTCCAGGTTGGCGGCGGCGCCAGGGTCGCCACCGGCCCGCAGCAGGATCCGGGCGCAGGTCCAGACGTCGCGGAGGGCCAGGTTGTAGCCCTGGCCGGCGACGGGGTGGAGGGTCTGGGCCGCATTGCCCAGCCACACGGTGCGCTGGCCGACGGGGTCGGGCCGGTAACGCAGCAGCAGCGGGTAGCGGGCACGTGGCCCGACCTTGGCAAAGCGCAGGCGGGTGCCGAAGTGGGCCTGCAGGCGGGCCAGGTAGGCCGCGTCGTCAAGGGCCATCAGGGCATCGGCTTCGGCCGGATCGGCGGTATGCACGATGGCGCAGTCGCTTCCGCAGGGCAGCACGGCCAGGGGGCCCTGGGGCGTGAAGCGCTCCCAGGCGCGGTTGCCATGGTGTTCCGCCGGGCTTACGACGGAGATCACGGCGTGCTGGCCGTAGTCCCGTTCCACCAGGCTGCTGTCGTCTACACCCTGGATGCTGCCCTCCGCGCAGGCCGCGAGCCGGGCAGCAAGGGGCGGGGCGTCGGCAAGGCTGAGGATCACGTCGTCGGCGCCGGCGGCCAGGCTGGTGACGGTGGCCTGGTCCAGGATCGGGATGCCGGCAGCAGCGAGGGCGTCATCCAGCGCGGCGGCCAGGTCGCCGGCGCCGGCCACGTAGCCTAGGGCAGGCTGACCGTATTCGCTGGCCTGCAACACCGTTCGACCGAGGCCGCCCTGATGGGAGACATGGATGGTCTCGATGGGCGTCGCCGGCAGGCGTGTCCAGATGCCGAGGCGCTCCAGGGTCAGGCGGGTGCCGTGGGACAGGGCCAGGATGCGCGGATCCTTGCGCGCGGCGCCACGGGGGCGGGCATCCACCAGCACGATGTCGAGGCCGGCATCCTTGAGGGCCAGGGCGAGGGTCATGCCCACCGGGCCGGCGCCGATGATGGCGATATCGTGGCGTTTCATGGGGTCGGGTTCCGGGGCATGGGTCAGGCAGGTTCGGCCATCAGGGCCTCGATGTCGGCCACGCTCTTGGGGGTGCCGGCGGTGAGGATGTCACAGCCGCTGTCGGTGACGAGGGCGTCGTCCTCGATGCGGATGCCGATGTTCCAGAAGGCTTCAGGCACGCCGTCGGCGGGGCGGATGTAGCAGCCGGGCTCGACGGTGAGCACATTGCCGGGGACCAGCGGCCGCCATTCGCCGGCGATCTTGTACTCGCCGGCGTCGTGCACGTCCAGGCCCAGCCAGTGGCCGGTGCGATGCATGTAGAACTGGCGGTAGCTGCCGGATTCAAGCACACCATCGAGGCTGCCCTGGAGCAGGCCCAGGTCGATGAAGCCCTGGGCCAGCACCCGGGTGGCGGCGTCGTGGGGGTCGTTCCAGCTGGCCCCGGGGCGGGTGACGGCGATGGCCGCGGCCTGGGCCGCCAGCACCAGCTCGTAGGCGGCCTTCTGGGGGCCGCTGAAGCGGCCGCTGACGGGGAAGGTGCGGGTGATGTCCGAGGCGTAGCCGTCGAGTTCACAGCCGGCGTCGATGAGCAGCAGGTCACCGTCCCGCAGCAGGCCGTCATTCTCCACGTAATGCAGCACGCAGGCGTTGGCGCCACCGGCGACGATGGAGCCATAGGCCGGTGCCTGGCTGCCGTGGCGGCGGAACTCGTGGATGAGCTCGGCTTCGATCTCGTACTCCCGGGCGCCGGGGCGGGTGGCGCGCATGGCACGGCGGTGGGCGCCGCCGGAAATGTCGGCGGCGCGGCGCAGGGTGGCGATCTCGCTGGCGTCCTTGATGAGGCGCATCTCGTCGATCAGGCTGCGCACGTCGCGGATCTGCGCCGGAGCCACGCAGCCCGTGCGCGTCTGGGCACGGACCCGGTTGAGGGCCTCGGTGACCCGGTTGTCCCAGGCCGGCTCGTAACCCATGGAGTGGAAGATGGCGGGCTGGTTGGCGAGCAGTATTGCGAGCTGGGCGTCCAGTTCGGCGATGGGGTGGGCCTCGTCGAAGCCGAAGGTCTCACGGGCTGCCTCGGGGCCGAAGCGGTAGCCGTCCCAGATCTCCCGTTCCATGTCCTTGCTGCGGCAGAACAGCAGGCTGCGTGGCGTGTCGCCGGCCACCAGCACCAGCACCGCCTCGGGCTCACGTAAGCCGGTGAGGTAGTAGAAGTAGCTGTCGAAGCGGTAGCCGTAGTGGGTGTCGCGGTTGCGTAGCTGCTCCGGCGCGGTGGGGATGATGGCGACGCCGCCGCCGGCGGCCTGCATGGTGGCCAGCAAGCGGGTGCGGCGGGCCTGGAAGGGGGCGATGTCGAGGGGCATGGCGGTGTCCGGTGGCGGTATGGGGGATGGACCGTGGAGGCGCGGGAATGTTGCGCGATCAGGTGGGGCGCAGGCTTGCGTCGAGTTCGCGCAGGCGCTCGGGCGTGCCCACGTCCACCCAGCGGCCGAGCAGGCGGGCGCCGCTGACCCGCTTGCGCGCCATGGCAGCCCGCAGCAGGGGGGCGAGCTTGGCCGGGGCGTTGGGTGACAGGCCGGCGAACAGGGCCGGATGGTAGGCGCCCAGGCCGGAGAAGGTGAGGCGGTCGCCGTCGCCCTCATGGACCAGGCCGTCCGGGGTGAGGCCGAAGTCGCCGTCCGGGTTGTGGGCCGGGTTGGCGACCAGCAGCAGGTGGGCGCAGCGCACCGGGTTGAGCTCTTCCGCAGCCCGCCGCAGGCCGGCGAAGTCGGCGTCGCAGAAGACGTCGCCATTCACCACCACGAAGGGCGCAGCGCCCAGCAGGGGCAGGGCGCGGGCGATACCGCCGGCGGTCTCGAGGGCACTGCGCTCGGGCGAGTAGGTGATGCGCACGCCAAAACGCGTGCCGTCACCCAGCGTGTCCTCGATCATCTGGCCGAGGTGGGCGTGGTTGATGACCAGGTCGACGATGCCTGCCGCCGCCAGACGCTCGATGTGCCACACGATCAGGGGCTTGCCGCCGGCCACCAGCAGCGGCTTGGGGCAGGTGTCGGTGAGGGGGCGCATGCGTTCGCCGCGGCCGGCGGCAAGGATCATCGCTTTCATGGTCGTGCGCTCAGAAGGAGTAGCCGACTTCGGTGACGGTCGGGTCGGTCTCCTCAAGGATGCGCAGCAGGGGTCGGAGTTCGCCGTAGCGCTCGCAGGCCTTGCGCAGGTAGTGGAGGACCAGGGGCATGTCCTTCAGGTAGCCGTCCTTGCCGTCCCGGTGGCAGAGGCGGGCGAAGATGCCGAGCACCTTGATGTGGCGCTGCACGCCCATCCACTCGTAGTCCCGGTGGAACGCGGCGAAGTCCGCGCGCACCGGCAGGCCCAGCTCACGGGCGGTTTCCCAGTAGCGGGCCAGCAGATCGAGGGTGAAGTCCTCTTCCCAGTGGATGTAGGCGTCCTTGAACAGGGAGGCCAGGTCGTAGGTCATCGGGCCGTAAACCGCGTCCTGGAAGTCGAGCACGCCGGGGTTGGGGGTGGACACCATCAGATTGCGGCTGTGGTAGTCGCGATGCACATAGACCCTGGGCTCCGCCAGGTTCACGTCGACGATGCGGTCGAAGACCTCGTAGAGCTGGGAGGTCTGCTGCTCGGTGAGGGTGATGCCCTTGTGGCGGCTCACGTACCACACCGGGAAGAGCTCCAGCTCCCGCATCAGCAGCTCGCGGTCGTACTCGGGCAGCACGCCGGGCTGGCTGGACGCCTGGATGCTCATCAGGGCGCCCAGGGCTTCGGCATAGAGATTGTGGGCGTTGTCCTTGGTCAGGGCATCCAGATAGGTGGTGCTGCCCAGGTCGGACAGCAGCAGGAAACCCTGCTCGAGGTTCTGGCGGATGACCTTCGGCACATGGACGCCGGTGGCACCGAACAGCTCCGCCACCTTGATGTAGGGGCGGCAGTCTTCATGGCTGGGGGGGGCATCCATGACGATCAGGGAGACGGGATCGTCAGCAAATGTAAGCCGGAAATAGCGCCGGAAGCTGGCGTCGGCGCTGGCCGGGGCGAGTGCGAAGGGGCGGCCGGGAAATTCGGCGGCGATCCAGGACTGGAGTTGTTGGCTTCGTTCCACGGGAGTCTGAGATGCGTTCGTGTAAAATCACGCAGTTTATCAAACCATGCGGTCGGCTCGCCGGCTGGTTCCTGCCCCGGGATGAAACCTCACACCCAGTTGCGCTTCCTGTCCATCGCCCTGTTCGCCCTGTGGGGACGAGCCGGTGCGGAAGACCTTCCGCCCTTCGTGGTCTCTCCGGCCCTGCTCGGCAAGCCGGCGGCGGCGCGTCCGGTGCCCCGTGCCCCCGGCACACCCACTGCGGCGCCCGCTGCCCGCTCGGTGCCGGTGCCGGCG
>NZ_JAFLDT010000020.1 GCF_017302315.1 Zoogloea sp.
AGAAACTCATAAGCAATAAATAAATTAAAAAATCATCCGAAAACAGAATAAGTTAAAAATGGTATTCCGATAATAAAAAATTCAAAATAGAAATGGTAATAAAAAAAGAGATAAATAAAATCTCCTTCAAAATTATAAAAATAAGCATAAGCCCTTCAAAAACAGAAGGGATACCGAATTCAAAAGCCTGATTAAGTGTTTGATTAGCTATAAAAATAGAAGTAATAGCCAAGACTGAAACAACTACGCCCAACATAGATAGTGACAAATAACATAAAAAATGCTAAAAATTTGCTAAACGAAGGCGAATAGGAGTCAATAAAGAAAAATAGTATGAATAGTAAAAATAATAGTATGAGCAGTATGTACAACAATAAAGACAGTTAAAATAGCCCATCAATAATGTACAAATTCTCTCCATCCCCATTGAAGCATGCAAACATCTCAATCGAGCCTATCCAGTAATAAACATAAGGTAAAAATATGATAAATCTGATGAATCTGCGAAATAGTAACAAATTATCATCGAATAGCAAAAATGGGCAGAATAAAATATAAAGGATAATATCGACATGTTTGTTCAGGCTGAATCAGCAAAATTTCGATTATACAAAATGTAAATATTAAATAAATTAACTGTAAATAATAATAAACAATAGTTACCATATATCGTACTCGCATATAAATAAAATTAAACTAATATACAGCTAATTTAACCGTCCTTAAATTAAACTCACTTACCTACACACAGCTGATGATATTAGCAAAAGCAGAGAAAGCTATAAAGCTCATGTATCAAAATAAGTGGATGGGATGGCTGCTAAAAATGGGAGGCATACTTACGACCCTCGGAGTAGTTTCGTGGACAATATGAACATCAATTCGGATGGGAAATAAAAGGAATAATAATTTACATGTGCGAATGCTATTAGTCGATTTATACTATATTCTCCAGCATCATTACCCGAAAACTATTAAGAGAACCCCAGATATGCCAGGTACTCAAATTAGATACGTTGGCTGTTACTTCGCATATGCTGACCAATGGATTGAAATCACATGATTCCCAGCATGTTACATTTAATTACTCTGTCGATGGCACCATCATGAAAAAATCCAAGCATCTAAGAAACTGGGAAAAAAGATACGTGCGAATTGACAACTTTAACTTAAAATCATATAGAGTCACCTACTTGCCCATATCACAGAGCCAAACCCTCAAAAAACGATCTGGCAAATAGTCGCCAACATCATCCCCCAATCCTTTGTATGATTCCTACCCTGACTACAGATAATCGTATAGAGAGGGAATTGAAAAGATATCAAATTAATGTACATTTTAATTGAATTCCATTAAATAATTATGGACAAGATTTGAGATCATTGACAGGAAGTATCTGGTTTTGAAAATGCATAAAAAGAACAAAATATAAAAAATAGAATTTGGGATTCCTGTTATCAATTATTCGAATGTGCACTCAAGAGATAATTGGTTGTTTGGATTTGTATCTTTATTGAAAGGAGAAATTTGAGTATTTATTTAACAAATAATAATCAATTTTTATATATTATATCTTCAGTATATTTATCCTTTATCAGATAGTTCTATTCGTAAGTTAATTTATAATATGCGATATATAAAAGAATTAATATTAATAAGTTAAAACATTTCAATCATTAAGCTGAGTGAGCATTGCAACACCTCTTTGCACCCAGTGATCTGAATTTGTTGATTTCTATATGGGCAAATCGATACTTAAAACATAGTTTGTTGAATGGCCTGTCGTTGATAAGACACCTCTTCTGATTGAAGTTTTGTATACTGGACTTATATAATATTAATTCTATGTTATTTCAGCTTTTGTGTCTGTGGGCTTTAGCCAAATGTAAGGAACCTTTGAATAAAGGACTTTATTATGTGACTAATTTAAGCATTACAACTATTCGTCCCATCTTGCCCCATCTAAAAATAGACCATGGATGTAGCAACCATCTTTTGGTGAATGACTTACATCGAAATGTTTGGCACCTTTTCCAATAACCGAAAATTCAAATTGAAGGGTATCAATTGGTTTCTTGTACTTTCTGGCATAGTTTTGAAGGACACCTGTCAAGAATGATTGAGTAAAGAAGAACCCAGAAATCCAGAAGTTAGGAGGAGCACCCTAATCAATCCATTTTTGCATAAATTTCAGTCTCTAAACAAAGTCATTAACCCAACTACCCAACGGTTTCAAGCTGGGATAGGCAGCTTTATGCCAAGCATCAGGCACTTTATTATCAAATATACTATTGAACACTAGTTAGAGATCGTGACTCATGACCACGAAACCATCGATAGCCTTATCAACGTTGACCAAAGTTGACTTTACAGTATTAAGTAGCTTATTGAATCTGAATAATTATTGCTGTAGGACAGTATTCATAGACTCCTCATATTTAACTGGATGCTTCTTTGAAGCTTCAATGATATCGAATGGTTTGGGTATTTTAGCTAAAATCTATTTGATTTTTCCTTTAATAATTTATTCAGTTGAAGCACCTCCACCACCAACGTTTCTAGGAAGTAGAGCTAAAACCGTCGAGCAAATGAAATCAGTTTAAATAATGGCTGATGAAATTTCGGCATTTGGATGAAGGCCAAATACTTAAGTTCCATCATTGATTGGTAAATTTTTAATATAATCCATAGCAAGTTCAAAGTTAGGTTAGTCTAAGATTTTGTAAATTCCATCTGAGGTCATTTTAAATCCATTATCCATTATATGTGGACTATAAAATCTCTTTAGTATAATTTTAATTAATCTTCTATCCATGGGATCTGTGACTCTGCCACCATAGTTAGCTTAGGCTGCCATATAATTGAGTGCTTCATAGGGAATTAATTCATAAGCATTTAAAAACATTTTTAATTGAGATTGAGATATAGCGAAGTCAGCAGCTGTGAATTAATAAGGAATATTCCAACCTAAAGGACCAAACTTTCTCCTTTCTAAAATTAAAGCATGGAAGAAAGAAAGACCTAAGAACATTTTTTTCCACTCCTTTGGCTTTTAGCATTATTAGAAAGTTACTGCATTTTGAGTGCCAAAAGATCTTAGCAAGTTATTTTTTAACCCTCTTGGAGGTTCATAAGTCATTTTAATACCTTTCATTAGGATAGTGACTGGGAACACATTTGATGGCATACTAGTTAACCAAATTCTGAAGTTAGGGTTTGAATGTTAATCATTTTATAAGATAATTTACAATTGAGGCATAAATGAAGGAGCCAAATGACAATTTTGTAGAAGAACCCATCTACCTTCGTCCATTGCTAATTTGATAGCTCTTTCTGCAAGTTATCCTTGACCTTGACCCAATGACAAGCTGGAAAGACTATCTTTAAATCCAACTTTTTCTGCCAAGTTCGTAATTTAAATACGAGGATCAGCACCGGGACTTAAGATAAAGATTAAAGGAGTATGGCAAGTTGAGTCATCATATGCTTGTTGTAGGTTGAAAGGTGGAGGCTCGATAAATTAACTGCCTATTTATTTGCTGATCAAAATTTGGAGCGATTGTGAGAATTTGTCGGGTCGAATAACTCTGGTGATGATAAGTCTTTTAAATAAAGAAACTTAATTCCATTATCCAGGCCATTTTTAAGTAAATGGATTAGAACTGTTATAAATATGAGTCCATTCTCTGCCATTCTTTTTAAAACTTTAAACTATGTTTCCAAATCCATCTACAGTTTTTTGAAGCTCACATAATGTAAACCAAATTTTACTTGATACCCAATCTAGTTATGCAGGAATTGGCTCAGGAGCTTCAATCCAAGTACCTCCAACCATCATAAATCTTACTTAATTTGAATTTATTTTCTTTTATGCAGTTAAAATTTTGATGCAAATTAACAAAGAGAATATTAATTTATCTTTTTACAATAAACTTCGACAAAGTGACTCATAAAACAAACTTTGGAATTTATCGATGATATTTTTGCATCTGTTTTATTTTCCAGGTATTGATTTCTAAATGGCTCTTTCGAACAAGTTGATATAAAACTAAAGAGACCATTGATAAGTTGGTTAAATGTTGGCAAGATCAAGAGTAATGAAATACAAATTTGAAACTCTTTTTGAGACATCTTTATAGAAATTTCTAATATTGTTAAATTGAGTCCTGAAGAATTCAAGTTTTTCCATTTTCTAAGCAATTTATTAAGCTTCTTTTTGAGAATTTTTCAATGTATCGATAAGCTTTTCATCGTCCAGCAAATTACTTCCAGCTGATCCCAAAAGCTTCAAAATTAAATCTTCAGTTTACTTTTGTTTTCTCTTATTTTCGGCAAACTATTTTATATTTCTTTGTTTTTGTTATTCTTTAATTGGTTATTATTTCTTGACAACAATATTAAGCATTTGATCATCCAAACCTTATAATGTAACTTGGAAGTTCAACAAAGTGACCATGACACAAATTTACGGAGAATAATGAGGTCTGGCTAATTTAGTAGTCATATAAAATCTGAATTTTTAGTCATAATCCAATTCTCTATCCCCAGCCTTGATACGATAAGAGGCACCACTTTTAATTAGTTTCCTTTGGAGGACAAAGTCATAAAATGAATCTACAGTTTCACCAATATTTTCAAGTAATACAGGCATACCATTTTAAATAGCTCCATAAAGTTTATTTTCTATTTACTTTTAACTACTGTTTTGTTTAAGAATAATAAGTTCTCTTTATGGTTCTCTCTATTTGTTCTTAATCCAATTGTTAGCTTGGATTTGAGGATCAATCATTAAAGGCCATCTTTTTGAATTATTGAGAATAATTGCATTGTCAATTGAAAAATCGTCATTAGGTAGTTGTTGTTAATTGGTCCATCTGCCTATCTCGAGAGGATCTCCCGCCTGATCGTCGAGCGCTGTGTCAGCGTGAACGTGGCGGCAACGGGCGGAAATACCAGCTTGCTGCAACTTGGGGAGGCTTGACCGGCGCATTGATCGCCACAATCTCCTTCGTCAGTGGCTTGCGGCCACGGCGCAGCGTGGCGTGAAGGCCTTGAAGAAGGCCGGTCCCGATGGTCACTGTCCGGCTGTTAGAATCAAACGGTGTCGCGCCTTTTCATTTTCCTCCGTCTGCTGTGTGTATGCCTTGCCTTGTCCGGAGGTGCGTCGGCCCATGCGGCAGACGCGGCTGTCGAACTCCAGGTGCCTGACGCTTTGCGTCCCCTGCTCGAAAAACATCTTGATTTTCTTGAGCTTGCGCCGGATCAGTTGCTCGATGCCGGCGGCCGTATTGCCCTCATGCGGCGTGCACGCAAGGAGATCCGGGAAATGCTCGCCACCGAAGGCTATTTTTCACCGACCATCGAGCGGAGGGATCTTGAGAATGGGCGTCTTCTCGTTGTTGTGACACCGGGGGCGCGCACACATATCTCTTCCGTCGATCTGCGCTTTACCGGCGATCTGGCCGGAGTTGAGGGGGATCGGCCGGCGCGCCTGGCCGAGCTGCGCAGCTCGTGGGGGCTCCAGGCGGGTCAGCCTTTCCGGCAGGCGGATTGGGATGCCGCCAAACAGCGGCTGCTCGATGCCCTCTCCACCCGCGAATACGCTGCCGCCAGCATTGTGGAGAGCCAGGCGGTGATCAACCCAGATACGGCCAGTGCTGAGCTCAAGGTCGAAATGGACAGTGGCCCTGTGTTTCGCTTCGGCCCCATGGAGGTCAGCGGGCTTTCCGATTACGAGGAAAGCCTCGTGGAACGCTATCGCCCGCCCGAGCGTGGGGAGCTCTACAGCCAGGAGCGGCTTCTGCGTTTCCAGACGGCCCTGCAGAACACCAGTTATTTTGCTTCGGTGGTCGTCGATATTGATCGCAGCACACCCACGCCAGAGGCGGTGCCGGTGCGCGTTACGGTCATTGAGGCCAAGCCCAGGCGCATCGGTTTTGGTAGCGGCATCAGCAGTAACACCGGCTATCGGGTGGAAACCAGTTATCGGGACGCGCACTTCATGGGCCAGCCCTGGACCCTGGTGAGCGGTGTTCGGGTCGAGCAGCGTCGCCAACTTGGCTACGCAGACGTGTTCTTGCCGCCATCCCTGTCCGGGCACCTCGATAGCTTTGGCGTGCTTGCGGAGCACACCAACATCTCCGGTTTGCAGACCCAGCGCCAGTCGATTGGGGTGGTCCGGACGATTCCACGGGGCAGTATGGAAAACCGTCTGGCTCTCAATTTCCAGCATGAAATCCTGACCCCCGAGGGAAGCCTCCGGTCAAGCCGTTCTGCGCTCACTGCCAACTGGTCATGGACCTATCGGGCGGTGGACAACATTCTCGATCCCCGGCGTGGGCAGGTGGTGAATTTCCAGCTTGGCGGTGCGTCCCGGGCTTTCCTGTCGGACCGCAATTTTGTGCGTCTCTACGGGCGCTACCAGCACTTCTTTCCCGTCGCAGAGCGGGATGTACTGATTCTCCGGGCGGAGGGCGGGATGACGTTGGCGACGTCCCGCGACGGTGTTCCCCAGGACTTTCTGTTTCGTACTGGCGGTGCCCAGTCCGTGCGTGGCTACGCCTACCAGAGCCTCGGTGTGACCGAAGGAAGCGCGACGGTGGGCGGACGCTATCTGGCAGTGACCAGTGCGGAATACGTCCATTGGTACGAGGGCAACTGGGGCGTTGCCGCATTTGTCGACGCTGGCAACGCGAACGACGAGCGGGAACTGTTCAAGATGAATCTCGGTTACGGGTTCGGTCCCCGCTGGCGCAGTCCGGCAGGGCCGATAGCCGTCGATCTTGCCTATGGTCAGAGTGATCACCGGGTCCGGCTTCAGTTTGCCGTCGCCATCGCCTTCTGAATCCGGAGGCGGGGGAGCAAACATGGGTGAAACCCGGATGTAACGAGGCCTGAACCCAAGGTCCACTTTTCAACTGGAGCCCTCATGCCGAACCGACTTCAGCACCAAACCTCACCCTATTTGCTGCAGCACGCCGACAACCCCGTGGACTGGTGGCCGTGGGGCCAGGAAGCGCTTGATGAGGCACGCAGGCGGGACAAGCCGATCCTCTTGTCCATCGGCTATTCTGCCTGTCACTGGTGTCATGTGATGGCCCACGAGTCCTTTGAGGACGAGGCGGTTGCCGCTCGGATGAATCAGCTCTTCATCAACATCAAGGTGGACCGGGAGGAGCGACCGGATCTTGACCAGATCTACCAGTCGGCCCATCAGATGCTGGCCCGGCGCAATGGGGGCTGGCCGCTGACCATCTTCCTGACGCCGGATGGGGTGCCGTTTTTCAGCGGGACCTATTTTCCAAGAGAGTCCCGCCACCGTCTGCCCGGCTTTCCGGAGGTGCTGACGCGTATCGATGAGGCGTTTCGAACCCAGCGAGCAGCCATTGTCGAGCAGAGCCACGGGGTGGTGGCGGCGTTGGCGCGCCATGACGGGGGTGTGCGCGCCCACTCTGCCGATTTCTCTCCGGCGCCGCTGGACGCTTTGCGCGATACGCTCTTCTCCACATTTGACCGGGAAAACGGCGGCTTTGGTAGCGCGCCAAAGTTTCCTCATCCGGTGGAGCTGGAGTTCCTGTTGCGCCACCATGCGGCGAGGGGAGACGAAGCGGCCCGCGATATGGTGCTCACGACCCTGCGCCACATGGCCGAAGGGGGCATCTTCGACCACCTGGGGGGCGGATTTGCCCGTTACAGCGTTGATGATCGCTGGAATATTCCGCATTTTGAAAAGATGCTCTATGACAACGGTCCGCTACTGGCCTTGTATGCCGATGCCTGGCAGATGACCGGGGAACCCCTGTTCGCGAGGGTGGCTGAGCAGACCGCCGAGTGGGTGTTGCGTGAGATGTGCCTGGAAGGGGGCGGTTTTGCTTCCTCGCTCGATGCCGACTCTGAGGGGGAGGAGGGCCGTTACTACATTTGGGACAGGGCCGAAGTCAGGGCTCTGCTGGATGAAACCCGATTCTCCATTGTGGCCCGCCACTATGGCTTGGCGCGCCGCCCCAACTTCGAGGGCGAGCACTGGCACCTCCATGTGGCTGAGCCCCTCGAGCGGATTGCCGAAGATCTTGGCATCGGCGAGGTGGAGGCTCGGGCACTGCTGGATGAGGCCCGAAAGACACTCCGTGATCGCCGGGCCTTGCGCGTTCCGCCCGCCCGTGACGACAAGCTGCTGGTGAGCTGGAATGCCCTGATGATCAAGGGGCTTGCCCGGGGCGCCCGGGTCTTCGGCCGATCCGACTGGCTCGCCGCCGCGTTCGCGGCAGTTGATGCCATTTGCGACACATTGTGGGTCGATGGGCGGCTTCTCGCGACGGCACGGGCCGGCAAGGCCCATTTGAATGCCTACCTGGATGACCACGCGCTGCTCATCTCCGCGCTCATCGAGCTCATGCAGACCCGTTTTCGGCCTGGAGATCTCGCTTTTGCAGAGGATCTGGCCGACGCCCTGTTGGATGACTTCGAGGACCGGGGGCGGGGCGGTTTCTTCTTCACCCGTCACGATCATGAGGCGCTGATCCATCGGCCGCGCAGCGCACACGACGGCGCCATGCCTTCCGGAAATGGGGTTGCCGCCCAGGTTCTTGGCCGCCTCGGGCATCTCACCGGTGAAACGCGTTACCTGGATGCGGCCGAAAGAACCCTTCAGGCCTTCGTGACGGCCCTTCATCAGTCTCCTGCAGGGCATGCCAGCTTGGCGCTGGCCCTCGCAGAGCGTTTGCAGCCACCTGCCGTGCTGATCCTTCGGGGGCCGGAGGAGAAGGCCATGTGGTGGGCGAAACAGCTCGCCAGCCTGTATTTGCCTTCCGTCATCGGGCTGGTCCTGCCCGAGGGCATCCAAGGTTTGCCTCCGGTACTCGACAAACCCGCCAGTGGCGAGGTCAACGCCTGGTTGTGCTCCGGCGTTGAGTGCTTGCGACCTTATGCCACGTGGACGGCACTTGAAGAGGAGCTCATGAGAATTGGCAAACCTGCGGGGGAAGTTTAGACTTCCCTGATATTTTTTCGCCACACAACCCGAGAGGATCACAATGAAGAAACTCGTTGCTGTTGCTGCCGTCGTCGGCCTGATGGGCTCCACCGCCGCCTTCGCCGACGCAGGCGCCGATCTGGCCAAAGCCAAGAACTGCCTGGCTTGTCACGCCGTGGACAAGAAGCTTGTCGGCCCGGCATACAAGGATGTCGCCGCCAAGTACAAGGGCGACAAGACCGCTGAAGCCAAGCTTGCCGAGAAGGTCGTCAAGGGCGGTGTCGGCGCCTGGGGCCAGATCCCGATGCCCCCCAACCCGCAGGTCAGCGCTGCGGAAGCCAAGACCCTCGTCGCCTGGGTGCTGGCACAGAAGTAAGCAGAGCCCCGTCGCTGAGGCCAGCCTGCGGGCTGGCTTTTTTGCTTTTTTGGAGGGCGGTGTTGGGGGTCTGTGGCAAGTGCTTTTGTTCTTGTCGCGAAATTGCAACACTTCATCCGGTCGTCGCGTCCAAAAAACAACGCTGTCCTTGCCTCACCCTTTGCCTCGCACCCACAATGCAGGCCAACTTCTCGTTAGAGAGGTGAAATTGGTCGGCCCCGTGAAAGCGGTGCGTGCCAGTCTTCAATCAAGAGGAGAAACATATGCAAAAGAAACTGATCGCTCTGGCCGTCGCCGGCCTGGCTTCCACCGGTGCCTTCGCTCAAGCCAACGTGACCGTTTACGGTGTGGCTGACGCTTCCTTCGACGTCGTCAAGATCTCTGGCGATGCCAACAACGAACTCGGCAACACCACCCGTGTTTCCACCAACTCTTCTTTGCTTGGTTTCAAGGGTGCTGAAGCCCTGGGCAACGGCCTGACCGCCGTGTTCCAGTTTGAAACCGCTGTTGGTTTCGACAACGCCGGTGCCCTGGGCGCCAACCGTGACAGCTACGTCGGTCTGGCCGGCGGCTTCGGTACCGTGGTTCTGGGTAACCTGACCGGCCCGACCCGCGCTCTGGGCGGTGCTGTTGATGTCAACGCTGGCGCCACCGGCATTGGCGCCAACGCTGCCCTGCTGGGCAAGCTGGGCAACAACCTGATCGGCACCACCGACGCCAACGGTTCCTATGGCGGCGGCTCCACCTGCGGTCGTTCCTCCACCTGCACCTCGATCTTCGACACCCGCTGGAAGAACGCCATTGCCTACGTGTCCCCGAGCTTCGCTGGCCTGAACGCCACCGTCGCTTACGTGGCCAACGAGAACAAGGCTCTGAACGGCCTGGCCGCTGCCAACACCACCGGCTACGACGTCGGCCTGAAGTACGCCAACGGCCCGGCCATGGCTGCTGTGACCTACAACGCCGTGTCCGTCGGCAACGCTGCTGACCTGAAGGTTAGCGACCTGCGCGTTGGTGGTAGCTTCAACATGGGCGCCGCTTCCCTGCGCGCCATCTTCGATCTGGCCCGTGCTGACAACTTCGGCGGCAACAAGGTTACCCAAGCCGTCTATGGTCTGGGCGCCACTTTCAACGTGACCCCGGCTTCCAAGCTGCTGGGTCAGGTGTATGTTGCTCGTGACCTGAAGGTCAACGGCTCCAGCGCCAACGACACCGGTGCCAAGCTGTTCGAACTGGGCGTCGAGCACAGCCTGTCCAAGCGCACCATGCTGAAGGCCACCTACGCCATGATCAACAACGACAAGGGCGCTGCCTACGACTTCGGCATCAACGCCGCTGGCATCAACACCGGCACCCTGCCGGGCGGTGCCAACGCTGTTGGTGGCACCGTTCAGGGTCTGTCCCTGGGCCTGCGTCACACCTTCTAATCCAGACTTCGTCTGAATTAGAAATTGACGGGCACCTTCGGGTGCCCGTTTTTCATGGGCTTCGCCGGGATGTGTTGGTATGGAGATGGTTTTTCCTGTTGCCGGAATGGAGTATGGCAGCGTTCGAATCTGCAAATGAAATGGCCACCCGAGGGTGGCCATTTCATTTGCAGTGTGCTGGGTTCAGCCTATCCTGATCAGATTATCCCGGTGAATCAACTCCGGCTCTTCGACAAAGCCGAGAATGCTCTCGATCTCGGTTGAGGGCTTGCGGGCGATCCGGCGGGCATCGTTGCTGGCGTAATTGACCAGGCCGCGGGCGACTTCGCGGCCATCCGTATTGCGGCAGGCCACCACGGAGCCCCGGGTGAAGTCGCCTTCCACGGCGGTGACGCCAATGGGGAGCAGGCTTTTTCCGGACTCCAGGGCTTCGATGGCGCCCTGGTCGAGGGTCAGGCTTCCGGCGAGCTGGAGGTGGTCGGCCAGCCATTGCTTGCGCGCAGCCAGGGGGGTGCTGGTGGCGTACAGCAGCGTGCCGATGTCGTTGCCGGCAGCGACCCGTAGCAGTGCATCCACTTCGCGGCCGCTGGCAATGCAGGTGTGGGCGCCGCTGCGTGCGGCGCGTTGCGCCGCGCGGACCTTGGTGATCATGCCGCCCTTGCTGATGCCGCTGCCAGCGCCACCTGCCATCGCTTCCAGGGCGATATTTTCGGCGCGGTCCTCGCTGATCAGGCTCGCGCCCGGATCCTTTCGCGGGTCTGCCGTATAGAGCCCCTGCTGGTCGGTGAGGATGATCAGGGCATCGGCATCGATCAGATTGGCCACCAGCGCGCCGAGGGTGTCGTTGTCGCCGAACTTGATCTCGTCGGTGACGACCGTGTCGTTCTCGTTGATGATCGGTACGACGCCCAGTTCCAGCAGGGTGACCAGGGTTGAGCGGGCGTTGAGGTAGCGCGTCCGGTCGGCCAGGTCGGCATGAGTCAGCAGGATCTGGGCTGTGTGGAGCTTGTTCTGGGCAAAGACGCTTTCATAGGCTTGGGCCAGCCCCATCTGGCCGACTGCGGCGGCGGCTTGAAGGTGGTGCATTTCCTGGGGGCGGGTGTTCCAGCCCAGGCGCTGCATGCCGGCGGCGATGGCGCCAGAGCTGACCAGGACGACTTCCCGGCCTTCGGCACGCAGTCCGGCGATCTGTCGGGCCCAGTCAGCAAGGGCCTCAAGGGCGAGACCTTCGCCGTTGTTGGTCACAAGGGCGCTGCCGACCTTGACGACCAGCCGGCGGGCGTTACGGATTGAGGTTCTCATCGTCGTCTTCTTCTTCGTATTCGTCGTCAGCGTCGTCGTAGTCTGCTTCGAGTGGCTCGGTGCCGGATGTGGCCGCCAGTTCGAGGGCTGCGGCGGCGGCTACGTCAGCGGCGGCCTGGGCGGCGGCCTTTTCTTCGTCGAGGATGTCCTGAATGGCGAAGACGACGCCCTGGCAGCCATCGCGGCTGATGGCGGAAACTTCAAAGTGGCGCTCCACCGGGCCGTAAGCATCCAGGAAGGCCTTGATGCGTTCCTTGCGCTCATTCTCATCAGGGATCAGGTCAAGCTTGTTCAACACCAGCCAGCGGCGCTTGCTGACCAGATCTTCGTCGTACTTGCGTAGCTCCTCGACAATGGCGTGGGCGTCGCGGACCGGGTCGGCCTCGGGGTCGAAGGGGGCGATGTCGACGATGTGGAGCAGAATGTGGGTGCGCTGCAGGTGGCGCAGGAATTGGTGGCCCAGGCCGGCACCATCGGCGGCGCCCTCGATCAGGCCGGGGATGTCGGCAATCACGAAGCTGCGGTTCTCGGAGGTGCGTACCACGCCCAGGTTGGGGGCGAGGGTGGTGAAGGGGTAGTCGGCCACCTTCGGCTTGGCTGACGATACCGCGCGGATGAAGGTGGATTTGCCTGCGTTGGGCATGCCCAGCAGGCCGACGTCGGCCAGGACCTTCAGTTCAAGGTTGAGTGCCTTGCGCTCGCCTTCCTGGCCCATGGTTTTCTTGCGGGGCGCGCGGTTGGTGCTGGTCTTGAAGTGCAGGTTGCCCAGGCCGCCGCGGCCGCCGCGGGCGATCATCACGCGCTTGCCATCGGCGTCCAGGTCGGCAACGAGCTCGCCTGTCTCCTGTAGGGTGATGATGGTGCCGACGGGCATGTGCAGTTCGATATCGTTTCCGCCCTTGCCGTAGCAGTCTGCGCCGCGGCCATTTTCGCCGCGCTCGGCGAGGAAGGTGCGCTTGTAGCGGAAGTCGATCAGGGTGTTGAGGTTGCGGTCGGCAACGGCGTACACATCGCCGCCCTGGCCGCCGTCACCGCCGTCCGGGCCGCCCATGGGGATGTATTTTTCGCGGCGGAAGGTGGCGGCGCCGTTACCGCCGTCGCCGGCGATGACTTCAATACGGGCTTCGTCGAAAAATTTCATGGGTGTTTCCGGTTGGGGCTTGTACTGAAGCCCTGAAAGAAAAAAGCCCTATCGCTAGATAGGGCTTTGAAGGCATGCAGTCGGCGCTTATTCAGCGGCGGCGACGATGCTCACGGTCCGGCGCTTGTTGGCGCCCTTGACGGCGAACTGCACGGTGCCTTCGGTCAGCGCGAACAGGGTGTGATCCTTGCCGATGCCGACGTTTTCGCCCGGGTGGTATTCGGTGCCGCGCTGGCGAACGATGATGTTGCCGGCGAGGACGAATTGACCGCCGTAGCGCTTGACGCCAAGGCGTTTGCTTTCTGAGTCGCGACCGTTACGGGAACTGCCGCCAGCCTTTTTGTGTGCCATGTCGGTTTCTCCTTAGGCCGAGATCGCTTCGATGCGAAGCTCGGTGTAGTTCTGACGGTGACCCTGATGCTTCTGGTAGTGCTTGCGACGACGCATCTTGAAGATCTTGATCTTGTCGTGACGGCCGTGGGATACCACGGTTGCCGTGACGCTGGCGCCGGCCACCACGGGGGTGCCGATCTTGACCGACTCGCCTTCGCCGACCATGAAGACCTGGTCGATGGTGATTTGCGAGCCCACGTCTGCCGGTATCTGTTCTACTTTGAGTTTTTCGCCGGCAACAACGCGATACTGCTTGCCGCCGGTTTTTATGACCGCGTACATGGATGTACTCCGATTAAGGGTTTGCAGGAAACGCGGCAGTATATAGGCTGCTCGAATTTCTGTCAAACCTCGTTCCGGCCGCCTTACTGTCCGATGCGCTCCTGGCGAATCAGCCAGTGTCCGTCTCGGAGGACGAGGGCGAGGGTCTTGGTTTCCTTGAGGGTCTTTCCCTGGGCGCTGTAGGACTGGGTGAATCGGGCTGTTGCGACGCGGCCGTCGGTAGTGATGTTCATGTTGGAGAGCTGGACGGTGATTTCATCAGGTCGGCCAAGTCTTTCCCTGCGCTGCTTAAGCCAGTCGGTATGGGTGATTCCACCTGTAGGGGTGAAGTCATCTGCGTAGTGCTTGAGGTAGGCATCGACATCCTTTTTTTGCCACGCGGAGGCCCAGTCCGTAATGCGCTGCTGAATGTCTTCAGTCGGTGTCCGGGGTGGCGTGGCATTGGCCGCGGTCGAAGCTACCAGTGTTGCGGGAGTTGGCGCAGCAGGCGTGGAGGACGGTCCGGGCTCCGGGGTGGCTGCGGAGGCAGGAGGGCCGCTCGCCGCTTTGGAAGACGTGTCGCTGGCAAGGTGTGCAACCTCGGGTGGCAGGATATTCTCAGTGCCGGGAACAAAAGTGGCGTTGCTGCCGGGCCTGATCAGCGAGGGGGTTACAGTCTGCTCGGGCTGCGCCTGAGCGCTGCTGGATGATATGGGCGGGGATTCGGGCGCTGCGGACGATGCCCTTTGCACAGTGGGGGGGGCGATCGCCTCAGCTCTGGCTGACTTGCCCAGGAAGGGTAGTCGGCCTTCGGCGCCCAGCTTCACCGCGAAGACCAACGAGACAACGAGAAACATTGCAAGGATGCCGCCGAGGAACCAAAGAAGGGTTTGCCCGGGTGTAAGCAATGCAGGTGGCGAGTAGCGGTTGGAGCCGTGTTTGGTGTTTGACGTCATCGAAGTGGGAGCAATCAGTGCCATTGCGACGGATTCTAGGGCGACTGATGTTTCCTCGCTGCGACTTAAGGCCGAACTGACGCTTGTTTGCAGATGACGGTGCCGGCGGCAGCCGGAAAGGGGCGGTTTGAGGGGTCAGGGCAAGCGCAGAAGAATCCGCATGCCCGTGGTAGGTTCGTTTCGGTCGAGGTAACCGATCAGGTTGGGCGTGTCAGTCAGCCACTGCCGGGCTTCAGCCAGGGATCGGGCCTCTTTGGGCGGGAGGGCTCGCCCGGTGAAGACGAGGCGTGACCAGTAGGCCTGGATTTGTGCGGGGTTTTTGCCAGTCAGTTTCAGGTAGAACTCGTCACGGACCTGACCGTTGGGCAGGTCCACCAGGCTTGCAGGGGTGCCGTCGCTGAAGGTGGAGCTACGACCCAGATACAGCTTTTCGGCCTGGTCGCGGGTCAACTCGATAGGGCCGCTGCGGCTGCTGGTGACGATGAGTATCTCCGCCCGGATGGGGCTGGAAGCAAGCAGTGCCACTAGGAGCAGGAGGACGCGGAGTGGACGCATCGTTCTAGAAGACGAAATCAGCGGATATGCTGAACACGTGGACCGGGCCGCCAGGATCTACAACATCGCGAAAGTTGTCGTTCACGAATATCCCTAGTCCTCCCGGGCCTGGATGAATACGCTCGAGTTGCGTCTTGATGGCGACGTTGCGGGTGACATCCCATCGCGCGCCAATCGCCATGCTATCTTGGGACTTGTTGCGCATCGCGTTGAAAAGGCTGAGCAGACTGTCAATGGGCGCGATACCACTCTGTTTGGTTGTAACGGGAGCGGTTTGGGTCTGTCTGGCAACCGTCATGTATGGGGTCAGGGAATTGAAACGGTAGCCCGCGGTGAAATACCAGCCAGCGGCGCTGACCGTGTAGCGGTCCACGGTGCGGCGCGCATACTCGCCAATCATCAGAAGGCGGTCGCTGTCGTACTGGAAGCCGGCCGAGAGGAAGGTTCCCTTGCTATCGTCTCCAGATAAATCACGTGCGATGGCATCGTTTCCCGAGGCTATGAGGTGATTGTTCAGCGACGTAAACATCGGGTCACCCCAATGTATGGACAGATTCGAGCGGGCGTAACCCGCCTGTAACGTCAGACTCGATATGCTAAGGGCTGCCTTCACTCCGCGAACGGCCTGGAGCTTGCCGCCGCCATTGCGGATGTCTAGCGAACTCTGGCCTCCATACACGTGAAGTTCGAGATCGGTGGCGCCGATCGGCGCGCGATAGAGGGCGTCAACACCGTTAAGGTCGGCAAACGGATTCAGGCTGTAGACCTCTACCGGTGGGCGTACCCAGGGCGTGGCATAGTTGAGGTTCAGGGAATCGGAATACATGAAGAAGGGCGTGCGCATGCGTCCAGCCCGAACGACGATCTCCGGCATGGCCTGAAAACGCAGGAAACCCCAGGTGAGTTGCGGTGAATAGCTATCGGCAACGCCCTTGCGAACAACGGACTGAACCGTCAGATCAAGGGCGTTGCTGAGGATGAGGGATGCCTGTACGCCCAGAACGGAATCCACTGAAGAGTCGAAATCAGTGCCGGCACCGCTGACTTGTTCCGTGCTGCTTCGAAACATCCGGTTGTCCTTGTCGGTACGAACGGCGCCCACGGTGCCGAAACCGGAGAGGCTGAACGGCGACGGGACATCGGATGCATGGGCATTGGTCAGCAGCAGGCTCGCAACAAGACCGAGGTGGAGGCGGTGCGCGGCGATGGATCTCATGCGTGACTCCGTTGAACCTTGCTGGCGCGGGTGGTGAGCCACGCTTCTACCTTGTTTGCGGGTATGGCGGGGGAAAAGAGGTAGCCCTGCCCGAAATTGCAATTGAGTTCCTTCAGTAGATCCGCCTGGGCGCTGGTTTCGATGCACTCGGCGACAACACTCATGCCCAGTTCATGGGCAAGGTGGATGCTTGCTCCGACAATGGCACGCAGACGGGTGTCGCGCACGATTTCACGGATGAACGACCCATCGAGCTTGATGGTGTCGCAGGGAATGGAGTGCAGGTAGCTCAAGGAGGAGTAGCCCGTACCGAAGTCATCGATGAGGATCTTGAGGCCCTTGGCGCGGAGCTTGCCCAACTGGCTGGTGGCCAGTTCCTTTCGGGTGACCAGGGTGCCTTCGGTAATCTCCAGCTTCAGGGCGCCAGGAGGCAGGTCGTGTCGTTCAATGCAGGCCACGATCTGATCGGCAAGATCCAGCTGGGTCAGTTGCCGCGCCGACAGGTTGACGCTGATGCTGATCTCGTCGTTGGCGAGACCATGGTCGCGCCATGCCTTGAGGCACCGGCAGCTCTGGTCGAGCATCTGCATCCCCAGGTCATGAACCAGGCCAAGGGATTCGGCGAGGGGGATGAATACGTCGGGGCCGATCTGGCGGGTGTTTGCCTGGGGCCAGCGGACCAGGGCTTCGAAGCCGATGGTCAGACCCGTACTCAAATCCACGATCGGCTGGAAATGGGCGACCAATTGCTCTTCACGCAGGGCGGCGCGGAGCAGGGACTCGAGCTGCAGGTCACGCATCACCTGCTGGTGCATGGCGGACTGGAATACGGTGATGGTGCTTTCGGTGCTGCTGCGGGAACGATGCATGGCGTTGTCGGCATCACGCATCAGGTCTTCGGCATTGTGGAAGCCGCCACTTCCCAGGGCGACACCAATGCGTGTCTTGGGATAAAGGGCATGGCCGTTGAGTTCGGCGTTCTCGGCCAGGTGGGTTTGCAGCCTTTCGGAGAACCGGATGGCCTCTCCCGCCTCGGCGATGTCGTTGAGAAGCACTGCGAACTGGTCGCCACCGATGCGCCCGACAACGTCGCCGGGACGGGCCAGGGTGCGGATGCGGGATGCCACAAGGCGCAGCAGATCATCGCCGGCCGAGTAGCCGAGGCTGTCGTTAACCACATGGAAGCGTTCGATATTGACGTGAAGAACGGCAAACAGGCTGCCTTCGACGCGGTCGGCGTGGCGCAGGGTGTTCTGCAGATGCTCGACAAACAAGGCCCGATTGGCGAGGCCCGTGAGGCCATCATGGAGTGCGTCGTGGATGAGTTGATCTTCGGCGCGCTTGCGCAGGTGGATGTCGCTGATGGAGCCTGCCATCCGGACGGCCCGGCCGCTGACCGGATCGAAGACGGCAATGCCGCAGGTCAGAATCCAGCGGTAGGAGCCGTCCGAGTGAAGGATGCGATGCTCGACCATCAATTGGGCCGATTCGCGTTTGAGGTGGGCGAGCAGACGCAGGCGGAACGCTTCCCGGTCCTCCGGGTGAAGGTGCTCGATGAGCGTTTCCCTGGTGACGAGCGACGAATCCGCGGGCAAGCCCAGGATCTCCATGAAGCGCGGCGCAAAGTAGGTTCGGTCGCTGACAATGTCCCAGTCCCAGAGGCCGTCGTTGGCCGCGCGGGTGGCGAGGGCATAGCGTTCCTCGCTGATGGTGAGCTGGCGGGCGGTTGTTTCGAGTTCATGGATCCGTGACTGAAGCGCCTCGGCCATGCGGTTGAAATGCTGGCAAAGCTGGGCCAGTTCATCCTTGCCCTGTTCGGGTAGCCGGTGGGATAGCTGCCCGGCGGCAATGGCCTGGCTGCCCCGCAACAGGCGCCCCAGGTTGCGCGTCATCAGATAGCCGACCGCGCCCAGCAGGAGCAGCGTCAAGAGCACTTCCGCACTGGCGATGGCAATGCCCTGGTTGAGGATGCGCTGTTTGGCCAGGCTGAGGGCCGATACGGAGACGCCGAACTGCACATAGCCCACCTGATTGCGTTCGAGGAGGACAGGGCGTCGGATGTGGATGAGATTGTGCTGCGTCCCCGAACTGAAATTGAGTGCCGAGGCATCGTCCGGCTGGGGGAGGGTGAGCATTTCCGGTAACCCGGCGCGAACCCGGGTCTGGCCGGTGCTGTCCACGATACGGACGTAGATCAGCCCTTCATTGGTTTCGTTCAGGAGTTCGCCGAGGGCGTCCTGAAGTTCGTTGTAGCGTCCCTGGGGTACGAATGTGGCCGTTACCACGTTCAGAATGCCGGCATTCTGTGCGATCAGCGTGTTCAGACTTGCGGTGGTGGCCTCGTTCATGAGCCGGCCACTATTGGTCAGCAGAAGCGTCAGCATTGCAACCTGGACCACGGTGCTGGCCAGCAAGAGGCGAACGCGGATCGAAAGGTTGCTCAACATGCAATACGAAGGCCTGGAGAGGTGGTCGGGTTAGGGCCGCGTTCGTCCTGAAGTCCAGGCGGAGAAGGGCTTTCACTTGTCTGCCCCTTGTAATCGGCAGAAAGGAGACAAGCTTAAGCCCGACGCGCCCTGGCCCGGTTGCAGTTACTTCTTCCAGGTGTCGCGCAGCGTGACCGTGCGATTGAACACCGGTGCGCCATCCCTGGAGTCGATCCGGTCGGCCACGAAGTAGCCATGACGTTCGAACTGGAAGCGTGCTTCAGGTCGGGCGGCTCGCAGGGCGGGCTCCAGTTGTGCGGTGATGATCTTCAGACTGTCACGGTTGATGTCCTCCAGGAAATCCCGCTCAACCCCGTCGGCATCGCCCTCGCGTCTGGCGCCGGGGTAGGCGCAGGCGAAGAGGCGGTCATAGAGGCGAACCTCGGCAGTATAGGCGTGGGCCACCGCGACCCAGTGCAGGTTGCCCTTGACCTTGTAGTTGTCCGCACCAGGGGTACCGGATTTGGAGTCGGGCATGTATTCGCACAGTACCGCGGTGATGTTGCCGTTTTCATCCTTCTGGCAGCCGGTGCATTTGACCACGTAGCCATAGCGCAGCCTCGCCATGTTGCCGGGGTAGAGGCGATGGTAGCCCTTGACGGGGGTTTCCATGAAATCTTCGCGCTCGATCCACAGCTCCCGCCCGAAGGGCATCTCGCGCTTGCCCAGTTCTGGGAAGAGCGGGTGGTTGGGGGCGTGGCAGCGTTCGGTGCGGCCCTCGGGGTAATTGGTGATGATCAGTTTGAGCGGATCAAGCACGGCAACGCGACGTTCTGCGGCTTCGTTGAGATGCTCGCGCATGCAGTCCTCAAGGACGCTCATGTCAATCCATGAATCACCTTTGGATACGCCGATGCGATCGGCGAAGCGGCGAAAGCCTTCCGGCGTGAAGCCGCGGCGGCGGGCGCCGACGAGGGTGGGAAGGCGGGGGTCGTCCCAGCCGGCCACGTGTTTTTCGTCCACCAGCTGGATCAGTTTGCGCTTGGACAGCACCACGTAAGTCAGGTTGAGGCGGGCAAACTCGATCTGGCGCGGAACCGGGCGGGGGAAAAATCCGCCATCGGCCAGGCTGTCCAGCAGCCAGTCGTAGAAGGGGCGTTGATCCTCGAACTCCAGGGTGCAGATGGAATGGGTTACATCCTCGAGGGCATCCTCGATGGGATGTGCAAAGGTATACATCGGATACACGCACCACCGGTCCCCGGTCCGGTGATGTGTGGCATGGCGGATGCGGTAGATGGCCGGGTCACGCAGGTTGATGTTGGGCGAAGCCATGTCGATCTTCGCGCGCAGGATGTGGGTGCCGTCCGGGAATTCGCCCGACTTCATGCGCTGGAAGAGTTCGAGGTTCTCGGTAACGCTGCGGTTGCGGTAGGGGCTGTCGGTGCCGGGCGTCGACAGGGTGCCCCGGTAGGCGCGCATTTCTTCCGCAGAGAGGGAATCCACATAGGCCTTGCCCACCGTGATCAGGTGTTCGGCCATGGCGTACATCTTGTCGAAGTAGTCCGACGCAAAGTACAGGTGCTCCCCCCAGTCGAAACCGAGCCATTGCACCGCCTCGATGATGGCATCGACGTATTCCTGTTCTTCCTTGGTCGGATTGGTGTCATCGAAGCGCATGTGGCAGGCGCCACCGTAGGCTTCCGCGAGACCGAAGTTCAGGCAGATGCTCTTGGCGTGACCGTAATGCAGGTAGCCATTGGGTTCCGGCGGGAAGCGCGTTTCAACCCGCCCGGACCATTTGCCGAGACGGCGATCTTCGTCAATGATGCTGCGGATGAAATTGCTGGGGGTGGCATCGGAGGCCGGGGCGGTGGGAGCGGTCATCGGGAGGCTTACCTTGACGGGCGCGGGCGGGGGTCCGCCGGGTTCGAAAAATCTTTAGATTGTAGCCGATGGCGGGCGGGGCGATGGGCTCCGGGGCAGGCGCACGTCCGGGTATCTAGCGTGATCGGTGTCGCGCGGATGGGCGCTGAAACGTCTTTCTCGTTGTGCGTGTGCGATCTTTGCCACCGGAACCCTTGCGTGTAAGGTAAAAGCCCGCCTGATTGTGTTGAAATTTAACAGTCTGGGCGGGTCATGTCGTGTTCCCGCGTGTCATCTATTGAGAGTCCCCATGACCATTCGATTTGCCTACTGCTTCCTCGTACCGGCACTGTGCTGGGGCCTTGCTGCGCGTGCCCAAGACGCATCGCTGGCAGACCTGAGCCTTGAGGAACTGGTCAGGCTCGATGTCACGGCGGTATCCCGCAAGGCGCAGAAGCTCTCGGATACGCCTGCAGCGGTGACGGTGCTGTCGGCCGCCGACATCCGGCGCAGTGGCGCCCGCAGCGTGCCCGAAGCCCTGCGCGAGGTTCCCGGCGTGATCGTCGCGCAAATCGGGGCCGGGCGATGGTCGGTGGGGGTTCGCGGGGTTGAGGGGCGGTTCTCCAACAAGCTGCTTGTCCAGATTGACGGCCGCAGCATTTACAGTCCCTTGTTCTCCGGGGTGTTCTGGGAGGCCCTTGATGTAGTCCTTGAAGACGTCGAGCGGATCGAGGTGATTCGTGGCCCCGGTGCTTCCCTATGGGGCGCGAACGCGGTGAATGGGGTGATCAACATCATCACCCGCAAGGCAACGGCAACCGTTGGAAGCCTGGTGTCCGCCACGGTGGATGATGGAGGGCATTCCTCCCTGGCGGTACGCCAGGGTGTCAGTCTGGGGGATGTCGGAGCCCTGCGCGTCTTTGCCAAAGGCAGTGAGCTGGGCGGGTCGCGGACCCGGGATGGTGCATCCGAGCCGGATTACAACCGTGGCTGGCTCGCAGGCTTTCGCATGGATGGTGCGGGGTCCGGGGCGGACGCCTGGACGCTGCAGGGCAACAGCAGCCGCCGAACGAGTGGTGAGAACATCGTTGCCACATCCCTGACGGGTCAGCCAGCCCCGCTCTCCCTCGATTTCGTGTTCGAGAGCGCCAGCCTGCTGGGGCGTTACAACTGGGGTCTTGCCGGAGGAGAAGCCTCCCTCCAGGCCTATGTGGATCATCAGTTTGCCAACGTTGGCACCTACGGCAAGGGTACGGTCAACACGGCAGACCTGGATTTCCAGCATCGCCTGGTTCCTTACGGTGTCCATGAAATCATGTGGGGGCTTGGCGGGCGGATGTTGCAGACGGAAATCGTTGCGGCCTCATCGGTGTTGAGCATCACCCCACCGCGACGACAGTCCCGGGTATTCAGTGCATTTGTACAGGATGAGATCACCCTGGTTCCCCAGACCTGGAAGCTGACGGTCGGCGGCCGCTTCGAGTATTCCAGCCGGTCGCGCTTCGAGCCCCAGCCAACCGCTCGGCTGATGTGGACACCCAATATGGAAGACAGCGTCTGGGCGAGCTGGTCCCGGGCGGCACGCACGCCTTCCATCGGCGAGAGTGATGCCACCATTCTTTTCGGTGCCCAGCCGACGCCGCCAGGATCCCCGTTTCCGATGGTGGTACTGGCCTCCCGGCCCGGAGACGGCTGGAGCCGACGCGCCGAGCGGGTGGATACGCTGGAGTTGGGCTATCGGCGGAACCTGGGCAATGGCAGCTTCGAGGCCGTGTTTTTCCACAGTGATTACCACCGCCTGATCTCCGAGCAGACGGACCCCAACGGACTGGTCTTTCCGACTTCGCCGCTGCCTGTCGCGCCCTTCGTCGCGCCGATCCAGTACTTGGAGCGGGGCAGCCGGTCTGCCGCGCGGCGCCAAGGGATCGAGGTGGGCGCGGATCTGCCCCTTACCACCGCCTTGCGTCTGCAGGCCAGCTACACGCTCATGGATACCCGTGTCCGGCGCAGCGCCGATGCCGCCGCCAATGCGACCGCTCGAAATCTGGAGGAGTCCGCGCCAAAGCATTGGGCCAGCCTGCGCATGACGGTGAATCTGGGGCGCGGTCAGGAGTTCGATGTGGCGGCCCGACGGGTTGGCGCCATCGGCACGGGCGAAGTGCCCGCTTACACGGCTGTTGACCTCCGCTACGCCTGGCGGGTGAACCGCTATTTCGATCTGTATTTCATTGCCCAGAACCTGTTTGACCCGCTTCACCTCGAGTACGTGTCCAACTTCTTTCCTGGGCAGCCGGTATATCAACCCCGGCGTGCCTTTGTCCAGGGCGTGTGGCGTTTCTGAGGACTTGCCCGGTGTTGCGCCACCTCTCCCGGTTCGCATTGTTCCTGGCCCTCGGGCTGGCGGGGCTGCCCGTGGTGGTGGCCTCCCAGCCCGGCGAGTACCAGATCAAGGCGGCCTACCTGATCAACTTCGCCCGCTACGTGGAATGGCCGGCCAGTCGTTTGCCGCTGGGGGCGGTGCTGCGCCTGTGCGTGCTCGGCCGTGATCCGTTCGGGGGGGCTTTGCTTGGCCTGGACGGACGGCAGGTGCAGGGGCGCGAGGTGCGCTTCCGTCCGGTGGATAGTCTTGAGCAGGCCCTGGAGTGTCATCTCGTGTTTGTCTCCGGCTCGGAGGAGCGCCGTTTGGGCTTGATCCTGCGCGGCTTGGCAGGTCGGGGAGTGCTCTCCGTCAGCGATATCGAGGGCTTCGCCGAGGCGGGCGGAGGCATAGGGATGGTCACTGAAGATGATCGGGTCCGTTTCGACATCAATCAGGCGACCCTGGCCAGGGACGGCCTTCGCGCCAGTTCCCAGCTTTTGCGCCTCGGGCGACAGGTGTTCGGCACCGAAAGGGCGTCCCGATGAAGCCGCTGCGTGACCGCCCCATCGGCGCCAAGCTCGGCATCGTGGTCATCCTGAGCGTATTGATTGCCCTTGGTGTCGCCTTGCTAACGATCTTCATCATCGAGGTCCGCACGGAACTGCGGCGTGCCGACGAAGATGCCATGACGCTTTCCGAAATCGTTGCGGACAGCGCCATATCACCCCTTCGGTTCGACGATCCGCAGGTGGCACGCACACTGCTGGCATCGTTGCGCTACCACGAGCGCGTGGCCACGGCAATGCTCGTGCGCGCGGATGGTTCCGTGTTTGCAAGCTACCCTTCCGATCTAGGCGAGGATGCGGCGGGAATCGCCGCATTGAAGCTACGCGCCGGCCAGGAAGCCGCCCCGGGTACGGTACAGGGTGGGCTGCTTCAGCGCCTCGTCACCCAGCCGCTGCGCAGTGATGGTGAGGATCTCGGGGTGCTGGTCATTGAATTTGATCTGCATTCCATCCTGCGCCGGATTGTGCTCTGGATCGGCTTTGCCGTGTTCGGGTTGCTTGTCGGGTTGGTGGCAGCCGGTCTTTTCATCCGGCGTGTGAGGGGGATGATCGTCCATCCGCTGCAGCAGCTTGCCCAGGTCGTGCGCGAGGTGGGCGCCGAGAAGCGCTACGACCTGCGTGCCCCGGCGGGGTATGCAGATGAAGTGGGTGAGCTGATCGCCGGGTTCAATGGCATGCTGGGTGAGATCGCCGTCCGTGACCGGGAGCTCACCTTGCACCGGGAGCACCTGGCGTCCGAAGTGGCTGTCCGTACCGCGGAACTCCAGGCAGCCAAGGAACAGGCGGAGGCCGCCAGTAAAGCCAAGTCCCAGTTCCTGGCCAACATGAGCCACGAGATCCGTACGCCGATGAACGGCGTGATGGGCATGATAGGCCTGTTGCGGCAGACGCCCCTGGTGGAGCGCCAGGGGCACTTTGTTGATATGCTCGACCACTCCGCCCGTGCGCTCATGGAAATCATCAACGACGTGCTCGATGTATCGAAAATCGAGGCAGGCCGCCTTGAACTCGAGAGCCTGCCGTTCTCGCTTCGCGACACTGTAGACCAGGTGGCGGCCCTGTTTGCCACCTCAGCCCACGAACGCGGGCTGCTGCTGCGCCTGCACATCGACCGGGAGGTGCCGGAATCGGCCGTGGGTGATGCGCTGCGCGTCCGTCAGGTGCTCAACAACCTGGTGTCGAACGCCCAGAAGTTTACCGAGGAGGGCGAGATCGCCATCCATATCTCCCGGGTCACCGGTAAACGGACGGGTTGTATGCGCCTGCGCGCTGAAGTGCGTGACACGGGCATCGGCGTGCCCAGTGGGGCCGGTGCGCGGCTCTTCCAGTCCTTCTCCCAGGCCGACAATTCCATGGCGCGGCGCTTCGGCGGAACCGGGCTCGGTCTTTCCATTGCAAAGCAACTGGTTGAGCTGATGAATGGCGAAATCGGCTACGTCACGGAGCCGGGGCAGGGGTCGTGTTTCTGGGTCGAGTTTGAACTGGGTGTTGATTCCTCGGCGGACCCGGGCCGGCCGACCCTGATGGGGCGTACCGCCCTGCTGGCCATCGCGGATCCGCTGCTGCGCGATGAGCTCACCGAGCAGTTGGCGTTCCTGGGGTGTCGCAGCGAATTTGCGTTCGACCTGCCGGCTGTGGATGAAATGCTTTCCGACGGCACGGGCTTCGATTGGCTGGTGGTGGATGCCCCCTTCGGGGGCGGCGGGTGCTTTGCGTCGCTCGGCAGTCTGCGGGCTCGTCGCGGCTGCCCGCAGCTGGCGGCGGTGGTCGGTGTCGGCCGAGAGGGCGAGGACGAAGCACGTGCGGCCGGTGCCACCGTCACGGTGGCGCGTCCCCTCATCGGGGCCGAGATTCGCCGCTTTCTGATCACTGAGCTGGCGCAACCCGATGCGGCACTGTCCGCCACGGGGAAGACCCTTGCCGCCCATGTGCTGGTGGCCGAGGATCACCCGGTGAATCGCGAAGTGGTGACCGTCGTGCTGCAATCCCTTGGATGCCGCGTTTCGGTGGCCGAGAATGGCCGTGAGGCGCTTGAGCGATGCTGTGCGGAGCGGTTCGATCTGGTCCTGATGGATATTCAGATGCCTGAAATGGACGGCCGCCAGGCCACCGTGGGTATCCGTGCCCACGAGGCCCGGGCTGGCTGGCCGCGCTTGCCGATCATTGCCCTGACGGCCAACGCGCTCAAGGAGGATCGCGATGCCTGTCTGGCCGCAGGAATGGACGATTACCTGGTCAAGCCTGTGTCGCGGGAGCAGCTATGGGCGGTATTGAGTCGCTGGCTGCGCGATGCGCTGCCGTCCGATCCTGATGGGTCGGCACCCCGGGCTTTCCCGGAGTCCGAGGCGGCGACCCGGAACCTTGAGCCGGCCATGGACATGGATCTCCTGATGTCCCTGCCCGGCGTGAACGGCAATCGTGCCTCTCCGATGCTGCAGCGGCTGATTCCCCTTTTCGTGGGCGAGACCGAGCGGAACCTGCTGGCTTTGCGGGTGGGCGTTGAGAGCGCCGACGCCGAGGCGGTGCGGGCGCTTGCCCACAAGATGAAATCGGGCTGCCTGGCGGTCGGTGCAACATGGCTGGCCAGCCGGGCGCGTAGCCTGGACGAACGGATCAAGTCCGGCGGAACCCCGACCGGTGCGGATATTGATGCCATTGCCGAGGCCTGGGCGGCCTGCAAACAGGTTCTCCTGCGGGAGAAGCTGATCGGCGTGGATTTACTGGATCGGGCTGACAGCCTGATGGAACGATGACGGCAACTGAAAGCGCCCGAATACTTGTTGTGGACGATGACCCCCTGACCCGCCTGATGGCCTCCGAGGCGCTGCGCGAAGGGGGCTTCGCGACGCTGGAGGCGCAAGACGGTGCACAGGCGCTCGGCATGTTCGACGCGGCCGTGCCGGATCTGGTGCTGCTGGATGTGATGATGCCCGGTCTGAGCGGCTTCGAGGTCTGCGAGCAGATGCGTGCCCGGCCCAATGGTGCGTTGGTGCCGATCATCATGCTCACCGGGCTGGATGATGGCGACTCCGTGCAACGCGCTTTCGACGTCGGGGCCACCGACTTCATCTCCAAGCCGATCAACTGGACCTTGTTGCGTTTCCGCATTCGTTACGTACTGCGTTCGGCCCAGGTCATGAAGGAGCTGACGCGCAACAAGGAAAGCCTTTCCAACGCCCAGCGCATCGCCCGCCTCGGAAGCTGGGAGTGGCTCGTCGGAGATGACCGGGTGCAGCGCTCCGATCAGTACTACCGGCTTTTTGGCCAGCCAGCCAGCGCTTTCGGCGCAGGGATGGAGGCTGTGCTGGACCATGTCTATCTGCCGGACCGGCCCCTTGTGGCAGCGGCCCTTGAAGGCGCCCGCCGCGGCGTCGGCTTCCAGCTCACCTATCGGGTGGTATGGCCAGATGGCAGCGTCCGCACCGTTGTTGAAACCGTGGAGCCCGGGGACTCAAGCGAAGGGGCCGGACTGGTGATGGAGGGCAGCGCCCAGGACATCACCGATCAGGTCGATGCCCAGCGGCGAATCCGTCAGCTTGCGTACTATGACCACCTCACCGGGCTCCCCAATCGGGAGTTCTTCCGCGAAAACCTTCTTGGCGCAGCCGTGCGCTGCCTGCGCAACGACAGCCGATGTGCCGTGATGGTGGTGGATATCGACCGCTTCGCGCGCATTAACGACAGCCTGGGTCCCGAGCGCGGGGATCAGGTGCTTCAGGTCATCGGCCACCGGCTGCGGGAGTGCATGGGCGACCGGGCGCCCGCCGAGCCGGCTGGCGGAGGTGCCCTGCCCAGCTTCAAGGTGGCGCGTCTGGCCGCCGATGAATTCGGTATCCTGATGCCGGACGTGGGGCACCTGGATGAGGCGGTGGCGGTTGCCCATCGTTTGCTGGGTGTGGTGCGTGCCCCCATCCACGTGCCCGGGCAGGACATCACCCTGTCTGCCCGCATCGGGCTTGCGGTGATGCCTGATCATACCGGCGACGCCGACGCCCTCCTGAAGGCCGCCGAGACGGCCCTCAACCGGGCCAAGCGTACCAATGGCGAGCCGGTTGCCCTGTTTTCCGAGGAGATGAAGATCGCTGCCTTTCTGCGCTTCACCCTTGAGGGTGAGTTGCGCCGAGCCATCGGGGAGCATGAATTGCGGGTCGTCTATCAACCCATCGTCGATGCGGCGACCGGCATTATTGTGAAAGCAGAGGCGCTCGTGCGCTGGCCTCACATGGGGCGCGGGCCCGTACCGCCACCCGAGTTCATCTCCCTGGCCGAGGAAACGGGCATGATCGTGCCCCTCAGCCGCGAGGTCTTCGAGCGCGTCTGCGCCGACATTGCCGAGCTGGAGGCCGACATGCCCCCCGGCTTCCGGATCAGCGTCAATCTCTCGGGGGTCAATTTCATGGACGCCCAGCTGATCCCGACCGTGCGTGCGGAACTGGCCAAGGCCGGTGTGCCGGCCTCGCGCATCGAGTTTGAGCTCACCGAAACGGTGCTGATGCGTGACCTGGATTACGCCACGGGCATCCTGGCCCAGTTGCGGGAAATGGGTGTGCGGGTGGCTGTGGATGATTTCGGCACGGGCTACTCATCCCTTGCCTATCTACGCCGTCTGGCCGTGGATACCCTGAAGATCGACAGATCCTTTGTCAGCGAACTGGACGATGGTCAGGGGATCGCAATCGTCGAAGCGGTGATCGGGCTGGCACACAGCCTCGGCCTGGAGGTGGTCGCTGAAGGCGTCGAGACGATCTCCCAGTTGGCTGCGCTGCACCAGCGCGGCTGCCATCTGATCCAGGGCTATCTGTTTGCACGGCCCATGTCGGCCAAGATGCTCTCCCAGGCCTTGCAGAGCGGCATCCGGCTGCCCCCCGGCTTGTCCCTGCCCTTGGTCGGGAAGGATGAGGGCATGTTTCCGGGTTCCTTCAGCAGCCCTTAGATCTTGCGACGGCTGGCGCCCGGTTTCCCTGGCGTGCGGCTCGGCAAACCCATTGATCGGGCTGGCAGGGTGCACAGCGGCGGGATAGTCCCGGGCTGCTCTGGGACTGCAAGTACCCTCCCCGGGGTCACGCGCCGCGCTGTGCCGGGCGAATGGCGATGGACAGGCGATGTCCCTCGGTGGCTTCCAGCTCCCGCAACTGACGGATCAGGCTCTCGTCGAGCACAAAATCGGCTGCCAGCAGCATCACGCCGTCCCGCGTGACCAGATCGCGCGCCAGCACCATGCCGGGCTTCAGGGAGGACGGGCTGAGTTCGTTGCCCGTGCTGACCATCGTTTCGGTCGCGCCCAGTACCTCCACCAGGGCGTCCACCACCTGGGGGCAATAGCGCTTGCCACGGTTCTGCTGGATGAAAGCCACGGCTTCTTCCAGCTTCAGCTTGCGTGGCGAAAGGGTGCCGATCTGCAGGGCGTCGAAGTCGTTGGCGACGGCGAGTACGCGTGCCCCATAGGGGATGGCCAGACCGGAAAGCCGGTCCGGGTAGCCTTGACCATCCCAGCGTTCGTGGTGCCCGCGGATGAAACTGCCGGCCTTGCGCAGGTTCTCCAGGCCCATCAGGACGGCCTGGCCGGTGACCGGGTGTTTGCGTAGCAGGCCCAGTTCGTCCCCGCTCATGTGAGATACGGGTTTGGACAGCAGTTCGTCGGGCAGGCCGATCTTTCCCACATCGTGGAGCAGCCCGGCCAGCATCACGTCCTGAGCCTCGGTGGCCGGAAAGTTGAGCTTGATGGCGATCTTGCGGGCCAGGTCCGCCACCCGGCGGGAGTGGCCAGAACTGACACCTTCGCGTAGTTCGATCAGATTGGAGAACACCCGGATGGAGGTCAGGAAGCTCTGCTTGAGCTTCTCGTGGGCGATTTTCAGCTCGCCGGTTCGGGCCTCGACCTTTTCCTCAAGGCTGGCATTGAGGGACTTGAGTTCCTCGTTCTGGCTGCGGGTAAGCGCCTCCAGGCGGGCCTTCTCGCGTTCGAGGGCCTTGCGCTCAAGGGCTTCCCGGACGGTCAGCACGACGTCTTGATCATTCCAGGGCTTGGAGATGTAACGCGCAATCTGGCCGGCGTTGATGGCGGCGACAGTGGATTCCATGTCCGCGTAGCCGGTGAGGAGCAGGCGCACCGTGTCCGGATGGCGGCGGCGGGCTTCGGCCAGGAAGGTGGCGCCGTCCATCCCCGGCATGCGCATATCGGAGATGATCAGGTCCACATGTTCCCGGCTCAGCATCTCCAGCCCTTCGGCACCGCCTCCGGCGACCAGCACCTTGTAGCCATGGGGGCGGAACAGGCGTCTGAGGGATGACAGGATGTTTGCCTCGTCATCAACGCACAGCAGGGTGAAACTCTCTTCGGTGGATGTACTCATTCTTGGGCTCCGGCAGATGCCTCCTGATGAACGGGAAGGGTGATGCGGAAGCGAGTCCCCGCCCCGGGGGTACTGCTTGCGCTGATGGTGCCGCGGTGCTTCTTGACGATGCCGTAGGACAGGGACAGCCCCAGGCCCGTCCCCTTGCCGATGGGCTTGGTGGTGAAGAAGGGGTCGAAGACCTTGTCGAGAACATCGGGGGGGATGCCCTGGCCATCGTCGGCCACTTCTATCCAGACCATCTCCCCATCCCGGCCCGTGCGAACGGTGATGGTGCCCCGGCGCCCGTCGGGCATGGCCTGGGCCGCATTCACGAAGAGGTTCATGAAAACCTGGTTGAGCTGGGAGGGCAGACACTCCACCAGGGGCAGCTCCCCATACTCGCGGACCACGTCGGCCCGATACTTGATTTCGTTGCTGGCGATGTTGAGGGTGCTGTCCAGCCCGTGGTGCAGGTCGGCGGCTTGCCAGTCCTGGGTCGTCTCCGCGCGGGAGAAATCGCGCAGATCCTGGACGATCTGGCGTACCCGGTTGGTGCCCTCCTCGGATTCGCCGAGCAACTGGTGGATATCCTCACGCAGGTAGTCGAAGTCCGCGGCCTTCTTGGCTGCCTCGATCCTGGCCCGGTGTTCGGGCGGCAGGGCTGCTTCACCCTCTTCGTAGCAGCTCACGACGCTCAGCAACTGCTCGACATAGCCCTTCAAGCTACGGATGTTCGAATTCACATAGCCGATGGGATTGTTGATCTCATGGGCCACGCCGGCCGCGAGCTGGCCGATGGACGCCATCTTCTCGGACTGGACCAGTTGCTGACGGGTGTCCTGCAGGCGCACATTGAGTTCGGTCAGTTCAGCGTAACGCCTGAGCAATTCCTCCTCCGCCTGCTCCCTGCGCGCAATGTCGTCCTCGAGGCTGGCCTTGGCCCGCTGTAGCTCCTCGGTGCGGCGAGCCACCTTGGCTTCCAGGTCGGCATGCATGCGCAGGAGTTCCATTTCGGCGGACTTGCGCTCCGAGATGTCCTGGAGCGTCTCGATGGCACCGATGACCTCGCCCAGGGCATTGCGCAGGGGGGCGGCGGTGAAGTAGAGCCAGCGCCCTTTTTCACCCATGTTGGGAAAGAAGTCCTCCGCCTCGTAGGCGCCTTCGATGGTCGGAGAGCGCCGGAGCTTCTTGCCACCATAAAGTCTCAGCATGTCTTCGATCTGCCCCGACACAATGAGGTCGGCCATGATCGGGCGTTTCTCGGGGTAGAAGGCTGACCACTGATCGCAGGTTCCGATCAGCTTGCTGGCTTTCAGTCCGATGACTTGCTCGCAGGCGCGGTTCCAGTGGGTGACGGTATGCCGGGCATTGATGACCAGGGTCGGGACGGGGTCGGCATCAATGATCTGGGTCAGCAGTTGCTGGGCCTGCTTCTGGGCTGCCTCCGCACGCTTGCGCTCGGTCACGTCGATGAAGTTGCAGACGATGGTCCGCTTCTCCTGGATCTCTTGATGGGAAACCACCAGTTCGACCCAGCGCTCATCGCCCGACTTGGTGAGCAGCAGCGTCTCGTAGCGGCCGACGGCATGTTCGCCTTCCAGCCGGGCCTGACCCCGCTCGCGGATGGTATTGCTGACGCTGGCGGGGTAGAAGGCCCAGAAGTCCTTTTCGATGAGTTCCGCCGGGGTGAATCCGCTCAGCCGGGACATGGCCTTGTTGGCATAAAGCACTTTGCCGCCCCGATGCAGCAGCAGGCCTGAACTGAGCGAATCGGCGAGGGGGAAAAGGGTGCCGGGCAAGGGATACACGTTGGTTGGGGCCGTCATGGTCTATCCCAGCAGGGTCTCGAAGCTGTCAAACCCGGCCCGGGTTTCGGTCAGCACCCCGTTCAGTGCTTCCCAGCCAAGGTCCAGCGCGTCCACGGTTTGGGCGTCCAGGCGCGGCACCTGGCCCGTTGCGGCGCCATCCAGATCCAGGGCGTGGGCAATTGCGTCCGCGTAGTGAACGATACCGGCGAGCCCCCCTGGAATACCTTGGGCAGGGTCGTGGTGCCAGGCCAGGGCGTCGACGATGTCGGCGGGAAAGTTCCAGCGCCGGGCCAGCTCTGCCCCCACCCTGGCGTGGTCAAAACCGAAATGCCGGCGCTCGGCCTCCAACAGCGTGCAGTCCCGGGCCTGGACTTCGGCCAATACGCGGCAGAGATCTTCGGGGTAGATCGTCATCATGGCCAGCCGGCCGATATCGTGGAGCAGCCCGGCGACAAAAAGGGGTTCGGGTGGGCGCCTGAGGGGGCGGGCCAGGGCCCGGGCGGCAGCGGCTACGCCGAGAACGTGCCGCCAGAAGCGGCTCTGGCTGAAATCCGGGCAACGCCCCCCCGGCAGGCCCGTGATGACGGCGGCGGCCAGCACGAGAGAACGTACCGAAGAAAGGCCGAGCACGACGATCGCATCGTGGATGGAGCCAACCTTTGACTGTAGCCCGTAGAAGGGCGAGTTGGCGACCCGCAGGACCCGGGCCGCGATGGCCTGATCCTGGGCGATGCGCTTCGCGAGCGCGTCGATGTCGGTGTCGGTGCCACTCATGGACTGCAGAACCTCCATGGCCACCACCGGCATGGCCGGCAGCTTTTGGACGTGGCTGACCATCTCCTCGAGGCGAGTCATTGGCCGGTCTCCTGGCGGAAGGCCAGCACGGCATGCAGCAGGGCCTGGGAGCCGGCGTCATCGGCGGTATGGCGGAACAGGTACATGACCCGCGCGCGGATTCTCTCCTGCTTGCGCGCCCGTGCTTCGGCATCTTCGGGGCGTATCACGAGGAGCGTGGCGACGTCTCTCCGTCGCAGGCCGTCCAGCTGCGCCTCGGTGAGACTGAGTCCGGCAGGCAGAAGCACGGCGCCCGAGTGGTCGAGGACCGGGGCGGCCAGCACGATGCCCGGCAGCACGTCGGCGAGGGGGAGTGTCAGGGTGTCATCCATGGCACATCGGCACGACAGGTAAAGGTCAGCAGGCAACCACGGTGCGGCGACCGGGCGCCGAGGGGGTGGGCCTCGACCCGGAACAGCCGGGTGCCGCAGTGCAGCTCCACCTGACCGGTGCCGGTCTGGAGCAGCCCGCGGAACTCGTTGGGAAGAACCTCTTCGGCCCCCAGGCCAAGCAGGGGCGCCTGGTCGGAAAAGAGATTTTCGGCGGCGCCATTGGCAAAGGCGATCATGCCGTCGGGATCCACGCCGAGGACCGGCAGGGGCATCACGGCCAGTGCTTCCTGGGTCAGGCTGAGGGCGGCTTCGTCTAGGCCGAGGCGGCGCTCCCGCTCGGCCAGAACGGCGGTAAGGCGCTCGTTGATGCGCTCCAGTTCCTGGTTGGCGTGGTGCAGCTCGGCTGCCAGACGCTGGTTCTCGTCGGACATGGCCTTGCGCCGGAAGGCCTCCTCGATATTGGCCCGCAGCATTGCATCGTCCCAGGGCTTGGTGAGGAACTTGTAGATGGCCCCTTCGTTGATCGCGTCGGTGACCGACTGGAGGTCGGTGTAGCCGGACAGCACGAGGCGCACGGTATCCGGGCACATGTCCTTGGCCTTATGGAGGAACTCGACCCCCGTCATGGCCGGCATGCGCTGATCGGAGACGATGACATCCACCCGGTTGGAGGCCAGGATTTCGAGCCCCTGCTTGCCGCTGGTGGCGGTCAGGATGGTGTAAGCGTCGCGGCGGAGAAGCCGCCGCAGCGAAGAGAGGATGTTTTCCTCATCATCGACCAGGAGCAGCGTCCGCTCGGTCGTGGGGTGGTGCATCAGGCTTCCGTCCAGGGGCTCATCCCTGGACAGCAGTGCCCCGAACGCCTCAGGAGGTACCGCGCCCGACAGCAGCGGCCCCTGGAGGTAGTCGCAGCCGCAGGCCTGCATCACCGAGGCGGAATGGGCGCTGGCAATGCCCTTGGCGCACACCTTCAGATTCATGTTGTGGGCCCGGGTGACCAGCGCCCGGACAATGGCCACGCCTTCGGGGTCGGTTGTGACGTTCTGGACCAGTCCGGCGGGCACCTCGATGCCGTCCACCGGGAGGCGTCCCGTCCAGGCAAGAAGGGCGTTGGACTGGCTGGCGGCGCTGATGATGAAGCGGACGCCGCAGGCCTTGAGGTGCCGGAGGGTTGCCGCGCTCGTGTCGGGGATGTCTCCCTGTCCGGTGATGATGTTGAGTTCAAGGCATCCGGGGTCCAGTCGGGATTCCAGCAGTACGCTGTTCAGGGCGCTGGCAAAGTCCGGATCGCAGAGTGCCTCCAGGTGGGCACCCACGGTCAGGAACAGGTGTCGTCCGCTGACCGAGTTCCATGCGCTGGCCTGTCGGCAACCGTGCCCTAGCGACGCCAGGCCTGCCGGGTCGGCACTGCGTATGACCACATTGTCCTGGCGACGGGGCGTGACCACGTAGAGCTTCGCCCCGACGAGCAGGCCGCTCCGGCCGTCGAAGCGGGGCTGGTAAAGGAGGGGTGGTGCGTCGTTGGTGATTTGGTCGGGCTTGTCCATCGGATCTCCGGGCGCGAGGCGACGTGCGGCAGGCGACGGGATCGGGTCTTGGCAACACGCCTGCCCATCACGGTCTGTCGCAGCGGATATCGGCCCGGACGAAGGTGGCTTGAGGAAATAAGTCACGTCGTCGCCCGATCCCGCGGTGTGGCGGGCAGCCGGAGCCCGGGCAGAGTAAAATCGCACCCATGCCGAGCCACGCGCCCCATTTCCCCGTCCTTTCCCTTGCCGCCATCGGCCTTGGTGCCGCCTTCGGCGCCTGGTTGCGTTGGTGGCTGGGCCTGCGCCTCAACCCCGTTTTGTCCCAGATGCCCCTCGGCACCCTCGCGGCCAATCTGCTTGGCGGCTATCTGGTGGGGGTTGCAGTGGCCGTGTTTGCCCTTCGCCCCGAGCTGCCTCCCGAGGTGCGTTTGTTCGTCGTGACCGGCTTTCTGGGTGGTCTCACCACGTTTTCCACGTTCTCGGCAGAGGTCGTCCACCTTGTTGATACGGCCCGCTATGCCTGGGCGGCCGGTGCCGCCGCCTTGCATCTGTTCGGCTCCCTGTCGATGACCGCGCTGGGCATGTGGACAGTGCACAACCTGCGCGCCTGATCCCTCGTCCTCGTTCCCGATCGATTTCCCGCTTCCGTTGCAATCCCGATGGCCTCTCCGCAAGACCGGCAAGACCCGTATTCCCTCCTTGAACAGTGCCTGTCGGCAGATCGCCCGGCCCTGCGCCGCGATCTGCGCCGGCTGCCCGCTCGCCCCCGCAGTCTGGCGGACTTGCCCGAAGCGCTGCGTCTGCGCATTGCCGACTCCGCTGCCCGGCTGATTGTCCGCGCCAACGGCCTGCCCAAGCCGGACTTCCCCCCAGACCTGCCGGTCAATCAGCGCAAGGACGAGATCGCGGAGGCCATCCGCAAGCACCAGGTGGTCATCGTGTGTGGCGAAACCGGCTCCGGCAAGACCACCCAGCTGCCCAAGATCTGTCTCGAACTGGGCCGCGGGGTTGCCGGCCTGATCGGCCACACCCAGCCGCGGCGGATCGCCGCCCGGGCCACCGCCAGCCGCATCGCCCAGGAGCTGAAGAGCGAGCTGGGCAGCACCGTTGGCTACAAGATCCGCTTCACTGACCGCATCGGCCCCCAGAGCTACATCAAACTGATGACCGACGGCATCCTGCTGGCCGAGACCCAGGGTGACCCGCTGTTGTCGGCCTATGACACTTTGATCATCGACGAGGCCCACGAGCGCAGCCTGAATATTGACTTCCTGCTCGGCTACCTGCGCCAGCTGCTGCAGAAGCGGCCGGACATGAAGCTGATCGTGACCTCCGCCACCCTGGACGCCGAGCGCTTCGCCCGCCACTTCGGCCGCGGCGACACGCCCGCTCCGGTGATCGAGGTGTCCGGCCGCCTCTTCCCCATCGAGATGCGTTACCGGCCGGTGGAGCGGGACGAGCCCAAGCCGGCACGTCCTGGCGAACCCGCGCCACGCCAGGACAACCGCGGCCCGGATCGCGACCTCTACGACGCCCTGGTGGACGCGGTGGATGAAGCTCACCGCAGCGGCCCCGGCGATGTGCTGGTCTTCCTGCCCGGCGAGCGCGAGATCCGCGAAGCCGCCGAGGCCCTGCGCAAGGCCCACCACGCCGCCGGCACCGAGATCCTGCCCCTGTTCGCCCGCCAGTCGGCCCAGGACCAGGCACGCGTCTTTTCCCCCTCGAAGGGGCGCCGGGTGGTGCTGGCCACCAACGTGGCCGAAACCTCCCTTACCGTGCCGGGCATCCGCTACGTGGTGGATACCGGCCTGGCCCGGCTCAAGCGCTACAGCCACCGCAACAAGGTGGAGCAATTGCAGATCGAGAAGATCGCCCAGTCGGCGGCGCGCCAGCGGGCCGGGCGCTGCGGCCGGGTCAGCGATGGCGTGTGCTTCCGCCTGTACGACGAGGACGACTTCAACAAACGCCCCGCCCACACCGATCCGGAGATACTGCGTTCGTCCCTGGCCGGGGTGATCCTGCGTATGAAGTCCCTCAAGCTTGGCGAGGTGGCGGACTTCCCCTTCATCGACGCGCCCTTGCCGCGCATGGTGGCCGACGGCTACCAGCTACTGGCCGAGTTGGGCGCGGTGGAGGAGGTGGAGGGGGCGGCGGCCATGAACCTCACCCCCATCGGCCGCGAGCTGGCCAAGCTGCCCCTGGACCCAAAGATCGGCCGCATGATCCTCGCCGCCCGCGACCGGGGCAGCCTGGCCGAGGTGCTGGTGATCGCCGCGGCCCTGTCCACCCAGGACGTGCGCGAGCGTCCGCCCGAGCGTCAGGCCGCCGCCGACCAGGCCCACGCCCGTTTCCGCGGCACCGAGCACGAGCAGAAATCCGAGTTCCTGTGGTTCTGGAACCTGTGGAAGGCCTGGGAGGAGGTCCAGCGCCACGAGACCTCCAGCAAGCAGAAGGCCTGGTGCAAGACCCACTTCCTGTCCTGGCTGCGCCTGCGCGAGTGGCGCGATGTGTACAACCAGCTCCACACCCTGTGCGCCGAGCATGGCTGGAAGGAGAACGATCAGCCGGGCAGTTACGAAGCCATCCACAAGGCCCTGCTCACCGGCCTGATGGGCCATGTGGGCTGCAAGATCGAGGACGCCTCCGGGCCGGCCGCCGGCAGCTACCTGGGGGCCCGCGGCATCAAGTTCTGGCCCCATCCCGGCTCGGCCATCGCCAAGAAGGCGGGCAAGTGGATCATGGCCGCCGAGCTGGTGGATACCTCGCGCCTGTTTGGCCGCTGCCTGGCCCGCATCGAGCCCGAGTGGCTGGAGGAGGTGGGCGAGCATCTGCTCAAGCGTCAGGTGTCCGAGCCCCACTGGTCCAAGGCCAGCGGCGCGGTACGGGCCTGGGAGCGCGGCACCCTGTACGGCCTCACCGTGTATCCGCGGCGGGGGGTGAGCTACCGGGAGATCGACCCGGCCCTGTGCCGCGAGCTGTTCATCCGCGAAGGCCTGGTCCAGGGCGAGATCGCCGAAGGCCCGGCCCGGGGCATGGCCTTCCTGGCCCACAACCGGCGCCTGGTGGCCGAGATCGAACGCCTGGAGCACAAATCCCGGCGCCCCGATGTGCTGGTGGACGAGGAGCTGATCTACGCCTTCTATGACGCCAAACTGCCTCCGGAGGTACTCGACCTGGCCAGCTTCGAGGCCTGGCGCAAGCGCACCGAACAGAAGTCGCCCAAGGCCCTGCAGCTAAGCCGTGACCAGCTCATGCGCCACGACGCGGAGGGCATCACCACCGATCGCTTCCCGTCCAGCCTCGAGGTGCTGGGGCAGAAGCTCAAGCTCACCTACCTACATGCGCCGGGCGAGTCCGACGACGGTGTGACCCTGACGGTGCCCCTGGCCATGCTCAACCAGGTGCCCGCCAACCGCTGCGAGTGGCTGGTGCCCGGCCTGCTGGAAGAGAAGGTGATGGCCTTGCTGAAGACCGTTCCCCAGAAGCACCGCCACCGCCTGCAGCCCATGGCCGAGAGCGCTGGCGTCTTCATGGAGCGCTTCGATGCGGGCGATTTCGATACGGACGAGCCACTGATCAAGATGCTTCAGCGCTTTGTGGAAGAGCGGGTGTCCCTGAAGCTGCCCATGGAGAGCTTCCGCCCGGAGAACCTCAACCCCCACTGTTTCATGAACTTCCGCGTCCAGGACGAGCACGGCCGCATCATCGGCCAGTCCCGCAACCTGGCGGAGCTGCGGGCCAAGTACCGGGACCAGGTGGCGGCGCGTTTTCAGTCGGCGCGCATCGTGCCGGCGGCGGAGGCCTCGGCGCCTGCCCGCAAGGGGAGCGCACCGGAAGGCAAGCAGGCTGCAGTTGCGGCGGCGCCCACCGGCGAGAAGGCCCTGGCCGGCTTCACCGACTGGACTTTCGGTGCCCTCCCCGAGCTGCTCGAGGTGAAGGTGGCCGGGCGCGACATCGTCGGCTTTCCTGCCCTCCACGATGACGGCGGCAGCGTCTCCCTGCGACCCTACGACACGCCCGAAGAGGCCGCCAAGGTGCACAGGGGCGGCCTGGCCCGCCTGTTTGCGCTGGCGCTGTCGGCCCAGGTGAAGGCCATCGAGAAGCTGCCGGGCATCCGCGACCTGGCCCTGCAGTTCATCAACTACGGTTCCGAGGCCGAGCTCAAGGCCCAGCTGGTCACCGCCACCCTGGAGCGCTGCTGCCTGCTGGAGCCGCTGCCCGGCGATGCCGACGGCTTTGCCCGGCGCTGCCAGGAGGCCAAGCCGCGCATCACCCTGGTGGCCCAGGAACTGATGCGCCTTACCGGCCAGCTGATCGTCGAGCACGCCACCATGGCCAAGCGCGTCGCCGGCCTGAAGACCTTCCCCGAGGTGGTGGCCGACATCAACGCCCAGGTGGCCAGACTGATGCCGAAGAACTTCCTGGTGGCCCTGCCTTACGAGCGTATCGCCCAGATCCCCCGCTACCTGAAGGGGGTGACGGTGCGCATCGACAAGCTGCGCACCAGCCCTGCCCGGGACGCCCAGTTGATGGCCGAGTGGAAGGGCTTGGCCCAACCCTTCGAGCGTGAATGGCTGGCCAAGTCCAAGGCCGGCGTCACCGACCCGCAGCTGGAGGAGTTCCGCTGGATGCTGGAGGAGCTGCGGGTGGGGCTGTTCGCCCAGGAGCTGAAGACGCCCATGCCGGTGTCGGTGAAGCGCCTGCAGAAGATCTGGGACAGCCGGCCGCGGTAAAGTGACGGTGGCGCGTGCCGCGCCGGCATGCGCCTGATCCCCTGTTCAACGGAGTCTGTCCCATGAATGAAGCCCTTTCCGTACCGGACCTGCGCGGGGTCAGCCCCTCGCTGGTGCGCCTCACCCACGTGATCTACCTCTTGCATGCCTTTGCCGTGGTGGTGGGCGTGACGTCGTCGGCGGCCACCGTGGCTGGCGGCTTCGTGTTCGGCCTGCCGTCCCTGCTGGCGGTGATTCTCAACTACATCAAGCGGGGGGCAGTGCGCGGCACCTGGCTCGACAGCCACTTCAGCTGGCAGATCCGCACCTTCTGGTTCACCCTGCTGTGGCTGGTGCTGTCCGGCCTGGTGATGCTGACCATCATCGGCATCCCGGTGGCCGCCTGGCTGATGATCCCGGTGCTCGGGCTGTGGGTGGGGTATCGCGTGGTACGCGGCTGGCTGGCTTTGTCAGGCGCCCGGCCGGTGGGTATCTGAGAGGGTGTGATAACTATAATGCGCAGCCCGATTTCGCCCCTGCGATGCTCACCGTACCCCTTTACCGTACCTCTATACGGCTGCGCTTCTCGGCGCGAACTCGAACCGCTCGCGACGACTTCTTCACACCCTTTGAGTGCTTCAGCAGCCGCCAGGCTGATAGATCAGTAGCGTATGCACCACCGCGCCCTGGTGGCGTACCGTGTAGCGATGGCCGCGCAGGAAGGGCGCGCAGGTCCGCGTCTCGTCTGTGCTGGCCAAGCCCGTCTCCCCGTAGGCGTCGCGGATCGCCCGGCGTAGTTCGCGGGAGGTGTAGTGGGGAAAGGTCGGCATCGGCATGGCCAGGATACCGGCGTCTACGACGAAGCGCTGACCCTGGCGGCGCAGCAGGCGGGGGGCGGAAAGACCTTGCTTCCAGCCATCGAGTTCCAGATGGGGGCCTTCGTAGTCGCAACGCATCACCGTCACGGCCCGGGCCTCGATGCTGAAGGGGCCACTGACGCCCTGCGTCGGTTTCACCACGATATGGCTGATGGTGGCCCGGGCGTCCAGATCGTACTCGTAGGCCGTCACCGCGCTGGCGCTGCCGTCGGCCTCGGCCAGCAGGGTGTTGCCTGCCCAGGCCTGGATGCGGGAGAAGGGGCGTTGCGCGTCGCCTGCCCGGAGCGTGGGGGTGGCGGCCAGCAGGACCACGGGCAGCAGGAGGCGAGCGAGGAGAGGCATGGAGGTGCTCCGAGACAGCCAGGGAGGGTGCGTGCTGACCCTCGGGCACCTGCCCGCCGGGAGCGCGCCGGTACGCATTTAAAAAAAGGGGCTTGAATCTTCGCCCGCCAGCCCCGATGCTAAACACCATTGTCCATTCTTGCTCAACTTCCCATGCGTGATTTTTCCCTGGACGTCAGCGAATCGGAGTTCGATACCGCGGTCATCGCCCTGTCCCGCCGGGTGCCGGTGCTGGTGGATTTCTGGGCGCCCTGGTGCGGACCCTGCCGTACCCTCAAGCCCCTGCTCGAAAAGCTGGCCGTCGAGTATGGCGGTCGCTTCGTGCTGGCCAAGATCAACTCCGATGAAGCCCAGGCGGTGGCCGCCCGCTATGCGGTGCGCAGCATTCCGGCCGTAAAGCTGTTCGTGAATGGCGAAGTGGTGGACGAGTTTGCGGGCGCGCTGCTGGAAGGCCAGGTGCGTGCCTTTCTCGACGGGCATCTGCCGGACGAAGCCGAGCGCCTGCGCCTGAGTGCCGAGGGCATTGCCGATCCGCTGCTGCGGGCCGAGCGGCTGCGCCAGGCAGCCAGCCTGTCCGGTGGCCGGCAGTCCATTGTCCTGGAACTGGTGGGCGCGCTCCTCGATGCCCACCTCGTGGAGGATGCGGCAGCGGGCCTGGAGACCATTGCGGCCCAGGACCGGGACGAGGCCTGGCGGTCATTGAAGGCCCGGCTGGAGCTGATGAACGGTGCCTCGGCGCTGGACGAGTCGGCCCTGACGGCGCGCATCGGTGCGGATGCAAAGGACTTTGAGGCCCGCTTTGCCTTGGCGACGGCGCTCGCCGGGAGGGGAGAGTGGGGTGCCGCTTTCGAGCACCTGCTCGAGGTTGTGCTGCGCGACCGGGCGGATGCCCGTGGCCAGGCGCGGGATAAGCTGGTGGAGTGGTTTGGTCTGTGTCCGGACGCAAAGGCCGTGATGAGCGCCCGGCGTCAGCTATCCATGTATCTGAACTAGCAAGCGCGTGTCCCGCTGCCCCGGTTTCTGGAAAATTTTACAAAAACCTGTTTCGGCCGCTAGGTTCCATACTTTTCATGTTCTTCTTCAATCAGTTAGTTTTCTTGGCGTGAAGCTTGCTCCAAAGCTCGGACTTTGTTTTTACTGAGCGAAGAGGTGATAAATGAAAAGAAATTTTGCGATCCTGGTTGCTTCCCTGATGGCCATGGGCAGCATGGGGGCCGCGCAGGCTGATGTGCTGACGGTGAATGGCTCCGTTGCCACCCTGCCCGGCACCACCCAGACCTTCGGCCCGACGACCAACTCCACCTACGTCTCCGATGGTATTTCCATTTATGACGTCGTCGGCAACTCCTCGTCCGCATCGGCCTGGGGCAACGACCACGGTACCTATCGGGCCTCGTCCTCCGGCACCGGCACCTTTGACAGCATGTCGCATTTCCAGCGCAGCCTGGACGTGGTGAACAACCTGGGTGGCGACGCGAGCTTCGCTCTCAATTTCTTCATCTACTACGGCGGCCTTTACATCGATAACTCCTACGGCGTGGCGGGCAGCGGCTCGGTGGGCTACGATCTCAAGATCAACAGCGGTGCAACCAGCCTCTACAACAGCTCTGCTGTGCTCGACTCCAACGGCAATGTCGCTGTTGTCAATGCCCTGAACGGTGCTTCCCTGTCCAGCAGCGGTGGCTACCACTCCTACTCGTGGGGTGGCACCTATGTAACGCTTGATCTGGGCGTGCTGGGTGCCGGCCAGAGCAAGACCATCGATTTCGACCTGGTGTCCACCGCCGTCGGCAGTTTCGGCATTGAGAGCTATGCCTGCGGCGAATGGGGCTATGGTGAGCAGCCCATGACCTTTGCCGTCGTGGTGGATGATGGCTACGGTGGCTATGGCGGCTATGGCGGCGGTACCTGCTATCGCAGTGCGTACGCTGGCGGCGGTCTGGGTGATCCCAACAACGTGAGTTCCACCCTTCCCCCCGGAGGGACGAACTTCCAGGTGACCGGTTCTTTGCTGAACCAGGTGCCCACCCCCGCCAGCTTGCCGCTCGTGGGCGTCGGGCTCGCTGCCCTGGGTGCCCTCCGGCGCCGTCGGCGTTGATCAGGCTTCGCAGTTTCGGTTAGCCTTTGCGGGCCGCCTGAGGGCGGCCCGCTTCACTTCGACCGACCACCACCGATCATGGCCACGATTGCACTCATCTGGGAACTGGGTTCCGACTACGGCCATATTGGCCGATTCCTGCCGATTGCCCTTGAGCTGAAGTCCCGCGGGCACCGGCCGGTCATGATCCTGCGGGATATCTCGCGGGCTGACGAGATGCTCGGTCGGCACGGGATCGAGTTCCTGCAGGCGCCCCTGTGGCTGCCGCCGGTTCAGGGCTTGCCGGCCCCCATCAACTTCACTGAATCGCTCTTCCTGTTCGGTTTCCTGCAGCCCGCGGGACTGCTGTCGGTGCTGCGCGCCTGGCGTGCGGTGCTGGCCTTGCTCAAGCCCGACCTTCTGATTTTCGACCATGCGCCGACGGCCCTGCTGGCGAGCCGCGGGCTGGGTTTGCCGCGCCTCGTGACCGGCAACAGTTTTGCCGTGCCACCGCGGCGTACTCCGCTGCCCCTCTACGAATGGTGGAACCCCAAGGCGGGCGCGCCCCAGCGGGAGCTGGACTGCGAAGAGCGGCTGCTGCGCAACGCCAATCATGCCCTTTCCGCACTGGGGGCGCCGCCGATGACCTGCGTTGCCGACCTCTACGACGCCGAGGTGACCCACATTACCGGCGCGCCGGAACTCGACGTCTATGGCCCGCGGGATGCTGCGTGTTACGTGGGCGCGATCAATGCGCTCGATCAGGGGGTCGAGCCCCGCTGGCCGGCGGGGCCGGCCCGGCGGGTGTTCGCCTACCTGAAGCCCCGCTATATGCACTTCGATGCGGTCGTTACCGCGCTCGCCCGCCTGGACGCCAGTGTGCTGGTGTTCGCCCCGGGCCTCGCCCGCCAGAACATGCTGCGCCTGCAGGCGGCAAATCTGGCCTTCAGTACCGAGCCCCTGCGGATGCGCAGCGTGCGCGAGCAGGTGGAGATGGCTGTCTGCCACGCGGGCGGGATGGTGGACGTGATGCTCCAGGCCGGGCGGCCGGTCTTTCTGCTGCCCATGCAGATGGAGCAGACCATGACCTCACGGCGCGTGGAGGCCGCGGGCTGCGGGCTCTTCCATAGCGCCCAGCAGGGGGCCAAGGAGCTGGAAAAGGGCCTCAAGCGGGTATTCACCACGCCCGCCTTTGCCGCCAGCGCAGCCGCCTACCAGCAGCGCAACGCCAACTTCACCCAGGCCTTTGCCATGGAACGGATGATCGGTAGCTGCGAAGCCCTTCTTGCCCAGGCTGCCCGCTGATTTCAAAAAAAGCCCCGCACGGGGCGGGGCTGAGTGATCGCGCCGGTGAGGTCTTACTGCTCGCCACCCCGCTTGCCCACGTGCTCCCGGGCGAGACGCTGCTGGACGTCGTTGGGTGCCGGTTCGTAGTGGCTGAAGGCGATGCTGCAGCTACCGTCGCCGCCGCTGATGGACTTGAGGCGGGATTCGAAGCCTTCCATTTCGGCCATGGGCACCTGGCTGGTGATCTCCGTCCAGCCGGGTTGCGGGCTGTCGGTGCCGGTGACGCGGCCGCGGCGGCCGGAGAGTTCGGCGCTGATGCCACCGAAGTGCTCATCGGCAACCCGCACGGTCAGGGTGATCAACGGCTCCAGCACGACCGGCCGGGCGCCCTGGACGGCTTCCTGCAGGGCGTGGCGGGAGGCAGTGATGAAGGAGATTTCGTTGGAGTCCACGGCGTGATGCTTGCCGTCGAACACCGTCACCTTCAGATCCTGTAGCGGGAAGCCGGCCATGACGCCTTCGGCGATGGCCTGACGCACACCCTTTTCCACCGCGGGCATGAAGTTGTAGGGGATGGTGCCGCCCTTCACCTCGTCGGCCAGCTGCAGCCCGGCGCCACGCTCCAGGGTTTCGACGCGCAGGGCCACTTCACCGAACTGGCCGGCGCCGCCGCTCTGCTTCTTGTGGCGGTAGCGGGCTTCGGCGCTGCCGGCGATGGTCTCCCGGTAGGGGATGGCCGGCGGCTTGGTGCCGAGGGTGAGGTTCCAGCGGGTCTTGAGGGTGTCGAGCACTGACTTGAGGTGCACTTCGCCGAGGCCGCGGATCACGGTCTCCTTGGCCTGGATGTTGTGCTCGACGGCGAGGCAGGGGTCTTCGTCCAGGAGGCGGTGCAGGGCTTCGGAGAGCTTCTGCTCGTCGCCGTGCTTTTCGGCGGCCAGGGCCAGGCCGAAGACCGCCTGGGGATAGCGCGGCGGCGCCAGATGGAAGTGATCCTCGTCGTGGGAGTCGTGGAGGACGGCGTCCCGGTGGATGTCGTCCACCCGCGCCACGGCGCAGATGTCGCCGGGGATGCCGATGTCGATCTCGGTCTGGGTCTTGCCTTGGACGCGCAACAGGTGACTGACCTTGAAGGGCTTGCGGGCGTCGCCGATGAACAGCTGGGTGTTGGGCGTGACCGTGCCCTGGTGGATGCGGAACAGGCCGAGCTTGCCGCGGAAGGGGTCGTTGCTCACCTGGAAGACGTGGGCGATGACGTGTTTGTCGGCGTCGGTGGTGGCTTCGACGGCTTCGGCAGCCGGGCCTTCACCCTTCAGGAAGTGTGGCGGGTTGCCTTCGGTGGGGTCGGGCAGCAGGCGTCCCATGATGTCCAGGAGTTCGCGGATGCCGGCGCCCGTGCGGGCCGAGGTGAAGCACACGGGGATCAGGTGGCCTTCGCGCAGGGCGATCTCGAAGGGGTCGTGGAGCTGTTCCGGCTGCAGGGATTCGCCCTGTTCGAGGTAGAGGGCCATCAGCTCCTCATCCACCTCGACCACCTGGTCGACGATGCGGTCGTGGGCCTCGCGCACGCTGGAGAAAGCCGGTACGGCGTCGTAGTCGGGTTTGAAGAAGCAGTCGATGACGCTGGCGCCGCCCGCGGTGGGCAGGTTGATGGGCAGGCATTCCTTGCCGAAGCTGGCGCTGATGCGCTCCATCAGGGCGCCGAAGTCCACGGCCGGGGCGTCGATGCGATTGACCACGATCATCCGGCATTTGTCGGCGGAGAGCTCCATGACCTTGCGGGTCAGGGTTTCGACGCCGGCGGCGGCGTTGATGACCACCACCGCCGTCTCCACCGCCGGCAGGGTCGCCAGGGCCCGGCCGAGGAAGTCGGGCAGGCCCGGGGTGTCGAGGATGTTCACCCAGTGCTCGGCCCATTCCAGGTGGGCGAGGGCGCTGTTGAGGGAGTGGCCGAAGGCTTTCTCCTGGGGGTCGTAGTCGCTGACCGTGTCGCCCTTCTCGACCGAACCGGGTGCGCCGATGGCGCCGGCGGTGGCCAGCAGTTTCTCCAGCAGCGTGGTCTTGCCGCTGCCGGACTGGCCGAGGAGGCTGAGGTTGCGGATGTCGCGGACCGAGGTGGGTGTCATGCTTGCTCCCTTGTCGTTAGAGTTCTGAAGACTGGATGCACGGATAGGCAAAAGTATCTGCCTCCGCAAGGGCCGCGACAACGACTCAGGTCAACAAAGCGCTGTCACCAGGCGAATCCCTGGCGTGGGGTGTCCGGTGCCGGCGGGGGCGACAAGTTGGGCAACAGGTGCTGCAGGGCGTGGTCTTCGGTGCGGTAGGCGGCCCGGGGTGCCAGGTCGTTCCAAAGCCCGGTGCGCTCCATCACGTCGATGACCTGCTTCTTGAGACCACAGCAGGCCAGGCAGCGTCCGCTGTCGGCCAACTGGCGGTGGACGCGGCGCAGGGTGTCGATGCCGCTGGCGTCGATGTCGTTGATGCCTGCACAGGACAGCAGCAGCACCCTGAGGCGGGGGTGGTCGCGGCCGACGGCAAGCACGGCATCTTCGAAGGTGGCGGCGTTGACGAAGTGGAGCGGGCCGTCGAAGCGCAGGATGGCGAGTTCCGGGTGGGGCGGCGGCAGATTGAAGCGGGCTGCGTCCCGCCAGGTGCCGTCCGGATGGCGCCCGAGCACGGCCACCCGGGGCTTCATGCTGCGGTAGATCAGCAGCGCCAGGGACAGGATCAGGCCGGCCAGGATGCCGATCTCGATGTGAGGCGCGAAGGCCAGGGTAGCGACGAAGCTAATGGTGCCGGCCAGGCCGTCGTCCCGGCTGGTGCGCCAGGCTTCCCGAAGCTGGGCCGGCGAGAGCAGGGTGGCCAGGGTGACCAGGATGACGGCCGCCAGAACGGGCAGCGGAATGTGGGCGATCAGCCCGGGCATGCTCAGCAGGGCGGCCAGCACCATCAGGGCGCCGACCACCGAGGCCAGTCCGGTGCGGGCACCGCTGGAGAGCAGGAAGGCCGAGCGCCCGAAGGAGCCGCTGACTGGGTAGGCCTGGCACACCGAGGCGGTGAGCTTGGCCAGACCCTGGCCGATGAGCTCCTGATTGCCGTCCCAGCGCTGGCCGGTGCGTGCCGAGGCCACCTTGCAGCTCGACATGGCCTCCAGAAAGCTGACCAGGGCCAGCACGAAGGCCGAGGGTAGCAGGTCCACGGTCTGGCCCCAGTCGGCCCGAGGCAGGGCAAAGGCCAGGGTTTCGGCGGGCAGGGCGCCGACGACGCGCCCGCCCTCCGCTTCGAAGCCTGTCAGCCCGGCCACCACGCTCAGCCCGGCCACCACGATGAGTACCCCCGGCCAGCGCGGCAGCAGGCGCCGCAGGGCCACCAGCAGCCCGATGGCGGCGAGGCCCAGGGCGGCGGAGGGCAGGTGGATGTCAGGCAGGGCGCGGGCCAGGTCGATGACGGCCTCGGCAAAGGGGCGCTGGCCGAAATTGGGCAGCCCCAGCAGGGTTGGCAACTGGGCGGCGCAGATGAGCAGGGAGCAGGCGTTGATGAAGCCGTGGAGCACCGGATGGGATAGCAGGTCGGAGAAATGGGCCAGGCGCAGCATGCCGAAGGCCACCTGGATGAGGCCGGCCAGCATGGCCAGTTGTACGGCCAGCACGAGGTAGGTTTCGGAGCCGGGCAGGGCCAGAGGCGCAAGACTGGTGGCGGTCAAAAGGCTGGTCAGGGCCACCGGCCCGGTATTGAGCTGGGCGGACGACCCGAACAGGGCGCCGACAATGCACGGCAGCAGGGACGCGTAGAGGCCGACGTAGGGCGGCAGGCCGGCCAACTGGGCATAGGCGAGGGCCTGGGGGATGGCCACCAGGGCCACCGTGAAGCCCGCCAGCAGATCGGCGCGGAGGGCGGTTCTGTCGAGCTGATTGCCCCAGGCAAGAAAGGGCAGAAATCGGGCGAGGTGAGGCGGCATGGTGCGGGTGGGCGTTCCGGAACGGGTGTCGGGCTGGAGTTTAGCGCGGCTTGCCGGCCGGCGTCCCTTGGCCGGGACCGCGGGCATGGGGCTGTCCGGTCACGGGCCGGTGCCCCGTGCCGGATGCCCCCGAAGTGCCTTACGTACACGTAAATCCTGATTGACCGGGGCAGCGCTTCCGGGAGATGCTGGCAAGCCGTAAAAAGCCCGTCAGCGGGTGGATGATTCGATGAACGCCGTCGCGCCCCCCGAACCGGTCACGCCGATCTCATACTGGCCCATGGTCCTCACGGCATCCGCCGTGCTGATGATCACCATGGGCATCCGGCAGTCCCTCGGCCTGTATGTCTCTCCCCTCAATACGGCCACCGGGCTGGGGCTGGCCAGCATCAGTTTTGCGCTGGCGGTGGGGCAGTTCATGTGGGGCGCCTCCCAGCCGATCTTCGGTGCCGTGGCCGACCGCTACGGCCCGGGCGGCTCCCTCTTCACCGGGGCGGCCCTGCTGGTTCTCGGGCTGGTCCTGACGCCTTTCGTCAGCAGCGAATTCGGCCTCACCGTGACCCTGGGCGTGCTGGTGGCCGCCGGCGCCGGGGCCGGCAGTTTTTCGATCCTGATCGGTGCCCTGGCCCAGCGCCTGCCGCCTGAAAAGCGTGCTTTTGCATCCGGTTTCATCAATGCGGGCGGATCCTTCGGGCAGTTCCTGTTTGCGCCCCTCTCCCAGTTCCTGATCGCCGGCTTCGGTTGGGCCACCGCCTTGTTCGGCCTGGCGGCCTGCGCCCTGGCAACGATTCCGCTGTCGTGGCCCCTGCGCCACAAGGTCGAGCACCCCCCTTCTGCCGCCGCCGATCTCGGGCTGCGTCAGCAGTTGCGGGTGGCCCTGCGTGACCGCAGCTACTGGTGTCTGCATGCCGGCTTCTTCACCTGCGGCTTCCACATCGCCTTTCTGGTCACCCACCTGCCCGGGGCGGTGGACCTGTGCGGTCTGCCCGCCAGCGTGTCGGCGGTGTCCCTGGCCCTGATCGGTCTGGCCAACATCGTCGGCAGCCTGGGGGCCGGTGCGCTTGGCCAGCATTACCGCATGAAGTGGATCCTGGCCGTGATGTACGGCTCCCGTGCCGTGCTGGTGGCCCTGTATCTGATCGCGCCGAAGACGGACATCACCTTCTACGCCTTCTCCATCGGCCTCGGGCTGACCTGGCTGGCCACGGTGCCCCCCACGGCCGGCCTGGTGGGCAAGCTCTTTGGCCTGCGTTACCTGGCCACCCTGTTCGGCCTGACCCTGCTGTCCCACCAGATCGGCGGCTTCTTCGGCGCGTGGCTGGGCGGGCTGGCCATGGTGAATTTCGGCAACTACGACTGGATGTGGTATGCCGACATCGTGCTGGCTTCGCTGGCGGCGCTGGTGAATGTGCCGATCCGCGAAGCGCATCCGCGGCGGGTCGCCGCCGTTTGAGCCCCGGGCAGGCTCAGCCCTTGTCCCGGAAAGGCATTCGCTCCGACAGCTCGTCCAGGTAGGCGTCCATGCCGCCCCGTTCCTGGGCCAGGAAGCGGGCCAAGGCGTCACGGAAGCGCGGGTCGGCGATCCAGTGGGCGGAGACGGTGCGCACCGGTTCGAGGCCGCGGGACAGTTTGTGTTCGCCCTGGGCGCCGCCTTCGAAGTGTTGCAGACCCTCGCGGATGGCGTAGTCGATGGCTTGGTAGTAGCAGGCTTCGAAATGCAGACAGGGGACGAACTCGATGGCGCCCCAGTAGCGGCCGTAGAGGGTTGCCTCGTCGCGCAGGAAGAAGCTGGCGGCGACGGGGGAACCGGCCCGCTCGGCGATCATCAGCACACAGGCGTCCGGCGAGCGGTGTCCGAAATCCTCGAAGAAGGCGCGGCTCAGATAGGGCGTGGAGCGGTGCTCGGCGTAGGTCAGGCTGTAGCAGGCATGAAAGAAGGCCCATTCCTCCGGGCCGATGTCGGTGCCCCGGAGGATGCGGAAGACCACCCCGGCCTCGGCCACCTTGCGGCGCTCCTGGCGGATCTTCTTGCGCTTCGGCTGGGCCAGATGGGCGAGGAAGTCATCGAAATCGCGGTAGCCGGTGTTGTGCCAGTGAAACTGCACGCCGTGGCGGATCTCCATGCCCGCCGCCTGCATCCAGCGGGCTTCGTCCGCATCGGGAAAGAGGATGTGCAGGGATGAGGCGCCAGCGCGCTCCACTTCCTCGCGCACGGCGTGGATCAGCAGGCGCCGGCTGGCCTCGTCGCGCCCGGGAACACGCAGCCCCGGGACCGGGGTGAAGGGCACGGCCGCCAGCCACTTGGGGTAGTAGTCCAGCCCGTGGCGCCGGTAGGCGTCGGCCCAGGCCCAGTCGAAGACGTACTCGCCGTAGGAGTGGGTCTTGAGATAGAGGGGCATGGCGGCCAGCAGGGTGTCGCCCTCCCAGAGGGCGGCGTGGCGGGGCGTCCAGCCCGTGCGCGGGGAAACGCAACCGGAGGCTTCCAGGGCCGACAGGTAGGCATGGGACAGGCTGGGCTGATCGCCAGCCAACGCATCCCAGGCCGGGGCGGGGATCTCGTCGATGGCGGAATGGAGATGGAGATGGGGATGGAGGTGGGGCATGTGCGCTTCGGGCCGGATTTGATGACAGGATACAAGCAAGCCAAGCCCTCCGCGCAGGCGTCGTGCACGCGGCTTGCGCTGCCTTCGCGGTATAGTGTTGCCCCATGAAAACCCCTCTTACCGTCGCTGTCGCCCAGCTCAATTGTGTCGTGGGCGACATTTCCGGCAATGCGCGCCGGATCCTGGATGCGGTGGCCCGGGCGAAGGCTGCGGGCGCCGATGTGGTGTTGACCCCCGAGCTGGCCCTGTGCGGCTATCCGCCGGAAGATCTGCTGCTGCGCCCCGCCTTTTTGCAGGCCTGCGCGGATGAGCTTGCCGCGCTGGCGGCCCAGGTGCAGGGCATCACGCTGCTGGTGGGCTATCCCGCCGAGCAAGACGGCCTGCGCTTCAATGCGGCGGCGGTGATCCGCGATGGCCGCATTGTCGATACCTATTTCAAGCATCGCCTGCCCAACTACGAGGTCTTCGACGAGGAGCGCTACTTCGAGCCCGGTAGCGGGGCCTGCGTGTTCGAGCTCAAGGGTGTGCGCATCGGCGTGAACATCTGTGCCGACGTATGGGAGTCCGGTGCCGCCGAGGTGGCCCGGGATGCCGGCGCCGAGCTCTTGCTGGTGCTCAACGCCTCGCCCTTCCACATGAACAAGCAGCAGCGCCGTTACGAGGTCATGCGCGAGCGCATCGCCGATACCGGGCTGCCGGTAGCCTACTGCAACCTGGTGGGCGGGCAGGACGAGCTGGTTTTTGACGGGGGCTCCTTTGCCCTCGACCAGGATGGTCTGCTGGCCTGGCAGGGGGCGTCCTTTGTGGATGAGCTGACCCTGTTGCAGTTCTCCGATGGCGTATGGCGTGACCAGGGCGTGCCCGATATGCGCCCCGTGGAGGCCGACGTGTATGACGCGCTGGTGCTGGGAGTGCGCGACTACCTGGGCAAGAACGGTTTTCCGGGTGCCCTGATCGGCTTGTCGGGGGGCGTCGATTCGGCCCTGACCCTGGCGATTGCCGTGGACGCCCTGGGTGCCGACAAGGTGCGCGCGGTGATGATGCCCTCGCCCTATACGGCGCGGATGAGCCTCGACGACTCGCGGGAGATGGTGCGCTGGCTGGGCGTGCGCTACGACGAGATCTCCATCGAGCCGGCCATGAAGACCTTCGCCGACATGCTGGCGCCCCAGTTTGCCGGTCTGCCGGAAGACACCACCGAAGAGAACCTCCAGTCGCGCATCCGCGGCATGCTGTTGATGGCCCTCTCCAACAAGACCGGCGCCATCGTGCTGACCACCGGCAACAAGAGTGAGATGGCCACCGGCTACGCCACCCTGTATGGCGACATGGCCGGCGGGTTCGCGGTGATCAAGGATATCTACAAGACCTTCGTCTATCGCCTGTGTGCCTGGCGCAATGCCCAGCCGGGCGGGCCGGTGATCCCCGAGAACATCCTGACCCGCCCGCCGTCGGCGGAGCTGAAGCCCGACCAGTGCGACCAGGACTCGCTGCCGCCCTACGAGGTGCTGGATGCGATCATTGCTGCGTACATGGAGGAAGACCTGTCGCCGCCGGAGATCATCGCCCGGGGCTATCCCGAGGCTGATGTGCGCCGCACCGTGGGCATGCTCCGGCGCAATGAGTACAAGCGCCGTCAGGCGCCACCGGGTGTTCGCGTGACCCAGCGCGGTTTTGGCAAGGACTGGCGTTACCCCATCACTTCCCGATACCGGGACGCCTGAACGCGACCGGCACGAGCCAATCCGCATGCCTTTCCGGCTAGAATGCGGGACTGTTCCAAAGGAGACTATCCATGAAGAAAATCGAAGCGGTGATCAAGCCCTTCAAGCTCGACGAGGTGCGTGAGGCCCTGTCGGAGGTCGGCATCACCGGCCTGACCGTGACCGAAGTGAAGGGTTTTGGCCGTCAGAAGGGGCACACCGAGCTGTATCGCGGCGCCGAGTACGTGGTCGACTTCCTCCCCAAGATCAAGATTGAAGTGGTGGTGGCCGGTGATGTGGTCGATCAGGCGGTCGAAGCCATCATCAAGTCTGCCCGCACCGGCAAGATCGGCGACGGCAAGATTTTCGTGATGCCTGTCGAGCAGGTGGTGCGCATCCGCACCGGCGAGACCAACGAATCGGCCATCTGAGCCCTTTCGATTCGTCTGCCCGAAGCCCGGTCATGCCGGGCTTTTTGTTGTTGTCGCGCGGCTTTGCGTAAAATGCCGGGTTTTACGCATTCCCGGATTCCCGTCATGGCCGCTACCGTCCGTACCCGCTTCGCCCCCAGCCCCACCGGCTACCTGCACATCGGGGGCGCACGCACGGCGCTCTTCTCGTGGGCCTACGCCCGCCGCCACGGCGGCCAGTTCATCCTGCGCATCGAGGATACCGACGTAGCCCGGTCCACGCCCGAGGCGGTGCAGGCCATTCTGGATGGCATGAGCTGGCTCGACTTGAAGTGGGACGAAGGCCCCTTCTACCAGATGCAGCGCATGGAGCGGTACAAGGCGGTGATCCAGGAGATGCTGGCCGCCGGCACCGCCTACCCCTGTTACATGCCCCCGGAAGAGCTGGACGCCCTGCGCGAGGCGCAGCGCGCCCGTGGCGAGAAGCCCCGTTACGACGGGCGCTGGCGCCCCGAGGCCGGCAAGGCGCTGCCCGCGCCGCCGGTGGGTGTCGCGCCGGTGATCCGTTTCCGGAACCCCGCCGACGGCGTGGTGGCCTGGGATGATCTGGTCAAGGGCCGCATCGAGATCGCCAATGCCGAGATGGACGACCTCATCATTGCCCGTGCCGACGGTACGCCCACCTACAACTTCT
>NZ_JAFLDT010000021.1 GCF_017302315.1 Zoogloea sp.
TGGCCTGCTGGCCTGACGAGATCCGCGGCTACGGGCATGTGAAGGAGAAGAACCTGGCGAAAGCCCGGCAGCTCCAGGCGGAGCGCCTCGCCGCCTTCAACGCGCCGGTGGTGCTGATGAAGCGGGCGTGAAACACGAAAAGGGAAAGGGCGCTCCAGAAGCAGCCCTTCCGGACACGCAACTCCTGCCCAGGCATTCCCGGGACCCGATCATTCCCAGGGAGTGGAGATGGTAGGATCCTGTGTCAATGGGCGAATACCTACCGAACTTCCGTCATCTGAGGACGTTTTGCGAAGCGGAGCGTCTTCGCAGCATTAGCCGGGCTGCAGATGCGGTATTCCTGTCTCAGCCGGCGGCGACGCAAGCCATTGCCAAACTCGAAGACAGCCTCGGTACGCCCCTTCTGGAACGGGCCGGCAACGGAGTCTCGCCGACGGTCGCAGGCCAGGCCTACGTCACCCGGGCACGCCGCGCGATCTCGATGATCGAAGAGGGCATTGCCGAAACAATCCGCATCGGCAGCACAAAGTCCGGCAGACAGGCCCGGGACATCCTTCCCCTCCTGACAACAACCCAGTTACGTGCGCTGGTGGCCGTCGGCACCACAAACAATTTCACCCTGGCCGCCCGGCTTATCGGGACCTCACAACCAGCCATTCATCGATCGACACGCGAGCTCGAAGCCATCCTGAACGTGGCGCTGTTCGAAAAGACCACGCGTGGCATTCTGCTGACACGGGCCGGACAGATCTTATGGCAACAACTCAAGCTGGCCTTTTCCGAGCTGCGGCAAGGTCTTATGGACGTCAGCAGCTGTCAGGGGTTCGCAAAGGGCAACATCGTCATCGGCTGCATGCCCCTTGCCCGCCACTTCGTGATGCCCGAGACCCTGGTGTCCTTCTCGACGCGCTTCAGCGAAGTGACGATCCGGATCATCGACTCCCCCTACCCTGACTTGCTTCACGGCCTGCGCCACGGCGAAATCGACTTCCTGGTCGGTGCCCTCCGCACCCCTGCCCCCGTCGACGATGTCCTGCAGGAGCCTCTCTTCTCCGCCTCACTCTGCATCGCCGCGCGTAACGACCACCCGCTCGCCAACCGTAAATCCATCCTTCTGGATGAACTGCTTGCCTATCCATGGATTCTTCCTCCACCAGGGACTCCGACACGCGAACATTTTGAACGACTGGCATCCGGCACTCCCCATCCATCGCTCCGCCTGATCGAATCCAGCTCGCAGATCCTGATCCGCGGACTTCTGATGGACAGCGACCACCTGACACTCATATCCAGACAACAGGTGCGCTTTGAGGTTGAACTTGGCCAGCTTACGACGCTGGACTACGACCTGGGCGACAGTCTCCGCGAAATCGGTCTCACGACACGCGTGAACTGGCACCCAAGCGAAATCCAACGCGCCTTCATCCAGACCCTCAGGGCAGTCGCTGCACGCCACAGCGAGATCTGAATCCAATCAGTCCATATCAATTCTGAATGACCTTAGGGCCATTTTGGAATTGCTCCCGCGCGCCCTCAACCTATCATTCAAGCAATCATTCGCAAGGCTTTTTCCAATAAAAAATGGGAAAACGGCCATATTCATGCGAACGAGAGTCAGAGGGAGATGCTGAGAGACAGCTCGAAAGCCCCTCATGAAGCCATGACAGGCAATCAAGACTCAATAACAATATTTACAGGAGACTCGTTCATGAATCACACAAGCACCCTGGACATTCGACGCTTCATCAATGAGCGAAGTCTGTCGCCCCGCCAATGGACTCTCGTTGCCCTGTGCTTCCTCATCGTCGCGGTGGACGGGATGGATGTTGCAATCATGGGCTTTGTCGCCCCGTCCATCATCGGGGAGTGGCACATATCCAAACCCGCCTTTGGCTTCGTAATGGGCGCGGCGCCCATCGGGCTCGCGATCGGAGCCCTGGTCGCAGGCTCTTCGTCCGACTGGTTCGGTCGGCGCAAGGTGCTTCTGGCGTCAGTAACCGGCTTCGGTATCTGCACGGTCCTCACCGCCTACGCCGACTCACCCGAACAGATGGCCCTTCTGCGGCTGCTTACCGGTCTCGGCCTGGGTGCCGCCATGCCGAACACGACGACACTATTGACCGAGTATGTGCCCGAACGCTCCCGCTCATTCCTGGTCGCCACCATGTTCACCGGCTTCAATCTCGGCTCTGCAATGATCGGCTTCATCGCAGCCCATCTCATTCCGGAGCATGGCTGGCGCTCCGTTCTGGTATTGGGCGGTGCCCTGCCGCTTGCCCTACTTCCCTTTCTGTTCTTCCTGCTGCCCGAGTCTGCACGTTTCATGGCCGTCAAAGGGCAGCCTGCGGAGCGCATCGGCCGAGTGCTGGGGCGAGTTTGCGGCGCAGACCTCACGCAATACACGGCATTCGTCTCCCAGGAAGCCGCCCCCGCCAACAAGCAACCCATCGCGCTGCTCTTCACGTCTGGCTACGCACTTCGCACCTTCTCTCTGTGGATCACCTATTTCATGGGCCTGATGGTGATCTACCTGACGACCAGCTGGTTGCCCACCATGATGAAGGACGCTGGCGCCACCATCGAACGCGCTGCGCAGGTCACCGCAGTCTTCCAACTGGGTGGAACCATTGGCGCAATCTTGGTTGGTCTGGCCATGGACCGGATGTCTCCCAACCGTGTCATCGGCGCAGCTTACTTCATGGGCGGACTGGCCCTCATTCTTCTTGGCATGAATGGTGTCAATTCCGCCTGGATCGCCCTTCTGGTCGGCATTGTCGGGTTCTTTCTCAGCGGCGCCCAGACGGGTCTGAACGCCTTCGCCCCAAGCTGCTACCCGACGGTGGCCCGCGCCACCGGGGTCAGCTGGATGCTCGGAGTCGGGCGGCTCGGCAGCATTCTCGGCTCTTCAATCGGCGGCCTGCTGCTCGCACAGGGCTGGGGGTTCGACGGCATCTTCACCGCGCTTGCCATTCCTGCAGCCTTCGCAGCGGGGGCAATCCTGATCAGCCACCGCAAGACCCCCGACAGTCCGAACCAATGACCCCCTGCCCTGAGGGACACACACCATGATCATCGACATCCACGGCCACTACACCACCGCTCCCAAGGCGCTCGAGGACTGGCGCAACCGCCAGATCGCCGGCATCAAGGACCCGTCGGCGGTGCCGAAGGTCTCCGAGCTGAAAATCAGCGACGACGAGCTGCGCGAGACCATCGAGAGCAACCAGCTCAAGCTGATGAAGCAGCGCGGTTCCGATCTGACCATCTTCTCGCCCCGCGCCAGCTTCATGGCCCACCACATCGGCGACTTCAACGTCAGCGCCACCTGGGCAGCCATCTGCAACGAGCTGTGCTTCCGCGTGGCCGAGCTCTTCCCCGACAACTTCATCGGCGCCGCCATGCTGCCGCAAAGCCCCGGCGTCGATCCGGCCACCTGCATCCCCGAGCTGGTGAAGTGTGTCGAGCAGTACGGCAACGTCGGCATCAACCTCAACCCGGACCCCTCCGGCGGCCACTGGACCAGCCCTCCCCTGTCGGATCGGCACTGGTATCCCATCTACGAAAAGATGGTCGAGTACGACATCCCGGCCATGGTGCACGTGTCCACCAGCTGCAACTGCGCCTTCCACACCACCGGCGCCCACTACCTGAACGCGGACACCACCGCCTTCATGCAGTGCCTCACCTCCGACCTGTTCAAGGACTTCCCGACCCTCAGGTTCGTGATCCCCCACGGCGGCGGCGCGGTGCCCTACCACTGGGGGCGCTTCCGTGGCCTGGCGCAAGAGCTGAAGAAGCCGCTGCTGAAGGATCACCTCCTCAACAACATCTTCTTCGATACCTGCGTGTATCACCAGCCGGGCATCGACCTGCTGACCAAGGTGATCCCGGTGGACAACATCCTGTTCGCCTCCGAAATGATCGGCGCCGTGCGCGGCATCGACCCGGAGACTGGCTACTACTACGACGACACCAAGCGCTACATCGAAGGCACCCTGAACCTGTCCGCCGAAGACCGCTTCAAGGTGTACGAAGGCAACGCCCGCCGCGTGTACCCGCGCCTCGACGCCGCCCTCAAGGCCAAGGGCCTGTAGATGTGTAGGGGCGAATTCGTTCGCCCTCGGCGCGTCGATCCACCTCCGCAGGCGAGTGAATTCGCCTCTACAGAAAACCAGGAGACTCCAGATGACCCACCCCCTCAACACCCTCGGCGTCGTCAAGCGCCACATCGAACGCGCCGACCCGGCTGCCGTGGAAAAGCTGTCCCGCTTCGGCGTGGCCACCATCCATGAAGCCATGGGCCGCGTCGGCCTGATGAAGCCGAACATCCGTCCGATCTACACCGGCGCCCATCTGTGCGGCCCCGCTGTCACCGTGTTGATGCAGCCGGGCGATAATTGGATGCTGCACGTCGCGGCCGAGCAGATCCGGCCGGGGGACGTGGTGGTTGCTGCCTGCACCACCGACAGCACCGACGGCTTCTTTGGTGACCTGCTGGCCACCTCCTACCAGGCCCAGGGCGCCAAGGGGCTGATCATCGACGGTGGGGTGCGTGACGTGAAGGATCTCGCCGCCATGGGTTTCCCGGTGTTCAGCCGGGCCATCCACGCCAAGGGCTGCACCCGCGCCACCCTGGGTTCGGTGAATGTACCGGTGGTGTGCGCGGGCGCCGTGGTCAATCCGGGTGACGTGGTGATCGCCGACAACGACGGCGTGGTGGTGGTACCAGCGGCCATCGCCCAGCAGGTGGCCGATGCCGCCGAGGCCCGCGAGAACAACGAGACCGCCAAGCGTGCCCGTTTTGCCGCCGGCGAGCTGGGGCTGGACATGTACAGCCTGCGCGAGCCCCTCGCGAAAGCAGGTCTGCGTTATGAATGAAACTCGCTGCATGTGGATGCGCGGAGGCACCTCCAAAGGTGCCTACTTCCTGGCCGATGAGCTGCCGAGGGATGTGGGCCAGAGAGACACATTCCTGCTCCGGGCGATGGGCTCACCCGACCCTCGACAGATTGACGGCATCGGTGGTGCAGACCCGTTGACCTCCAAAGTAGCGGTAGTGAGTCCCGCAAGCCGCGAGGACGCCGACGTGGACTATCTGTTCCTGCAGGTCTTCGTGGATCAGCCACTGGTCAGCGATGCCCAGAACTGCGGAAACATCCTCGCCGGCGTCGGCCCCTTTGCCATTGAGCGTGGTCTCGTAAAGGCCACTTTTCCCGAGACGGTCGTGCGCATCCACATGCGCAATACGGGGCAAGTTGCCACCGTGCGAGTACCGACTCCTGGTGGCGTGGTGACCTATCGGGGCACCGCCAAGATCGACGGCGTACCCGGCACGGCTGCGCCCTTGGCGGTGCTCTTCAACGACACGGCTGGCTCAAGCTGCGGTTCACTCCTGCCCACCGGGCAGGCCATGAACCACGTGGAGGGCGTGGACGTGACGTGCATCGACAACGGCATGCCCGTGGTTGTGATGCGCGCCACCGACCTCGGTATTCGCGGCGACGAAACCCGCGCCGAGCTGGATGCCGACGACAGGCTGAAAGCCCGGATCGAAGCCATCCGCAGGGTTGCCGGACCCATGATGAATCTGGGTGACGTAGCGGATAAGACCGTTCCCAAAATGACCTTGGTCAGCGCGCCTCAGTCCGGCGGGGCAATTGCAACACGGACCTTCATTCCCCATCGCTGCCATGCATCGATCGGCGTCTTCGGCGCCGTCTCGGTTGCCACTGCGGCCGTTGTTCCCGGGAGTGTAGCGGCGGCCATGGCCTTGATGCCCGAAGGTCAGCACGGGGAAATGAGCATAGAGCACCCGAGTGGGGCAACGCGGGTCATCATCGAAACCAACCAGAACGGCGAAGTTGTCGCATCAGGGCTGGTACTTACTGCACGAAAGCTCTTCGACGGCACCGTTTTCGCCGACTAGAACAATCAGCCCCAACGGCCAGTAGCGGGGCAACCCATTTCACCATTGGAGATATTCATGGCACGCATCATTGGCGGCATTGCCGTCTCACATACACCGACCATCGGCTTCGCCTACGACACCAACAAACAGCAGGATCCAGCCTGGGCTCCCATCTTCGCAAGCTTCGAGCCCGTTCGCGAGTGGTTCAAGGCCAACAAACCCGATGTCCTTGTCTATATCTTCAATGATCACGTCACTTCATTCTTCTTCGATCACTATTCCGCCTTCGTGCTCGGCATCGACAAGGAATACGCGGTAGCCGACGAAGGGGGCGGAGCTCGCGATCTACCCGCCGTGCCCGGAAATCCGGCCTTGGCGCAGCACATCGCAGTGAGCTTGGTGAGCGAGGAGTTCGACATGTCCTTTTTCCAGGACAAGCCCCTCGATCATGGCTTCTTCTCCCCCATGTCGGTACTGCTGGAACGGCAGGAAGGCGAATGGCCAACCACCATCGTCCCCCTTCAAGTCGGCGTGCTTCAGTTTCCCATCCCCACCGCGCGCCGCTGCTACAAGCTCGGCCAGGCCCTGCGCCGTGCCATTGAGAGCTATCCAGAAGACCTGAGCGTCGCGGTGGTCGCCACGGGCGGTCTGTCTCACCAGGTACATGGGGAAAGGGCCGGATTCAACAATCCGGAATGGGATCAGCGCTTTCTCGACATCATCACCCGTGACCCTGCTGCACTGGCAGAGATGACCCACGCGGAATACGCCGAGCTGGGCGGCCTTGAGGGTGCGGAGATCATCATGTGGCTGATCATGCGCGGCGCCCTATCGGCATCGGTCAGGAAGGTGCACAGCTCGTTCTACCTGCCCTCCATGACCGGGATCGGTACCCTTGTGCTCGAAAACGAATCCGCGGAGCTACCCGGCCTCAGCCAGGAGCGTCATCGCGCCCGGATTGGCGAACAACTCGCGGGCGCCGAGCGGCTTAGCGGCACCTATCCCTTCAGCCACGCTACAAGCTTGAAAGCCTACCGTCTCAACAAGTATCTGCATGGCATGATCGATCCGGCCCATAGGGCACGATTTCTGGCCGACCCGGAGGCCTCCTTTGACGCGGCAGGATTGTCGGAGGAAGAAAAAGATCTCGTCCGCCGGCGTGACTGGCGGGGACTCGTTCACTACGGGGTGATCTTCTTCATGCTGGAGAAACTCGGCGCGGTGGTGGGCACCTCCAATCTCCACATCTACGCAGCAATGCGCGGTGAATCCCTGGAAGATTTCATGCAGACCCGCAACACCCGCGTCATCTATTCGGTAGCCGGGAAAGAAGCGGCCAACGCGGTCACCTGGGATCAAGCCGACTGATTGCATCCCAGGTGCGTGACGCCCGTCGGATAACCCCCACGCATCCTCTCTCCGAGGCGCCTGGTCGCAGCCCCAACCACCTGGCGCCTCCAATCTGCGAACCTGTATCGATCGATGTGAAATGGCAGGCCACACTCATGGGAACGGCATTCTGGCCAGAATAGCGCCAGCACTAAGCCATAGGAATTTCCGTCTGTACATTGCGGGGCAAGCCGTCTCTGTCACGGGTAGCTGGATCCAGACAGTTGCGATCAGCTGGACGCTGTACACCCTCACGGACTCGGCGACCCTCCTCGGACTTGCAGCCTTCCTGGTTCAGGGGCCCCAATTACTGCTCACTCCCGCCGCAGGCGCATGGATCGAGAACAGGAACCGCTGGCTCTTGCTGCTGCTCGTCCAGATCGCCAATGCGGCGCTCGCCTTCACACTCGCCCTGATGTTCTGGCGGAACCTGGCGGACGCCCCCACCATCCTGCTGGCTTCTGCAGTTCTGGGTCTTCTCAACAGCTTTGACACGCCACTACGTCAGTCCCTGCTCTGCGACCTCGTGAATGACCGGGCAGACCTCTCGAGTGCCATCGCACTCAATGCATCGATCTTCACTGGCGGCCGCTTCCTCGGCCCGCCGCTGGCCGGCCTCCTGCTTGCCACCTCGCCCCCAGCCGCATGCTTCTTTATCAACGGCCTGTCTTTCACGGTCATCATCGGGGCACTGCTACTCATCGATGGGCGTGACCAACCCACTCCTGGTGGCCCCCCAGCCCCATGGTTTCAGGCATTACTCGATGGACTCCGGCTGTCCATCGGAACCCCGTCCATCCATCTGCCACTCGCCCAGCTCTGCGCAGTCAACATGATGGCTTCATCAGCATTGGTTCTGGCTCCACTGATCGTGGGGCAGACCTTTCAGGCCAAGCCCGATAGCCTCGGATGGCTACTCGGCACCGCAGGAGCAGGCGCACTCTCCGCCACCTTTCTGATGGCTGGCAAGCGCAACCTGGCTGATCTGTCCCGCCTCTTGCGATGGGCACCCTATCTTGGGGTTGCAGGCCTTTTCCTGATTGGTGGATCCCGCAACGTGCAATCCGCCCTCATCGGGATGTTCGCAGTCGGAGCGAGCGTCGCCCTCACCAACGTCACGACGAATGCCATCCTGCAAGGCACAGCCGCTGCCGCCTTCCGGACCCGGATCATCGCCCTCTTTGCCGCAGTGCGATTCGGTACCGACGCCCTGGGTAGCCTGCTGACCGGCATGCTCGCCGGATCAATCGGCCCCCACTCCGCAATCAGCCTGGCAGCGGCGGCACTGCTCGGCCTCAGTCTCTGGCTCACGCCACGTCTTCGCAGGCTGCAGTTTCTTCATGGAGGATGAACGGCATCGCTGTAGAGTCAAGCCACCACACCCTTCTTCAGCTTTTTCATGAATTCACCAAAGTGCGGCAGCAGCTCGGCGAAGAGGGGGTGCTGACGGTTCTCCAGCATCACCTCACCAAACAGCTTGAGTCCCACGGCCAGGGCGGTGGCGGAGCGGTCATCGATGTCCGGCCGCTGGCGCAGTCTGGACACGACGGCAAAGATGTCGTCGTGGTTGCCAGTTTCGAACTGCAGGGGCGCCGAATACGTGGAGGCATTGCCATGTTGGTCAGCCAGATGCTCAACGGTAATGCGGTATTGGTGTTGTTTCATTTTCTGTTTCATTCTTCGTCTATTCAGGAGAAAGGGCGACAATCGTCAGACCTGAATCTTGCTGGGCAAGTGTGCAGAAAAATTGGAGGGATTGTGAAAGTCACCGCGGCCGGACAATACATCTTGAAGCGGACAGAGCAGCGCGAATGACCTGAAGCGTATCGCCTCGCGCTACAAGCCCAGAATGCCCGATCACGGAGGATGCCCATGAACCAACCCACTCCAGACGCTCCCCTCGCCCACGCCATCGCCGCGCTCAAGGGGGCCGACGGGCTCCTGATCACCGCCGGCGCCGGCATGGGCGTGGATTCCGGCCTGCCCGACTTCCGCGGCAACACAGGCCTGTGGGCGGCCCACCCGGCCCTCGGGCGGGCCCGGCTGGACTTCACCCGCATCGCCAACCCCGCCGCCTTCCTCGCCAATCCCCGGCTGGCCTGGGGTTTCTACGGGCACACACAGATCCGCTTCGAAGATCGGGCCGACCACCAGCAACACCGCCATCTGCACCACTCGGTCCCGGATGCACGGGATGCCGAGCGGCCGTTCTCCACTATTGGCTTTGGGCATCCACACGCGCAGCAGGGGCCGCGGGTGGTACGTCTTCCCGGTGAGTTCCTGCCGCAATCTTTCCAGCCACGCGCTTCGCCCGTAGTCCTCAATGTGCTCGAATCGTTCGCCATCGACACCCGGCGCACCGCGATTGGCGCGGCAGCGCCGGTAGGCCTCCTGGAGAATGTCCTCGCGACACACCTTGTCCCACGGGCTGTAGAAACGGGCAGCCGGTTCGCTCTTGGCTTTCGTTTGCAATGCGGTCTGTAGCGTCCGAACCGAATCCAGCAAGGTGGGTAGACTCACGTCAATCCTTGGGCGCTTGCCACTTTCCGTCATACGTCCTGAAACAGGGGGCCTTCGCTCCACCAACGTTACCCGGCTTCGTCACTACTACACCCCCATCCGCCATCCATGGGGCCGACTCCATCCCTCGCGGAATCGTCGTTGCCGGGCTGCCCACCCCGCACCGCCATGGACTTCCCTTGTTGCACGGTCGATCTCTCCCCTGCGTGCTGCCACCACTACCCCGGTGGAACCGTCGGATGCACTTCACGCTCGCTTCTCCGACGACATCGGCCTTCCTCGTTATTATGGCGAGTCGGCTTCCACGACTGACGTTTCGAGGCCTGCTCAGTGTTCACTCACCTTGCGGCCCGCAGGGCCCGCTGACCTCCTTCGAGGCCGTTTCAAGAAGTGCTTCAGCCCATTCGTTACCTCCTGGACCGCTCCCTGTGCTTCCGGCCGGAGCGAGAGTTGGCCGGGTCGGACTTGCACCGACGAATCAACCGTGCCTTGGCAAGGCACACATAACAACTGGATCGAGAACCAGATCCGGCCGATTGCCCTCGGGCGCAAGAACTGGCTGTTTGCCGGGTCGCTACGCGCCGGCAAACAGGCGGCGGCGATCATGAGCCTGTTCCAGTCGGCCCGCATGAACGGGCATGACCCCCATGCCTATCTGAAGGACGTCCTCGCCCGCCTGCCGACTCAGCCACACAGTCGGATCAGGGAGCTGTTGCCGCATCGGTGGAGGCCGGATTCAGCCTGAGGCACGGTCAAGAGGGGATCGCCGGGGGCTTACCCAATAGCGCGAGCATACCAACGTACATTAGGTGCCAGTCGTCCATCTCGCTCGCAAGGCTTGAGAGTTGGAACATGGGGGCGATGGCGTTGCGGTTATGCAGCTTCAACGGGGCAAGTGCCGCCTCACGTAACACACGGTTCACGGACGACCACCAAACCTGTCACCTCTTACTAATGACGCTGCCATCGCCACGGCTCTTGCTCTTGACCGAGCGCATGAACTGCGCAAAGTGCGGCACAAAATCCGCAAATAGCGGATGGTCGCGGTTTTCGAGCATCACTCCGCCGAATAGCTTAAGGCCGACGGCGAACGCCGTCGCGGCCTCTTCATCAAAGACGCCCAATGCCTTGGCTCGGGCGACGATTTCGTGTAGGTCGTCATGGCTCGCAGCCTCGAAGCGGATCGGCGCGCAGTTGACGATTGCTGCGCCATCTTCTGGGCTTGGAGCTTCTTGGACAGTGATCTGGTAACGATGTTGTTTCATGAGGAATCCTTGATAGTTTGGATATATAAGTCGGTCATTGGTGCGACGACGGATCAGTCGTCGTTGCTCGCCTGGCCGGTGGTGCCGAATTCCACCGCCGCTTTGACATAGAAGAGTTGCACGTTTTCTTGCGCTAAATGCTTCAGAAGCTTATCTACCTCCTCAGGAGTGGCGACCAGCGTCACCTGCACGGGCTGGTCACCCAAGTCAAACAGGTTTACGGCATGCGCTATGCCGTCGTGACCGATGCCTTGCTGCGCACCGCTGAGGGTTCCGCCTCGGATGCCAAGGCTCTTTACGAGGGACAGCAACCATTGGGCCAGGGGCTGCTTCCCGTGCAGGCGGTCTTGTTGGGTGAAGAATGTGAGTTGGAAGCCATGCATGGCAATCTCCGAGATGGTGTAAGCGCTCACGCGCCGAGCATGACGCCGCCATCAACCGCGATATTCTGGCCGGTGATGAAGCCGTTGGTGATGAGGAATAGGTAGGCCGATGCCAACTCATCGATCGAGGCGGTTCGTTTGAGCGGAATGACCTGCTCGAAGTGCTGCTTGATCGACGCCACCCGTTCTGCCGGCACATCGCGCCAGAAAGGTGTAACCGTCCAAGTTGGGGACACGGCGTTGACTCGCACCTTCGGTGCCAGCTCGACCGCCAGCCCTTCGACTAACGCATTCAAGCCCAAGTTGCCGACGTAACTGCCGCAGGCATCCTGCGCTCGACCACCTGTGCCGGAGGTGAAAATCAGGCTGCCGCCTTCGCGAATCTTTGTGGCTGCCAACTGACCAATGCGCACATTGGTGAGGAACTTTGATTCAATCACGTGACGGATAGAGGCGATCTCGTTGACGAGGAAGCCGCCACTGTTGACGTCACCCACCATCGACACAAGGTGGTCAAAATTTGGCAAATCGGTGAATAGGGTTTGCAGCGCCGCGTGGTCGTGTGCATCTACTTGGTATATCTGCACAGCGGCCCCGCACGCGGCCAGTTCTGCACGGGCGGCCTCAAGCCGCTCGACATTGCGGCCGACGATGATCAACTGCGCACCGATATCGGCGGCCTGTTGGGCCACGCGCAGGCCGATGCCAGAGCTGCCGCCAATCACGACCAGGGTTTTGTCTTTGAGGTAATGGCTCATTTTCTTGACGTCCTTTTAAGGCAATCCAAGTCAAGTGGCACTTGTGGCGCTGCCGATATCCGGTATGAAGCTTCCAACAAGATGAAGAAGGTCAAGGAGAGGCTGAACGGTTGGCTGCTTTCGGAGCGGCATCAACATCGACCTGCGGCGTCACCGACATGCCCACGCGTAGCCGCGCTAGGCCGTCCTGTCCAGGCCGCAAGGCGATGCGCACAGGCAGGCGCTGGACGATCTTGGTAAAGTTGCCGGTCGCGTTGTGCGCCGGCACTGTCGAGAAGCTAACGCCGCTGGCTGGCCCCAGGCTTTCGACGACGCCATCGAGGCGTAGGCCCGGCAAGCCATCGACCGTCAGTGTCACCGGCTGGCCGACTTGCATCCGGGCCAGCTGGGTCTCTCGGAAATTGGCTTCAACATACAGCGCATCTAGGGGCACCAAGGTCAGCAGCGGATCGCCAGGCCGCACGTAGTTCCCGACACGGGCGCGGCGCTGCGCGACCACGCCGGATACCGGCGCCTTGACGCTGGCATACGACAGGTTCAACTCGGCCGCGGCTTGCTGGGCCTGGGCTGCCAGCGATGCAGCCTCGGCCTTCTCCAGATCGGCGCGCAGGATCGCCACCTGCTGTTCGGCCGAACGCAGCGCAGCGGAATCACGCTCGTGCGCGGCACGCTGGATTTCCCACTGAGCCTCGGCCTGCTGCTTGGCCTGAACGGTGCCGGAACCATCTCGGGCCAGATTGGTGAAGCGCTGGCGGTCGGCCTCGGCCAGCTTCAACTGCGCGGCATCGGCCACCACGGCGGCGCGCGACTGACTGATCACACTCTGTTGGCGCTCCAACTGCGCATGCAGGCTGGCGGTCACCGCGCGGGCACTGGCCACCTGCGCCTTCGCTGCGTCCAGGGCGACGCGCAGGTCGCGCTCGTCGATGCTGACCAATGGGTCGCCTGCCTTGACTGGTTGGTTGTCCTCGACCTGAACGCGGGTGACGACACCGGCCACCTGCGGTGCGACGACGGTGAAGTCGGCCTGCACGTAGGCATCGTCGGTGCTTTGCCGCGAGGCGCTGGACTCGCTGCGGTTGAGGAGAAAGAAGGCGCCCGCGATGACGAGAGCAACGGCAGTGCAGGTAATGATTCGGAAACGGAGTGTCTGGCTCATGGGAGAGTTCTATTGGAATCCTGGGGATGGGAAGCGGAAGCCGACGGGCGACGCACGTAGAGCACCAGCAGGCGGTCTTCCAATACGTAGCCGAGCTGGCTGGCGATGTCGTGTTGCAAGGCTTCGATGGCCTTGCTCTCGAACTCGACGATGGCCCCGGTTTCCACATCGACCATGTGGTCGTGGTGTCCGCCTCGGTTCAATTCATATACGGCGGGACCGTTGTCGAAGTTGTGCTTCAAGGCCAGGCCAGCCGCCTCGAACTGATTGAGCACGCGATAAATGGTGGCCATGCCGATGTCCCGGTCGGTCTGGTACATCTCGCGGTAAATGTCTTCGGCGCTCAGGTGCTGGCCTTGGCTGAGGCGTTCGAGCACACGCAGGCGCGGGGGCGCGATCTTCAGGCCGATGCACCTCAGTGTGTCATGGGGTTTCTTGAGAGATTCCATGGGTTTGCTCGCGTTCGCATCAAGGAGTGGCAGTGGCAGGCGCACCCGCCGGGGCGGGATGCGGCGCCGGGGGCGTCGTCGGCGCAGGGATGTATTGCAGGCCGAGCACGAATGGGATCAGCAGCAGCGCGAGTACAGCGAAGATCCGGTAGATATCGGCGGCAGCCAGCACACCGGACTGTTCGGCCACGATGCGCGCTAGCCCGTCGAGCGGTATTCCGGAGGTATCCGGGCGGCCCAGTTGCAGCGCGGCCTGATCCAGCAGCATCTCGCTGTGGAAACGCCCGCGCACGGCCATCAATTGGCCGATCACGGCGCCGCCAAACACCGTGCCGAGGGCGCGTAGCGTATTGATAATGCCGGACACGTAAGCGCCTTCCATCGGCGCGACCACGCTGGTGCCGAGGAACAGCAGCGAGACCACCGCCAGCGGCTGTCCCAGCATCTGCAGCACCGTCGCCCAGCGCAGCTGCGCCACCATCCATTCGGAGGTGATGCCCGCGCCGATCCAGCAGGCGGCGGCGATGCACAGCAGGCCCAGCGCGAACAGGTGGCGCGCATCGACCCAGCGCTGGTACAGCAGCAGCGCCACCATGGAGCCGAGCATCAACTGCGGCAGGCCCACCGTCAGGCCGATGGCCGCCAATTCAGGCATGCGAAAGCCGTGCAGGTGCCCTAGCACGTTGGCCGGCAGGCCGACGCCGGTGCTCATGGTGATCAGCAGGCAGAAGAAGATCGTGAAGCCCAGGCCCAGGTTGCGTCGGCCCAGCATCTGCAGCTTCATGAACGGTGCCGGGTGCCACCATTCGCTCAGCAGGAACAGAGTGGTCAAGGCGATGCCGCCGAACAGTGCTGCGGCGATCAGCGGGGAATGCAACCAGTCCAGCCGCACGCCCTGGTCCAGGCCCACCGCCACCAGCGCCAGGCCGGGCATGCCCAGCGCCATGCCCAGCCAATTGCCTTGCTTCAGACGCGGTAGCGCCTGCGGCATCTTCGGGATGCCCCAGGACACCAGGGCCATCGCGGCCAAGCCCAGCGGAATGACGTGCCAGTAGACCCAGCGCCAGTCGTCCAGGTAATCCACGCACAGCGCTGCCAGCCACAGGGCCACGTTGGGCGCCAGGGTGGCGGTCATCGCATACAGGGCCAGGCCATGCAGACGGATCGGCGGCGGCAGGTAGCGCAGTGCCGACATCATCAGCATCGGGATGAGCGCACCGGCGAAGATGCCCTGCAACAGGCGCAGACCCAGCAGCAGTTGCAGGTTCTGCACCAGCGGCAGCAAGGCGGCGATCAGTAGCGCGATGGCCAGTGCCCAGCTGTGCGCGCGGCGCAGCGAGAAGGTGATGGCGAACCAGGTGGCGAACGGCATCGCCGCCAGTTCGCCGGCGTAGTAGGCGGTGTTGAGCCAGGACGCATCGTCCGAGGCGAAGCCGAGCGCACCCTGTACGTCTGCCAGCGCCAGGCCAGCGACGCGGTTGTTCAGGCCCGAAACCATAGCCGCCAGCAGGATGCCCAGCAGGCCAACGGCCATGCGCGCACCAAATGCCGGACCAGGAGCCCCCCCGGTGGGCGGGCCGGAAGATGGCGCAGAACCTGGGACGGATGGGCCGCCTGCTACGCCCCCCGGCCCAGCCTGGTTTGTCGCTGCGGCACTCATTTGCCGGCCCCTACCATGGCGAACGGTTGCAGTTCTGCCGACCAGCCGCCGCCCAACGCGCGATAGATCCCGACCACCGAGAGCGCCGAAGCGGTGGCACTTTCGAGCAGCGTGGCCCGGATGGACAGCAGCGAGCGCTGCGCCACCAGCACCGATGTGAAGTCAGCCGTGCCTTCTCGGTAGGCGTTCTGCGCGATCTCCAGCGCGACCTCGTTCTGCGCCAATGCCTGCTGCAACTGCTCTTCGCGGGCACGTTCGCTGGCATAGGCGCCCAAGGCATCATCGACTTCGTGCCAGGCACGCAGCACGGTCTGCTGGTAGGCAATCGCCGCCGACTGGTGGCGAGCCTCGCTCAGGGCCAGTTTTTGCTGGAGCCGGCCGCCCTGGAAGATCGGCAGGTAGATCGTCGGGCCCACCGAATACTGGCGCGAGGCCCAGTTGCCGAGGTCCGAGAGCTGGAAGGCCTGCACGCCCAGGCTGGCACCCAGCCCGATGCGCGGATAGAAATCGGCCTGCGCCGCGCCGATGTCGGCGACAGCCGCTCGCAGCCGTGCCTGCGCTTGCAGGATATCGGGACGGTTGCGCGCCAAATCCGATGAGAGGCCGATCGGCAGGAGCGCCGGCATGGCAGGCAACCCGGAGTCGCTCAGGCGCGCATCCAATTCGCGTGGCGGCAAGCCGAGCAGCAGCGCCAAGGCGTTGCCCAGCACGTCTTGTTCATGCTGCAGCTGCGGCAGCCGCGCCTCGATCCCGGCCAACTCCGCCTTGGCCGCTGCCGCGTCTTGGCGCGTGGCAACGCCATTGCGTTCACGGCTTTGCGCCAGGCGCAGCAGTTCCTTGGCGATGCGCCGGTTGTCTTCCAGCAGGGCAATCTGCGCTTGCACACCGCGCAACAGCAGGTAATTGCGGGCCAGCTCGGCCGAGACCGAGACCCGCACCGCTTCCTGCTCATACCAGGCAGCGTCCAGTTGCGCCCGCGCGGAAGATTCCAGTTGACGCAGATGCCCCCACAGGTCTAATTCCCAGCCTGCCTGCAGACCCAGCGACCAGGTGTTGTAGGCCGCGGTGGGGGCGCCGAGATTGTGCAGCGGCGAGTTCTCGCTTATCGCCGAGCGTGTGTAGCCCGCATCCAGATTCAACTGCGGCCGACGGTCCGTGCGAATCAACCCGAGCTGCGCCCGGCTCTCCTCGATGCGCGTCATGGCGGCGCGCAGATCCAGGTTGCCTGCCGCATCGGCTTCCAGCGCGCTGAGCGTGGGGTCGTTGAACAGTTGCCACCATTGCGACGGCAGCGGGGACGCTTCCAACGCCGCCTGCTTGGACACGCTGGCCTCACGAGCCTGCGCGGCCGCATCGAATGCCGCGACCTGCGGCAGGTTCAGGGAAGGCGCACTGGCGCAGCCCGCCAGCAACAAGACGGCGACCCAAGCGGGCAGCGCCGTACGGGACGGGTGACGAGACGGCGCGACCTTCATGCGGCCTGCCCGTTGGTGACCGGTGCCATGAGCAGAAAGCCCATCAGGGCTGCGCCAACCCGCTGACGAGCGGATCGGCAACGCACGGCGAGGTGACGGATGCAAAGGGGTTTTGGGGGGCTCATGGTCAATCACTGAAATCTTAAGTACCTATCGGTACTATAACCATGAGAACCAATTTGTCAACATTGGAGCTATGTTTAGAGCAATTAATAGGGGGTTTCTCGCCTTGGGTTGATGAAATAAAAACCCATCGGTACAATTTCTGCACGTCAACCACACACGCCCTATCCGATGAAGCAACCGTGCCCTACCGATCGCAAGGACAAATCACTACCGGTTCTGGAGGCTGCGGCGTCCGTTTTCCTGGCACATGGCTTCAGTGCCGCCACGACGGACATGATCCAGCGCGAGGCCAAGGTCTCCAAAGCTACGGTGTATGCCTGCTTTCCCAACAAAGAGGCACTGTTCGCCGCCGTAATCGAGCGCGAGTGCGCCGTGATGGCCGAGACGGTTCGCGCCATCGAGACCGCGCCGGGCGACATTGCCAAAACGCTGACCGACCTAGGGTTGTCCTATCTCCGAATTGTGCTTTCGCCCACAGGGCTGGCGCTCTTTCGCGTAGTCGTGGCCGATGCCGTGCGCTTCCCCGACCTGGCACGGACGTTCTACTTGGCCGGCCCCAAGGTCATCCACCACATGATTGCCGAACGCCTCGAAGTGGCCGCGCAGGCGGGCGAGATCGACGTCCAGGCAATTGGCATCGAGGGTGCCGCCACCCAATTCGTCAGCGTGCTGCGCGGCGAAGGGCAATTGGAGTGCCTGACGCACCCGGACGCGCACCCGTCGACAGAGCAGTTGGATCGCTGGGTCCGCATGGCCGTGACCACGTTTCTTGCGGCGTTTGGCACTGCCAACCGCCCCCCCTGTTGAACAAGCCTTTCAGGAGACTTCATGACCGCTACATCACATTACTCACCGCTTCATTCCCAGTTAGCCATGGCCTCGCTTTCCCTAACCGATATCCACTGGGTGCTTGCTTGTGTACTGGCATTGGCAGCAAGTGCATTTGCGCAGCCCTCCATGGCACAGTCTGCCGCGCCGGCAGCCAACACGAAGCCGGTGACGTTGGCCCGCACCGACATCGCCCAAGCCGGAGCACAACAAGCCATTTCAGCCGCGCTCGCTGAGGCAGGACGAAATGGCTGGGTCATCGCCGTAGCTGTAGTGGATTCGGGTGGCGAATTGGTAGCCTTTCAAAAGGCTGATGGCGCGATCGGAATTAGCCCGGCGGTTGCCATCGGCAAGGCCCGCACAGCGGCACTGTTACGCCAGCCTTCCAAAAGTTTCGAGGACTTCATCAACAGCGGTCGCCCCAGTTTCCTCTCCACGCCTGGAACGACTCCGCTGGAGGGCGGTGTGCCCATCACCATCAATGGACAGGTCGTCGGTGCGGTCGGCGTTAGCGGGGCCCACGGCCCCAATGATTCGCAAGCGGCGCAGGCAGGGGCAAACGCGGTCAAGTGACTTCTAATGTGTTGCCATGAAACAAAACACGAGCTAGCAGGGCGTTAATTTAGTCAATCCCCAGCTCCAGAAAGGGTTTCAGCGAATTTATAATTCACAAGGCATTCACGATCTTCAATTCCCATGCGCGGCCCGGACCATAAGCAGAGCAGCCTTTTCAGCTACACCCACATCGAAGACCGAATTGCAGCGAGCCATCCGCTGCGCAGGGTCAAAGTCATGGTCGATATGGTTTTGCATTCGATGTCGCCGACCTTCGATTCCCTTTATGCCGAAGGTGGACGCCCGTCGATTGCACCCGAACGCCTTCTTCGCGCCCTGCTGCTGCAATGCCTGTTCTCCATTCGCTCCGAGCGGGCTCTGATCGAGCATCTCGATTTCAACATGTTGTTCCGCTGGTTCGTCGGCCTGACAATGGACGAGCCGGTGTGGGACCACTCGAGCTTTTCGGCCAACCGCGAACGGCTGCTCAAGGAAAGCGTCATGCGGGAGTTTTTCGGTGGCGTGCTTGCCATCGCCGAATGGGCCGAACTGATCTCAGATGAACACTTCAGCGTGGACGGCTCGCTCTTGCGGGCGTGGGCCTCGCACAAGAGCCTGGCCGCGCGGGATGGCTCGGATGAGCCACCGGGCCCGGATCAGGGGCGCAACCCGGAAGTGGATTTCCGCGGCAAGAAGCGCACGAACAAGACCCATGTCTCGCGCACCTATCCGGATGCCCTCTTGGCCACCAAGAACACGGGCGTGGCCTACCTGAGTTACACCACCCATACGCTCAGCGAGAACCGTCACGGGCTGATCGTCGATGTGCACACCACGCAAGCCACCGGCACGGCCGAACGTGAAGCGGCCAAAGTCATGCTGGAACGCCGGGCGGCACCGCGTAACGCCGATCGCGCCATCACGGTGGGGGCCGACCGGGGCTATGACGTGGCCGATTTCATGCAGGCCTTGCAAGATATGAGGATGGTCCCGCACGTGGCGGCAAAGACCCAAGGCCGCGCCGTGCCGGAGCAGATCAAAGAGACGGAAGGCTACGCGGTCAGCCTGCGTCGCAGGAAGATGATCGAAGAAGCCTTTGGCTGGGTGAAGGAGATCGGCACGCTCGGGTGCGTCATGCTGCGCGGGCTGGATCGACTTCGCGGGGAGGTGCTGCTGAATTTTTCCGCCTATAACCTGGTTCGGCTGGGCAATTTGCAGGCACCGTCCTACTGAGTCGGGGAACGTATTCCACGTTGGGCAGTGGAGCAGAAATGAGGTGTGGCGGCGGTGAAATAGCTGCGCCATGAGACGGTGGATGGCAGCAGAATATGCGCCTCAGGCCGGCATTGCGGCCGGTGTGAGGCCGTTGTTGGAAATTGATTTTTCGGACAGGGAAAAAGCCGCGAGGGGCGCGGACTTTTTCAACGGCCTGCTAGTGCCTTTAAGCTTCCCTTTAAGCTTCCCTTTAGGCTTCCTTAAGCCAAGCCATTCAAAAATGGCCCCGTTGCCATAACGGAGCCATGCCATGTCTTACCTCTTTTCCGCGTCTCACACCCCGTTCCAGCCCCGCCGCCGCACCTTGCTGAGCGCCCTGCTTGGCAGCGGCGTCCTCGCCGCCTGTGGTGGCAGCAGCGACAAGCCCGTGGCCGAATCGGCCGTCACCGCTCAAGCGCGCTCGGCGGTATCAAAAGGCCTGGCGGGCGCCGTCATCGCCAGCCAGGACATCTCCAGCCGCCGCATCGGCGTCGCCGGTTTGCGCCGCCTGGGCCAGAATGCCCCCCTGCAGAGCACAGACCTGATGTGCATTGGATCCAACACAAAAGCCATGAGCGCCTGCGTCATTGCTCACCTGGTGGCCGACGGCAGGGTGGGGTGGGATACGACAATCCTTGATGCTCTGCCGGATCTGGCCGGAGAACTGCGAGGGGAGTACGCCACCGTCACCCTGGCTCATCTGCTGGACCACAAGGGCGGCATGCTTGCCTTCACCGGAATGGAAGGCGACGAAGAACGCCTCATGGCCGACCTGTCCGCCCGCAATGAAACCCTGCCTGACACACTTAGCGGGCGAAGGCGTTTCTTTGCCCGCTGGCTGGTGAGTCAAGCGGTGCCCGCAGACGTCACGCCGACACGGGACTTCCACTATTCAAACGCCGGCTACGCTCTGGCTGCCTGCATGCTGGAAACCCTCACCGGGCGCAGCTTCGAAGCCCACTTTGAGGAATACATGACGCAGCGCTTGGGCGTTCAGGGCACCTGGCAGCACCCGTCCGCGGTATCGGCACAGCAGCCCAATGGCCACACGGGCCAGACTGGCGCCCTTCGCGCGTATGCACCCGAAGACGCTGATACCGAAGCCTGGCTGGCCGTGATCGCGCCGGCAGGTGGCTGGGCCTGCCGACCGGACGACTACTGCACCTGGCTGCGCTGGCATCTGCTGGCCCTGCAAGGGCAGGACACACCCCTTCCCGGCACTTACGTACAACGGCTAAAGAGCATGGGCGACCAGGACTATGCCCTCGGCTGGCTGACCACCAGCCTGAATGGCAAACCGGTACTCGCCCACACGGGCGCCCACAATGGCTTCATGGCCATCGCAGCCCTGGAGCGCAACGGCCGCCGCGCGAGCTTCGGCCTGACCAATACGGCAGATGTCGGCGCCGATGGCGCCAGCTGGGTCATGAGCCTGCTGAACACCGCGCTGATCAAACTGGACGAACTGAACGGCAGTTGAAGGGCAAGGAGGCGCAAACGGGGAGGTCACGGGCTTGGCGAGACGCTGCCGGCCTCCCGGCCCGCCATCAGGTGTTCTGCACCACGATGCTCGGAAACTTGTGGCTCATGTCCTTCTGCTTCTCGGCAATCGCAATGGCCACCTGACGGGCGATACCCTTGTAAAGCTCGGCGACACGTCCGTCCGGGTCGGCCACCACGGTGGGCACGCCACTATCCACTTCACGGCGGATCTGGATGTCGAGGGGCAGGGCACCCAGGAAGGGCACGCCATAGTCCTTGCACATGGTTTCACCACCCCCCGTGCCGAAGATGTGCTCTTCATGCCCGCACTTCGAGCAGATGTGGATGCTCATGTTCTCGACAATGCCGATGATGGGCACGCCCACCTTCTCAAACATCTTGAGGCCCTTGCGCGCATCCAGCAGGGCGATGTCCTGGGGCGTGGTGACGATCACGGCGCCGGTCACCGGGACGCTCTGGGAAAGGGTTAGCTGGATGTCGCCGGTGCCCGGAGGCATGTCGATCACCAGGTAGTCCAGATCATGCCAGTTGGTCTCCTTGAGCAACTGGTTGAGCGCCTGGGTGGCCATCGGGCCGCGCCACACCATGGGCGTTTCCACATCCACCAGAAAGCCGATGGACATGACCTGCAGCCCATGGGCCTCAAGGGGCTCCATGGACTTGCCATCCGCCGACTCGGGCTGCAGGCCGCCGACACCCAGCATCTGGGGCTGGGACGGACCGTAGATGTCCGCATCGAGAATGCCGACTCGGGCACCCTCGGCGGCAAGGGCCAGCGCAAGATTGACCGATGTGGTGCTCTTGCCCACGCCGCCCTTGCCCGACGCCACGGCGATGATGTTCTTGACCCCGGGCAGCAGCTTGGCGCCCTGCTTCACCGCATGGGCGACAATCTTGCTGAACACGTTGGCGCTGATATTGCCGACACCCGGCACCGACCTGACCTGGGCGATCAGCGCCTGGCGGATGCCATCCACCTGGCTCTTGGCCGGGTAGCCAAGCTCGATGTCGAAGGACACATCAGCACCGTTGATGCGCAGGTTCTTGACCCAGCGGGACGCAACGTAATCCTTGCCGGTATTGGGGTCGGCGTAGTGCCGGAGGCTGTCGAGGACGCTTTGTTCAGTCAGGCTCATGGTGTCGGTGGCCGGTGTGCGGCGAAAAAATGAAAACATGGATTCGCGGGTCGCGGCGGGCAAACCCGAGTAATTTACTCCAGTTTACCGAATTCCCACCTTGACCGCGATGGGGGAATCGCTTTGCTAGAATGCCGGATTCCGAATCCTCTTGCAGCATGCCGCCCATGACTTCCCCGCGCACCATTCTCGTCACCAATGCCCTGCCCTACGCCAACGGCGACATCCACCTCGGTCATCTGGTGGGCTACATCCAGGCCGACATCTGGGTGCGCTACCAGCGCATGCGCGGCAACACGGTGCATTACGTGTGTGCGGACGACACCCACGGCACCCCCGTGATGCTGCGGGCCGAAAAGGAAGGGCTGACGCCCGAGCAGCTCATCAACCGGGTGCATGGCGAACACAGCCGCGATTTCCGCGATTTCGGCGTGGCCTTCGACAACTATCACTCCACCCACAGCGACGAAAACCGCTGGTACGCGGAAGACATCTACACCCGCCTGCGGGACGGCGCCAGGCTCATCGACACCCGGGCCATCGAGCAATTCTACGACCCGGTGAAGGAGATGTTCCTGCCCGATCGCTTCATCAAGGGCGAGTGCCCCAAGTGCGGCGCCGCCGACCAGTACGGCGACAACTGCGAAGTGTGTGGTGCTGCCTACGCGCCCACCGAACTCAAGAACCCCTATTCCGCCGTGTCCGGCGCCAAGCCGGTACTGAAGACCTCCGAGCACTACTTCTTCCGCCTGTCCGACCCGCGGGCGGTGGAATTCCTCCGTGGCTGGACCCAGGGCGTCACCCCCGATGGCTCGCGCCGCCTGCAGCAGGAGGCCGCCAACAAGATGAAGGAATGGCTGGGCGACACGGGCGAGAACAAGCTCTCCGACTGGGACATCTCCCGCGACGCCCCTTACTTCGGCTTCGAGATCCCCGATGCGCCGGGCAAGTACTTCTACGTCTGGCTTGACGCCCCCATCGGCTACTTCGCCAGCTTCAGGAACCTCGCCGCCCGCAACCCGGACATCGACGTGGCCGCCTTCACCGAGGCCGGCCCGGCCGCCGCCACCGGCACCGAGCTGATCCACTTCATCGGCAAGGACATCCTCTACTTCCATGCCCTGTTCTGGCCCGCCATGCTGCACTTCGCCGGCTACCGCGCACCCACCCAGCTCTGCGTCAACGGCTTCCTCACCGTGGACGGCGCCAAGATGAGCAAGAGCCGCGGCACCTTCATCACCGCCCGCTCGTACACCGAGCAGAAGCTCAACCCCGAGTGGCTGCGCTACTACTTCGCCGGCAAGTCCAACGGCACCATGGAAGACGTGGACCTGAACCTCGATGACATGATCGCCAAGGTCAATTCCGACCTGGTGGGCAAGTTCGTCAACATCGCCAGCCGCTGCGCGGGGTTCATTGCCAAGCGCTTTGAGGGGAAGCTCGGCGAAATGGACACAACTGACCTAAGACTGTCCGCTGGTCTGGTGGGCTTGTTTGACGATGAGGTTGCAAATGCCTATGAAAAGCGTGACTTCAGCCGCGCTCTCCGAATGATTATGGAGAAGACCGATGTTGCAAATATCTATGTAAATGAACACAAGCCTTGGGAACTTGCCAAGCAGGAAGGCCAAGAAGAACGTCTGCACGTGGTTTGCACCACAGCCATAAATATGTTCAAGACTCTCACTGGTTTGCTTAAGCCGGTTCTACCCGACCTCGCCGCTCGCGTTGAAGCCTTCCTTGCCATTGAACCGCTGACCTGGAACAACCTCCTCGCCCCACTCCCCGCCGGCCACACCATCAACACCTACAGCCATCTGATGACCCGCATCGAGCGCAAGCAGATCGACGCCCTGCTCGAAGCCAACCGCGACTCCCTCGCCCCGGCCACCACCGAGGCTCAGCCAGCCAAGGCCGTGAAGGGCAAGGACGACAAGGCCGCCCACTCCGAGCAGCGCCACGCCCAGCACCAGGCCCACACTGCCACCGCCGAGGCTGCCGAGGCCAGCGAGTTCGAGCCCTTCATCTCCATCGACGACTTCGGCAAGGTGGATCTACGTATCGCGAAGATCGTCACCGCCGAGCACGTGGAGGGCGCGGCCAAGCTGCTGCGCCTCTCCCTCGACATCGGCGAAGAGAAGCCGCGCCAGGTTTTCGCCGGCATCAAGTCGGCCTACGACCCGACCACGCTGGTCGGCCGCCTCACGGTGATGGTGGCCAACCTGGCGCCCCGCAAGATGAAGTTCGGCATGTCGGAAGGCATGGTACTGGCCGCCTCGGACGCCTCCGGCGAGACACCGGGCCTGTTCATCCTGTCGCCGGACGCGGGCGCCATGCCCGGGATGCGGGTCAAGTAAGCGCCCTGTCAGCCATTGCCCTTAGGCTCGTCACTACAATGGATAACTCGCGTTCTCCCCTACCCCGCCTGACGCCTGCCTTCTGGGGCTGGGCAGCCCTCGACATTGTCGGGGTCCTGATTCTGGCCCTCGGGGCGGCCTACCTCATGGAAGACCGGGCCTCGCTGCTGCCCGGCTTTCCAGCCAGCAGCCTGCAGGCCTGGCTGTGCGTGGGCGGAGGCATTGCCACCGTCTTTGTGGCCGCGGTAAAGATGCTGGTCGAGGTCATGCACAGCGCCTCCGCCGGCAACAAGGCTGCCAACGACAGCCGTTTCTCCTGAACGGCGCCCGGCCACCATGCCCCTGACCGCCTGCAAACGATGGATCGTCCAGCATCGTACCGGGCCGGGCTCCCGTCCTCCGCAAAGCGCGCCCCGTGGCGCAAACCCGAATTTCCCTCGATTGCGGAGGCTCCATGAAGATCGTTTTCCACCCCAAGCTTCTCGACACGCTGCCCGGCTACAACGGCGCGCAGTTCGGCCGTGACGCCTCCGCCGGCCTGACGGTCGGCGTCCTTGCCCTGCCCCTGGCCATGGCCTTTGCCATCGCCTCGGGCATGTCGCCCACCGCCGGCATCTGGACGGCCATCGTCGCCGGCTTCCTGATCTCCGCCCTCGGCGGCTCCCGGGTGCAGATCGGCGGCCCCACCGGCGCCTTCATCCCCATCATCTACGGCATCGTCGTCGAATACGGCGTGCAGAACCTGCTGGTGGCCACCATGCTGGCGGGCGCCATGCTGGTCGCCATGGGCGTGTTTCGCCTCGGCAACCTGATCCGCTTCATCCCCAAGACGGTGGTGATCGGCTTCACCAACGGCATCGCGGTGGTTATCTTCCTCGCCCAGATCAAGGATTTCCTGGGCCTGCAGATCGACCACCTGCCCGGCGAGTTCTTCGGCAAGGTGAAGGCCCTCGTCACCCACCTGGACACCATCGACCTCCCCACCGTGGCCCTGTCGATTGCGTCCATCGTCGTGCTCCTGTCGTGGAACCGGCTTGCCCAGCGCTTCAAACCCCTGAGCCGGCTGCCCGGCCCCCTGGGCGTGCTGATTCTCGCCACCGCCGCCAACGCCCTGCTGCAGCTGCCCGTGGAGACCATCGGCACCCGCTTCAACGGCATTCCCCAGGATCTGCCCGCTTTTGCGTTGCCCCAGCTCTCCCTTGAGACCCTCGGCAAGCTGATCTCGCCGGCCCTCACCATCGCCCTGCTCGGCGCCATCGAGTCCCTGCTGTCGGCACGGGTCGCCGATGCGGCCATCGAGGACCGCCACGACCCCAACCAGGAACTCATTGCCCAGGGGCTGGCCAATCTCGCCGCCCCGCTGTTCGGGGGTTTCGCAGCAACCGGAGCCATCGCCCGCACCGCCACCAACGTGCGCACCGGCGGCCGCAGCCCGGTGGCGGGCATGGTCCATGCACTGGTGCTGCTGGCCGTGGTGCTGGTCTTCGCCCCCTTTGCCAAGCACATTCCCCTGGCCACCCTGTCGGCCATCGTCGTCGTGGTCGCCATCAACATGGGCGAATGGCACGAGTTCCGCGGCCTAGAGCGCTTTTCGGTCAATTACCGCACCACCCTTCTCAGCACATTCTTCGTCACCGTCTTTTTCGACCTGACCCTGGCGGTCGAGTTGGGCATGGTGCTGGCCAGCCTGTTCTTCATCTATCGAATGTCCGACCTGACCCGCGTCGAGCGCCTGCCCCTTACCGAGCTCTCGATGATGCCGGACTTCCTGTATCCGGACGGATCGCCCCGGGTGGTTGCTTACTCCCTCTACGGCACCCTGTTCTTCGGCGCCATCCACAAGCTGGAAACCCTGCTCGACCCCGCCGAGCGTCACCCGGAAGTGGTGGTACTCGACATGCATCACCTGGTGAACCTCGACACCACGGGCCTGGAGGGCCTGGAAAGCCTGTGCAAGAGCCTGCACAAGCATGGTTGCGCGCTGATCCTGTGCAACCTCAACCAGCAGCCCGCTTCCCTCATCCACCGCTCCGGGTTCGAAGACGAGGTGGGAATCAACAACATCTGCGGAGACATCTACGGCGCCCTGGCCCGATCCCGCGATCTGCTACCGAGGTTCATGGATGAAGACAACCTCTGAGCCGGCTGCTCGTCTGCTACGCATCCGCGGTCTCGTGCAGGGCGTCGGCTACCGCAATGCCCTGCAGTCTGAGGCCATGCGCCTCAAGCTGTCGGGATGGGTCCGCAACCGCAGCGATGGGAGCGTCGAGGCCCTCGTCGCCGGCCCCGTGGCCGCCCTGGAAACACTGATCGCCTGGGCCCGACGCGGGCCGCCTGCCGCCCGTGTGGCCGAGCTTTTCTGGGAGAGCGCAGAGCACCCCGCGCAAACGGGTTTTGTGCGCCTGGAAACCCTTTAGCGCCCGCAACGCAACCTGAAAACCGGTCTGCCAAGCGGCCTCCGATCGGTCTAGAATCCTGTCATCAGCCGATGGCTTTCTCCCACGACAAGCGCCCCCGCCACGCCGCCGTGCCCACTCCATCCTTTCCTGAAAATGGCCAAGACATCTGGGACTTTCCTATGTCCCTGTTCGAGCGCTTTCCCACGCTGATCTGGCGTGCGGGCACCGACGCCAAGTGCAGCTACTTCAACCAGACCTGGCTTGAATTCACAGGCCGCAACCTTGCGCAGGAGATCGGTGACGGCTGGACCTGTGGCATCCACCCCGAGGATTTCGACCGCTGCGTCAGCACCTATCTGGAGCACTTCGCGGTCAGGACGCCCTTCGAGATGGAGTACCGCCTTCGCCGCAGCGACGGCCAGTACCGCTGGATCATCGACACGGGCCGCCCCATATACGACAAGGCCGGCGAGTTCGCCGGCTACATCGGCTCCTGCCTCGACATCACGGATCGCCGCAACACGGAGGCCGAACTGCGCGAGCGGGAAAACCGCCTCAGCACCCTGCTTGCCTCCATGGGTGAGGGCGTGGTCATGCGCGACGCCAAAGGCGTGCTGCTGTTATGCAACGCAAGCGCCGAACACATCCTCGGACTGAGTGCAGCGGAAATGACGGGGTGGGATGTTCATGGCAACCTCCTCACCTACCTCAACGAAGACGGCGAACCTCTTGACCCGACGCAGATCCCGGCAATGCAGGCCATCACCACCGGCCAGCCCCGGGCTGGCTTGCTGGGGCTCGACCGCCGGGATGGGGCGCGGCGCTGGCTGTGGACCAATTCCGTTCCTCTCTTCGACGATGATCCGACCACGCCTTGTGGTGTCGTGACGACCATTGCCGACGTCACGACCCGACGTCAGGATGAGGAACAACTGCGTCTCGCCCTCACCGTGTTCCGCAACAGCGTCGAGGCAATCATCGTCACCGATGCGGATGAGCGCATCCTGTCGGTCAACCGAGCCTTTACCGACGTCACCGGCTACAGCCCGGAAGAAGCACTGGGCAACACCCCGCGCATGCTCCGGTCCGGGCACCACGACAAGAGCTTTTATGACGCCATGTGGCGCGACATCAAAACCCTGGGCTTCTGGCAGGGCGAGATCCACGACCGGCGCAAGGACGGCACACTTTACCCTTCAGCCCTGTCGATCAGCGCGGTGCGCAACACGCTCGAACGGACCACCCACTATGTGGCGGTTTTTTCGGACATCACCGAGCGCAAGGCTTCCGAAGCGCGCATTGCCTACCTCGCCCAGCACGACCCTCTGACCGGGCTGCCCAACCGCACGCTGCTCCAGGACCGTCTCGATCAGGCCCTCGCCCATGCCGTCCGCCACGGCAGCCGGATCGCCGTGCTCTTTCTCGACCTGGACCGTTTCAAGACCATCAACGACTCCCTCGGCCACATGACCGGTGACCGCCTTCTGCAGGGTGTCGCCCTGCGCCTGTCTGAATGCACGCGGGAAACCGACACCATCAGCCGCCAGGGGGGCGATGAGTTCCTGATCGTGCTCACCGATGTGGACGGGCCGGACGACGCCGCCCGGGTGGCCGAGAAGATTCTCGACCGCCTGGGGCCACCCTTCGACATTGATGGTCAGCTGCTGGCAACCTCCTTCTCCATCGGCATTGCCCTCTTTCCCGATGACGGGAAGTGTGCAGAGAGCCTCATGAAGAACGCCGATACCGCCATGTACCACGCCAAGGAGAGCGGGCGTAACACCTACCGATTCTTCGACGAGGTCATGAACATCAACGCGTTGGAGCGTCTTCAGCTCGAGAACGCCCTGCGCCAGGCGCTCGACAACCAAGAGTTCTGCCTTTACTACCAGCCCCAGGTCAATCTGGCCAGCGGACGCATCATCGGCGTGGAAGCCCTGCTGCGCTGGTTCAATGGCGTGCTGGGCGGCGTTCCACCGAGCAGCTTCATCCCCCTCGCTGAGGAATGCGGGCTGATCGTGCCGATCGGGCGCTGGGTTCTCCACCAGGCCTGCCGCCAGGCAAAGGCATGGCAGGCGCAGGGCTACGCCCCCATCCCGGTGGCCGTCAATCTGTCGGCCATGCAGTTTCGACGCGCTGACATGGTGGCCACCGTCCGGGAAGCACTGGAGGCCAGCGGCCTCTCGCCCCAATGGCTGGAGCTGGAACTGACCGAATCGCTGCTGATGCAGTCCGGAGCGCAGGTCGAAAACACCCTTGCAGAGCTCAAGGCCCTCGGCGTGCGCATGTCCATTGACGACTTTGGAACGGGCTATTCAAGCCTGGCCTACCTTAAGCGCTTTCCCGTGGACTGCCTCAAGATCGACCGGAGCTTCGTCAACGATCTCATCGACGATCCGGACGACGCGGCCATCGTGCGCGCCGTGATCCAGCTCGGACGCAGCCTGCGCCTGGATGTGATCGCGGAGGGAACGGAAACCCACGAGCAGCTCGACGTCCTCCGGGCCGAAGGCTGCGTTGCCGCCCAGGGCTACGTGTTCAGCCCTCCGCTGCCGGCGGAGGCCCTCGGCGACATCCTCCGCGTCGGCGTGCTGCCGGGCAGCCTGATCATTTCCGGCTGAACACCAGCTCCTCCCCCGTGCCTGGCGGCCGGGCACGGGAAGAATCAGGGATAGATGACTTCTACCGCATCCGCAGGCAGCCAATCGCGCAGACTCTCCAGGAGGCTGTCGTCGGGCCGGACCCGCCAGCCTGCACCGAAAGGCAGGTCGCCCTCGGCGTCGGCATTGCGGTAGCGCACACGAACAGGACACTCCCCGTTGCGGAAGGGTGTCAATACGCTCTGCAGACGTTCGGCCGCCGCGATCGCGCCCCCCGCATCACCGACTTCGCCATTGAGCCGCAACTGCAAGGCTCTGGCATAGCGGCCCCGCGCCTCACCGAGGGTCATCAGCTTGTCGGCAACGATGCGATAGCCCCCGGAGAAATCGTCATTGCTCACCTTCGCTTCGACGATCAGGACCTCATCCACCACGATGCGCTGACGATTGTTGTCGAACACCTCGGAAAAGACGGAGACTTCCCGCGGGGTCGTACCATCATCCAGCAACACAAAGGCGATCTTGCCCCGCGCCGTCATCTTGGCGCGGACCTCCATGACTACACCGGCCATGGTGACCAGATCCCTGGAGGGCTCAACCTGGGCCAGCGGGCGTCTCACGAAACGCCGCACCTCGTCCTTGAAGGCATTGAAGGGGTGGCCGGACAGGAAGAAACCGATGGCCAGCTTCTCTTCCTTGAGCTTCTCCCGCTCGCCCCAGGGACGCACCTTGACGTAGTCGACCATTGGCGCGGCAACTTCGCCGGGGATGTCGAACAAGCCCCCCTGCAGAGCGTTGGCGGCAATCTGCTCTGCAGCTTCCATGGCAATGCCGACGCTCGCCAGCAATTTGTGACGATCTGCCGGCTGCACGGGGTCGAGTGCATCGAAGGCTCCTGCACGCACCAGAGCCTCGATCACACGGCGGTTGGCCAGACGCTTATCCACACGGCAGCAGAAATCGAAGAGATCCTTGAACGGACCACCCGACTCCCGGGCGGCCAGAATGGCCCGTACCGCCGGCTCCCCCACGCCCTTGACCGCACCGAGACCGTAGCGGATTGTCTTGGCGTCGGTGGGAACAAAACGGTAGTCGGACTGATTCACATCCGGCGGCAACACCGCAATGCGGTTGGCAATCGTGTCTTCGTAGAAGATCTTGATCGTATCGGTGTTGTCCAGGTCCGAAGACATGGTGGCGGCCATGAAGGCCGAACAGTGATAGGCCTTCAGCCAGGCGGTGTGGTAGGTGACCACCGCATAGGCCGCCGTGTGCGACTTGTTGAAGCCGTACTCGGCGAACTTGGTCATCAGATCGAAGAGCTGCTCGGCCAAGGCCGGGTCGTAGCCCTTCTTGCGGGCACCATCGGCGATGGTCTCCCGATGCTTGGCCATCTCGTCGGCCTTCTTCTTCCCCATCGCCCGGCGCAGCATGTCGGCGCCACCCAGGGTATAACCACCGATGATCTGTGAGATCTGCATCACCTGTTCCTGATACACGATCACCCCATAGGTGGGTGACAGGCAGGCGGTGAGGTCCGGGTGGAAGTAGTCGATGGCCTGCTGACCCTTCTTCCGCAGGATGAAATCATCCACCATGCCCGAGCCCAGGGGCCCCGGACGGTAGAGGGCCAGCACGGCGATGATGTCTTCGAAACGGTCGGGGGCAAGCTTCTTGAGAAGCTTCTTCATGCCGTCCGATTCCACCTGGAAGATCGCCGTGGTGTTGGCTTCACGGAGGATCTGGTAGGCCGCCTGGTCTTCGAAACCCAGGCTCATCAGGTCCGGCCGCTCGCCAGTGAGACGCTTCACGTACTCGAGTGCCAGCTCGATGATGGTGAGGTTGCGCAGGCCCAGAAAGTCGAACTTGACCAGCCCCACCGCCTCCACGTCGTCCTTGTCGAACTGGGACACCGGTGTGGCGTCATCACCGTCGGCGATGTACAGCGGACAGAAATCGGTGAGTTTGCCCGGCGCGATCAGCACGCCCCCGGCGTGCATGCCGACACCACGGGTCAGGCCCTCGAGGGGCTCGGCCAGGCTCCACAGCTCCTGGACAGACTCGCCGTCGTTACCATCGGCCATCAGCTCGTTGATCTGTGGCTCCTGCTCCCGGGCTTCGGCGAGGGAGAGGGGCTTGTTCTGCACCACAGGAATCAGCTTGGACAGGCGATCACACAGGCCGTAGGGCAGATCGAGCACCCGCCCCACGTCGCGGACCACCGCCTTGGAGGCCATGGTGCCGAAGGTCGCAATCTGGCTCACTGCATCGGCGCCGTAGTGGGCGCGCACATACTCGATGACCTTGTAGCGGTTGTCCTGACAGAAGTCGATGTCGAAGTCGGGCATGGACACCCGCTCCGGGTTGAGGAAGCGCTCGAACAGCAGGGCGTAGGCCAGCGGATCGATATCGGTGATGCGCAGGCTGAAGGCCACCAACGAGCCGGCACCGGACCCCCGCCCCGGGCCCACCGGCACCCCGTTGTGTTTGGCCCAGTTGATGAAGTCGGCCACGATCAGGAAGTAGCCGGGGAAGCCCATCTGGATGATGGTATCGGTCTCGAATTTGAGTCGGGACTCGTACTGTTCGCGCTTCTGCTCCCGCTCAACCTCATTGGGGAACAGCTCCTTGAGGCGGACTTCAAGGCCCGAACGGGCCTCTGCCACCAGGAAATCGTCAAGGGTCATGCCCTCCGGGGTCGGGAACTGGGGCAGGAAGTTCTTGCCCAGTTGCACGGTAAGCGAGCAACGCCGGGCAATCTCGACGCTGTTTTCAAGGGCCTCCGGGATGTCGGCAAACAGCGCGCACATCTCGTCCTGGGTCTTGAAATACTGCTCGGGCGTGAAATCCTTCGGACGACGCTTGTCGGCAAGCACGTGGCCCTGGGCAATGCACACCCGGGCCTCGTGGGCCTTGAAATCCTCCGGTCGAGTGAACTGGATCGGGTGGGTTGCCACCACGGGCAGATCCAGGCGCGAAGCAATCTGCAGGGCATCCCGGATGTAAACCTCGGTGCCCGGATGCCCGGCCCGCTGGATCTCGACATAGAAGCCGCCAGGGAAACGCGACGCCCAGTCGGCGGCGAGCTTCTCGGCCAAAGCAACATTGCCATTGGCGAGGGCATGGCCGATATCGCCATCCCGGGCGCCGGACAGGCACAGGAGGTCACTGGCACTGACCGAATCTAGCCACTCACGGCGCAATTCCGCTCGGCCCCGGTACTTGTTCTCGATGAAGGCCCGGGTGAGCAGCTCGCACAACTGGCCATACCCCTTGCGGTTGCGGCAGATCAAGAGCACCCGGGTCGGCTTGTCGCGCTCCGTGTCGTTGCTGATCCAGCAGTCGGCGCCGATGATTGGCTTGATGCCCTTGCCACGGGCACCCTTGTAGAATTTGACCATCCCGAACAGGTTGGCCAGATCGGAAACACCCAGGGCCGGCATGCCATCAGCGGCGGCGCGGGCAATGGCGGCGTCCACCTGCACGATACCGTCGGAGATCGAGTACTCGGTATGGAGACGCAGGTGGATGTAGCGGGGAGAATGGGATTCGGGCATCCCGGGATTTTACCCGCCTGCCCGCACGGGTTTCACCCTTCGATGGAGATTTCTCCGGCAGTCGGCCCCAGCCGGCTCACCAGCAACTGGTCGATACGGTGGTTGTCCACGTCGATAACCTCGAAGCGGTAGCCGCCGAAATCCACCCTGTCGGTGCGGCGGGGGATCTTGCGCAGGTGGTACATCATGAAGCCGGCAATGGTCTCGTAATGCTCGCTTCCGTCACCGTCGTCGATGTCGAGCACGCGCATCACGTCGGCGGCAGCGGTGGCGCCATCCACCAGCCAGGAGCTATCGTCCCGGCGTACGATCTGCTCTTCCTGGACCTGCTCCACATCATCGCCCACCAGGGCCCTGAAAATGTCGTTGAGGGTGATCACGCCCACCACGAGGGCATACTCGTTGATGATCACCGCAAAGTCCTCGCGGGCCTCGCGAAAGCGCTCGAGCACCTCGGAGAGGGTCAGGGTATCCGGCAACGCCAGCAGCGGATTGATCGGGGCGTCAGCCTTCATGGACAGGGATTGCCCCGCCAGCACGCGGTTGAGCAGATCCTTGGCATCCACGTAGCCCACCACGGTGTCGATGCCGCCATCACACACCGGAAAGCGGTTGAAGGGCCGGCCGGCAATCTTCTGGCGGATGCTCTCCTCACTCTCCTGAAGGGTGAAGAACACCACACTGTCGCGGGTCGTCATGGCCGACGGCGCGCTGCGCGCGTCAAGGCCAAAGACATTCTCGATCAGGGCGTGCTCCTGCTCGGCCAGCACGCCCGCCTGGGCACCGGCCTCAACCACCGCAATGATTTCATCCGGTGTCACCGTGTCATTTCGGGTGGTTGCCACCCCGAGCAGCCGGAACAACAGATCCGCAGCCTCGTTGTAAAGCCACAATAAGGGGCGCAACCAGCGGATCAGGACACCCATGGGCGCCGCCACGGCCATTGCCAGGCGCTCCGGTGCAGCCATCCCCAGGCGCTTGGGCATCAAGTCGGCAAACAGGATGAACAGGGACGTGACCACCATGAAAGACAGGGCAAAGGCCAGCGTATCCACGTAGGCCGCCGGCACCAGCGGTACCAGCGCGCCCGCCAGCCACGGGGAGAAGGCCCCCTCACCAACAATGCCGCCCATGATCGCCACCGCATTGAGGCCTATCTGGACCAGCGTGAAGAAAGGACCAGGACGCGCCTGCAGAGCGAGCACCCGGGCAGCCCCCTCATTGCCGTCTTCGGCCAACACCGCCAACCGGGACTTGCGCGATGCCGCCACCGAAATCTCGGCCACCGAAAAGAAGGCGCTGATACCCACCAAGAGCAGGATGAGAAGAATCTGCTGAAGAAAGTCCATGGGCACCTCCGGCAACGCTGGCAATCAGCGCGGACCGGCCTCCACCGAGTGACGCAGGCGCATCTGAAGCAGGATGTTGTCGGCCTGCACCTGCAAGGCACGGGAGCGCTCGACCCATACCATCTGGCGGGTTTCAAGTGCCTGAGCCAGCGCTTTTACCGCATCTCGGCGAGTGGACGTGTAGGCAATGAGTTCCTGGCGCTGCCATTCGCTGGGGGCCGGCGCGGTGGCGCCCGAGAGCTGATTGATGAGACGCTCCCAACGCGGCAGGAAATCATGCTCGAGAACCTCCAGCGCAGCGGCCTCGGTCAATCGGCGCTGGCGGAGCGAATCCATCAACGCAGCCTGTTCGCGCAACAACTCCTGTTCGTCCAGAACAAAGCGCTGAAGCGTCTGCTGATATGCGGAATCCGCCTGGTAGCGCCGCACCACCTCCGGTGTCTGCTGCCAAAGCGTCAGGCCAAGGGCGACGAGCACCAAGCCCCCCGCCAGCGCACGAGGGCTTAGCCAGCGGACAGGCCGCGACGAGACGACGGGCTCGGCAAAGGCCAGGCCGAGAATAATCCCTCCCGCCAGGCCCCCCAGATGGGCGGCATTGTCGATCCCTGGCAAGGAAAAACCCGCAAACAGCGAGTATGCGATGAAGCCCAGGGTGCCCGACCGCATCTCCCTGAACACCTCACCCGGCACCGACCCCCGTTGCAGCAGCAGGTAGGCAAGCAAAGCCCCATAAACGCCAAAGATCGCCCCAGATGCGCCGACGCTCACACTGCCCTGCTTCCACCACAGGCTTGCCAGATTGCCCAGCAGGCCTGCCCCAACATAGATCACCAGAAAGCCCAGGCGGCCGAAAAGACGCTCCACCACCTGCCCGGCCTGGTAAAGCGCAAACATGTTGAGCCCCACATGAAGCAGGCCTCCGTGCAGGAAAAGTGCGGAAAACAGGCGCCACGGCTCACCCTTCTGGACCAGCGGCGCAAAATTGCCACCGGCACGGATGAGCAGATCGGACGGGATCTGCATCGCGTTCCGGGACATGGCCACGAGCAACGCAAAAATGATTGCATTGATGATGACCAGGGCCAGGGTGACATCGGCCCTGCGCACACGGGAAAACAACAGGTTGGCGAAGGTATCGTAATTCAAGGGACGGGGCCGGTCGGCAGTGAACACCGTTGATTATACGCAAGGCTGATTCCTGACCTTGCTGGGCCAAGGAGTGCGGGGCACGCTCCGATCAAACTTCTTCAATATCTCAGGAAAAGTGACTGAGTAAGATAAAATGAAAAGTTGAATATTCCCCTTCGACCTATGATCCACGTTCTAAAGCACGTCGAATCCATCACCCAGCACCGGGACAGAACCCTGCTGGAGCTGGGTGTCGCCTCGGCGCTGTTCGAATTGGTCAAGGCGCTTGAGGTCAATCTCTACAAGGTCAGCGAGCACGGTGGGGAACACTATCTGGCCCGGGTCACCCATGTGGGCCAGGATGGCGTGCGATACGTGCAGTCGGAATTCGACGACGAAGGCATGGCCGCGCCTCTGGGTCAGCGCCGGGAAATGGTGGCCTGTGTCGAGCAGACGCAAATCGTAAGGGCGCATGACAGCGCGCGCGACGCTTACGTGCATTGCTTTCCGATCAACGTTGATCGGCGAGTGCTGGGCGTGCTTGAGGTCGTCTGCCGCACGCCCCTTGCCACCGAGGAACTGGACACCGCCGAAGGCTTTCTGGGCCTCTACCGCAATTACCTCAGCCTGCTGGACTACAGCGAACGGGACACCCTCACGGGCCTGCTCAACCGCAAGACCTTCGACGACAACCTGGGGAAAATCCTTCAGGGCTTGTCGGCAGGTGAGTTGAACCTCGCGGGCGACAGCACTGCCTCCCCTCGGCGGCGCCAGAACGACGAGGGCAGACACTGGCTGGCCGTGGTGGACGTGGACCACTTCAAGCGGGTCAATGACCAGTTCGGCCATCTGTACGGGGATGAGGTGCTGCTGCTCCTTGCCCGGATCATGCAGGAGAGCTTCCGCCACCAGGATCGCCTGTTTCGTTTTGGCGGTGAGGAGTTCGTGGTCATCCTTCGGGCAACATCCGAGGATGAAGTTGCGGTGGCCCTTGAGCGCCTGCGGGCTAGCGTCGAAGGCCATCTGTTTCCACAGGTCGGCACCGTAACCGTGAGCATCGGCTACACCGGCATCAATTCCCGTGACACCATCCCCGACATCGTGGGCCGGGCCGACGATGCGCTCTATTTCGCCAAGGAAAACGGGCGCAATCAGGTGAGCAGCTACGAGCGCCTGCTTGCCTCCGGCAAGGTGTCGGCCCGTGAAGCCCCCAACAGCGATATCGAGCTGTTCTGACGCCCGTTTGCCGCCCTAGCGGGTGGCGGCTTGTGCGGGAAGATCCTTCAGTGCCTGCTTGCGCTCCCCATCCGCGGCAAATATGAGCGCGCGCTGCTCATCGCTGAGCGGCGCGCCCAGATCCCGCTCCAGAGAGCTATAGATGCGGGACAGGCGATCAGTCAGACGCCCCTTGGCCGGAATGGCACGTAACACCTGTTCGCGGCGGGCTCCCGCAATACTCATGACCTTCTGGACGAAGCTCTCTTCAATGCGCCGCGTCTCGGCCTGGATGAAGGCCGCCTGCACAGGCGTCAGTACCACTGGCGGAGGCGCAACAGGCGGTGCCGAAAAGGCCGGAAGGGCGGCGGCAAACCCGAGCGCCAGTGCGGCAATAACATTGCGTGGCAAGAAATCTCTCATGTCTAGGGAACCAGTACGGTCGAGCCCGTCGTGCGTCGCGCCTCAAGCTCCTGATGGGCAACAGCCGCATCGTGCAGCGGAAAACGTTGGTTGATCGACAGCCTGACCTGACCCGAAAGAACGATAGAAAACAACTCGTCGGCCATCGCCAGCAGATCCTGCCGTCGGGCTGAATACGTAAAGAGGCTCGGTCGGGTCAGGAACAGGGAGCCCATCTTGCCGAGCAGGCCCGGATCGAAGGTCTCCACCGGGCCGGATGCATTGCCGAAGCTCACCATCATACCCATGGGCCGCAGGCAGGCCAGGGAATCCATGAAGGTGTCCCTGCCGATGGAGTCATAGACTACCGGTACCCCCTCGCCACCGGTCAATTCCCGAACCCGGCTTGAAATGCACTCGCGGGTATGGACGATGGGATGATCACAGCCATGCAGCCGGGCCAAGTCCGCTTTCTCGTCGGAACCGACGGTGCCAATCACCGTCGCCCCCAGGGCTTTTGCCCATTGACAGACAATCAGGCCGACACCGCCCGCGGCAGCATGGATCAGAATGGTGTCACCCGGCTGCACCCGGTAGGTTCGGCGCAGCAGATACTGGGCCGTCAGGCCTTGCAGCATCATGGCCGCGCCCTGCTCGAAACTGAGGGCATCCGGCAAACGCACCAGACGGTCGGCCGGAATGTTGCGGCGCTCCGCATATGCGCCCAAGGGACCGCCGGCATAGGCAACCCTGTCACCAGGACGCAAATCACTCACGCCTGCCCCCACCGCCTCGACCACGCCAGCGGCCTCAAGACCCAGACCCGAAGGCAAGGGGACTGGATAGAGGCCGGAACGGTGGTAGACGTCGATATAGTTCAGACCGACAGCATGATGCCGGACCTGTGCCTCGCCAGGTGCAGGCGGCGCCAGATCGGACTCGACCCACTGCAAGACCTCGGGGCCGCCAGTACGCTCAAAGCGGATCAAACGGGACATGCCTCACCTCGCGGAACAATTGGGTCGATTGTACCGGAGGGAAATTTCAAATAGCGGGTTGAAGCACCCCGACCCGCTCAGCGGGCCGGGGCAATCACAGCTCAGACGGGCAATTCTTCACGCTGCTCGGCGGCATCCACCACTGCCAGGGCGGTGATATTGACGAGCCGACGCACCGATGCGGAGGGCGTCAGAATGTGCACAGCACGGGCACTGCCCAACAGGATGGGGCCGACGGAAACCCCATCTCCGTTGGCAATCTTGAGCAGGTTGAAGGCGATGTTGGCCGCATCCAGGTTGGGCATCACGAGCAGATTGGCTTCACCATGCAGCGTGGAGTCGGGATGCAGGCGGTCACGGATCTCCGGTGAAAGTGCCGAGTCACCGTGCATTTCACCATCGCACTGGAGATCAGGCGCCTTGATCCGAAGGATGTCACGGGCGTCCCGCATGCGACGGGACGATGCGCTGCGGGCACTGCCAAAGTTGGAATGGGACAGCAGTGCCACCTTCGGCTCGATCCCAAAGCGCTTGAGTTCATCTGCCGCCATCATTGCGATCTCGGCCGCCTCCTCGGCGCTGGGCACTTCATTCACATACGTGTCGGTGATGGCAAGGATGCGCTGGGGCAGCAGCAGGATGTTCATCGCTGCATAGAGGCTGGCACCGTGTTTGAGGCCAATCAGGTTCTGGACATGGTTGAAGTGGTGATCGTAGCCCCCCGTCGTGCCGCAGACGAGGGCGTCGCCATCACCACGACGCAGCAGCATGCAGCCAATCAGCGTGGTGTCCGAACGCATGGCCTCACGCGCCGAGTCGGGGGTCACGCCATCGCGCCCCATCAGCCGGTAGTATTCCTGCCACAGCTCGCGATAGCGGCTGTCCGACTCCACGTTGACCACGTCGAAATCCCGGCCCGCCACGAGATTGAGGCCGAACTTCTCGATACGCATGTCGATGACCGCAGGCCGGCCGATCAGGATCGGACGCGCCAGATTTTCATCCACCACGGCACGCACGGCACGCAGAACCCGCTCACTCTCCCCTTCGGCATAGAGCACGCGCTTCTTGTCGGCGGCAACGGCCTTGGCCTTGGTGAACACCGGCTTCATGATGATGCCGGACTGGTATACGAATTCGTTGAGACTCTGGACATAGGCGTCCATGTCGATCTTGCGCGTGGCCACACCCGAATCAATGGCGGCCCGGGCAACGGCGGGGGCGATCTTGACAATCAGCCGGGGATCGAAGGGCTTGGGAATCAGATAGTTCGGGCCGAAGGTGAGGTCCGCACCGCCGTACGCCTGCGCCACCACGTCGGACTGCTCGGCCTCGGCCAGTTCGGCAATGGCCTTCACACACGCCAGCTTCATCTCCTCGTTGATCTTGGTGGCGCCCGCATCCAGGGCACCGCGGAAGATGAAGGGGAAGCACAGGACGTTATTGACCTGGTTCGGGTAGTCGGAACGACCGGTGGCAATGATGGCATCCGGGCGAACTTCCTTGGCCAGTTCGGGCAGGATCTCCGGGGTCGGGTTGGCAAGGGCGAAGATCAGGGGCTTGTCAGCCATGGTCTTGACCATCTCGGGCTTGAGCACGCCCGCGGTGGACAATCCGAGGAAGATGTCCGCGCCAACCACGGCATCGGCCAGGGTACGGAAAGCGGTCTGCTGGGCAAAGCGCGCCTTGGTGGGCTCCATGTTCTCGTCGCGCCCGACGTAGATCACGCCCTTGGAATCGCAAACGATGATGTTTTCGCGGGTGATGCCGAGACCACACCAAAGCTCGAGACAGGCAATCGCCGCAGCGCCGGCGCCGGACACCACCACCTTGACTTCGTCGATCTTCTTTTCGACCACCTTCAGGCCATTGAGCATGGCCGCCGCCGAAATGATGGCGGTGCCGTGCTGGTCGTCATGGAAGACCGGAATGTTCATCCGCTCCCGCAGCTTCTGCTCAATGTAGAAGCACTCGGGCGCCTTGATGTCTTCGAGGTTGACCCCACCCAGGGTGGGCTCAAGGGCCGCGATCATGTCGATCAGCTTGTCCGGGTCGTTCTCGGCAAGCTCGATGTCGAAGACGTCGATGTTGGCAAACTTTTTGAACAGACAGCCTTTGCCCTCCATCACCGGCTTGGCGGCCAGGGGGCCGATGTTGCCGAGACCGAGCACGGCGGTGCCGTTGGTGATCACGGCCACCAGATTGCCCCGGGAGGTGTACTCCTGCGCATCGGCCGGATCGGCCACGATGGCGTCACAGGCGGCGGCCACGCCGGGCGAATAGGCCAGCGCCAGATCGCGCTGATTGGTCAGGCCCTTGGTCGGCACCACTGCAATCTTGCCGCGGGTCGGGCTACGGTGGTAGTCGAGGGCTGCGGCAATGAAATCCTTGTCCATGTTCTCTCTTCTCTCAAAAATTGGTCCGCCCCCCATTGGTCAGGGCAACAATGTGCCACTGGCGGGGGAAATCACCGATGGTCTGGCTGGAACTGGATGTGTCCTGGGTACCCTGAGGCGAGCGTGTGCCTCGTATGACAGCCAAGCGGTGCTTACCCCACCACCCGACCGGAGTTTCGCGCCCGGGAGGAGGGCGCGAAGACTTCACGTTCTGCTTGCCTTATTGTTTGAGTACGAGTTTACCCGACCCACGCCATTTTGGCACCCTCGGTAAATTCAGCCCCCCGTCCAAGGCATGGCACAATCGCGCGCATCCAAACAGCACAAGAAAACGGGGAGAACCGATGCGACGCGTTGTATTCAACCAGAAGGGTGGGGTGGGCAAATCCACGATCACCTGCAATCTTGCAGCCATCAGTGCCCACACGGGCCTACGCACGCTGGTTGTCGACCTGGACCCCCAGGGAAACTCCACCCACTACCTGCTGGGTGATGCGGCGGAGAACGTTGACGACACGCTGGCCGGGCTCTTCGAGCAGACCCTGTCCTTCAAGTTCAGCCCCAAGAAGACGGCAGAGTTTGTGCACCCGACGCCGTTTCCCAACCTGTCGATCATGCCCTCCCACCCAAGCCTGGAGGAGCTGCAGGGGAAGCTGGAATCCCGCTACAAGATCTTCAAGCTGCGCGATGCACTGGATGAGCTCGCCGACGACTACGATGCCGTGTTCATAGACACGCCACCGGCGCTCAACTTCTATACCCGCTCGGCCCTGATCGCCACCCGTTTGTGTCTGATCCCCTTCGACTGCGACGATTTTTCACGCCGCGCCCTCTATGCACTGATGGAAAACGTCCAGGAGATCCGTGCCGATCACAACCGCGATCTGGAAGTCGAAGGTATCGTGGTGAACCAGTTCCAGCCCCGTGCCAGCCTGCCTCAGAAGCTGGTTCAGGAACTGATTGCCGAAGGACTTCCGATCTTCAAGACCTATCTGTCCAGCTCCATCAAGATCCGTGAAAGCCACGAACAGGCCAAGCCCATGATCCATCTCGACCCGAAGCACAAGCTGGCGCAGGAGTTCGTTGCCCTGCATGGAGAGCTTCGCAGCGCCTGAACAACCCACATCCACCGGCACATCCGTCGCGCAAAGGACACCCTCGACGCCCATCTCGTGGGCGCCGGGCAGGGAAGAGCCTGCATCGACTCCCATGACCTACGGCCTTGCCTCGGCGGGCAACCGTCGCGGTACCGTGCAACAGGAACGCCGTCAAAAAAATCGCCTTACAGGCAACGCGCACGGAGACCGGAATCAGGAGGTCTTCCGACCCCATCCCGTCCCATAACACCCGCTCCCGGGCGTTCGACACCTCGAACTGCCCCCAAAGAACACTTCAAGCCACCTTCCCCAACCAGACTCAGGCTACCAACGTGCAAGACGCCGGGTTGCGTCGAAGTGCTAAAGACGGTCGACGGCAATGAGTCTGCACCGCAACTGCAGCACCCCCGTTTTCATTCCAGGCGATTTCTGTCTTGGTCCGTGCGATAGTCGTCAGGGTGCACTCGGGCAACAACACACCATGCTTGTGCATTGCAGTAATTTCGATACCATTCACTGGAACCGGAGCCAATCCCCGAGCACAGGCGTGTAATTCAGGTGTTTGGCTATATTGACCTCACCGTCTCTCCGCCAGTTACAAAATTGCAACATGAATGCAACACCTCTGAAAACCGTCATCATTGTCCCGACCTACAATGAAAGGGACAACATTGCTGCACTGGTCCAAGCCCTGCAGGAGGAGTTCAAGTGCATTCGCCACGATATGCACATACTGGTTGTGGACGACAACTCTCCCGACCGAACCGCCGACGTCGTGCAAGGCCTCCAGGCATCCCACCCCAACCTGCACCTCCTGAACGGCCAGAAGCAAGGTCTGGGCGTTGCATATATTCGCGGGATGCGCCACGCCATGGAGGAACTGTCTGCAGACATCGTCTTCGAGATGGATGCCGATTTCTCCCACAAGCCCGAGGACGTGCCTCGCCTCCTTGCTGCGATTGATGCGGGTGCAGACTTCGTCATTGGTAGTCGGTATGTCCGCGGGGGAACGATCCCCGACGAGTGGGGCCTTTATCGCCGTCTGAATTCGCGATTTGGGAATATCGTTGCTCGCTATCTCGCCGGAATCTATTCAGTCAGAGACTGCACAGCCGGATTTCGGGCCATTCGAACGTCCATCCTGCGGCGCATTGACTTCGACAAGTTGCGAGTCCAGGGGTACGCGTTTCAGGTGGCCCTTCTCCACGCAGCAAAGACCTGCAAAGCCAAGATTGTCGAGATCCCGGTGAATTTCATTGACCGAACGCATGGAGAGTCCAAGCTGGGCATCCGTGACATCATCGAGTTCATACTCAACGCTTGGTGGATTCGCTTCGACAGCTCAAAAACCTTCCTGAAGTTCATTATCGTCGGAGCCTCGGGGGTTGTCGTCAATCTCGGAGTCTTCACGATCTTGCTCGCCCAGGGATTCAACAAATACGGAGCATCACCGATTGCCATTGAGCTATCCATCGTAACGAATTTCTTCCTGAATAACGGATGGACTTTCCGATGGAGGAAGACCAAGGATCGGATGAGAACTCGCGGAATCAAGTTCAATGCCGTCTCGCTGCTGTCGCTGGGCGTAAGCTACTCGACCTTCGTTGGGCTCTCGATGCTTCTGCCGGATTACCCACCCCAGCTCCATCAGTTCGCCGGCATCATCCCTGCCACATTGGTCAATTACTTTCTGAACTCCTACTGGACGTTCAAGCACACCGAAGACGCGCATTGATGATGTGAGCACTTGCGTCGGACGCCTTTCTACAACGAACAACGAACTGACGGTCTCAGATCCGATTCCGAGCCTGTAGCTTTCTCCCGCAGCCGATACACATGGGACTGGAACATCAAGAAGCCGGATTTCAAGCGAGACGATGATGAAACCGCAAAACATGTTCGCCTGGCTTTTAAAGCCAGGCACGCTTCCCCTGATTTTCCTCATCTTCGCACTGACACGGGCGGCAGTGCTTCTTGTTCCCATCACCCCCATCTCGGATGCCCTCTGGTATGTTGGTGCGGCCGCCCGTCTGTCGCAGGGTGAGGGCTATTCGGAAGGCGGCATAGCTACGGCCTATTGGCCCCCAGGCTGGCCAATTGTGCTCGCGCTGATATTCAAGACCTTCGGCGTTTCGATCCTGGCTGCCCAGCTTTTCAACTTGGCCTGTTCGGTGCTTGCGGGATGGCTCACTCTTGATCTCGGCCGTCATCTTTTCCGCTCGGAAGCCGCTGCTCGCCTTGGACTCCTGCTCCTGGCGATCTATCCCAACAGCATCGGATATGTACCCTTGATGCTGACCGAGGTCTTCTACACCACTCTTCTTCTCGCGGGCTGCTGGCTTCTGATCGCTCGCCAGAGCCCTGCAAGCAGAGTACTCGCAGGCGTCATCTTCGGAGTTGCAACACTGACAAAGGCGCAATCGCTGCTCGTGATTCCAATGATCTTTGGCGTGGCGGTGCTGCGCTCACCCATGACGATCAAGCATGTCGCAAGCTCCGTTGCCCGTGCTCTCACAGTCGTCCTTGTGGCCTTACTGGTCGTAGCCCCCTGGAGCTATCGCAACTACCAAGTGTTCGGGGAATGGGTGTTCGTATCAACGAATGGTGGGCTTACGCTGCTGACCGGAAACAACCCAAGCGCCCGAGGAGGCTACTCCGAGAAGGATCCATTAGTGACCGGGATCAATCGAAGCGTGTCGGCACAGCTGGAGGTGGACAAGGAGGCACGCAGGCTTGCAAAAGAGTGGATTCAGGAAAACCCGGGGCGCTTTATGGAACTCATTCCGCTCAAGGCCTTCCGCCTCTGGGGACCAGACGGTGAGTCCGAGTGGTCTTTCCAGGCCGACCAAGAAAGATACGCGGCCCACGCACTATGGTTCCGCGCCGTACGCTATGCCAATCAGGCCTACTATATCTGTCTCATGTCAGGCTTTTTATGGGCCGGGTTTCTCCTGCTTTCCAGGAAGGCGAAGCTGACGCCCCCCCGATTTGACTGGTGGCTGCTGCCCTACACGCTGGCCCTTTACCCCACGCTGATCGCAATGGTTTTTTCGGGACAATCCCGCTTTCACTACCCGGTCATGCCCTTTGTTGCCATGACCTGCGGCTGGCTGCTGACCCACTTGATGATGAAGCAGCAGGCATACGGATCCGGCCAAGGCCGACAAGTCATCCAGGCCTAAACCGCGGTGAGCTTCGCCACCGCCAGCATCAGCCACTTGCTGCCCGCCTCGGCGAATTTCACCTGAACCCTCGCGTCATTGCCGCTGCCCTCGGCAGAAACGATCACCCCATCGCCGAAACGCGCATGCCGCACGCTCTGGCCGATCCGCAGCCCCCCCAGGTCGCGGGACTTCATCGGCGGAGGCGCCGGCATGGCAGCCATGGCCGGCTTGGCGGCTCCGGGGTTGTAATAGCGCGCGGAGGGCTCGGGCGCGAAACTGCGGCGCGGATTGGGCGGCGTCAGCCACTTGGTCAGGCCTTCCGGGATTTCTTCCAGGAAGCGGGAGCGCAGGTTATAGCGCACCTGGCCATGGAGCATCCGGCTCTGGGTGAAGCTCAGATAGAGACGCTGGCGCGCCCGGGTGACGGCCACATACATCAGGCGCCGCTCCTCTTCCAGACCGTCCGCCTCCTGGGCACTGTTCTCATGGGGGAAAAGCCCCTCCTCAAGGCCGCTCAGAAAGACCACGTCGAACTCAAGCCCCTTGGCGGCATGAACCGTCATCAACTGCACTGCCTCCGTACCCGCATCCGCCTGATGGTCGCCCGCCTCCAGGGACGCATGCGCAAGAAACTCGGCAAGCACCGAATCGGCAGCGGACGGCGAATCCCCGGGTGCCTGGCCGGCGCCCACCTCGGCGCTGAAGTTCGCAGCCGCATTGACCAGTTCATCCAGGTTCTCGAGCCGCTCCTGCCCTTCCTTTTCCGCTTTGTAGTGAGCACGCAGACCAGACACCTCGATCACGTGCTCGACCATCTCATGCAGCGGCAGATCCCGCGTCTCACTGCGCAGGCGCTCGATCAACACCACAAACTGCGCGAGGGATGAGCCCGGCTTGCCGGAGAGGTGAGGCACTGTCTGGTAGAGCGGCGTATTCCAAGTCCGGGCCGCATCCTGCAGGGCCTCAAGGGATCGGGCGCCAATGCCGCGGGTCGGGAAATTGACGACCCGGGTGAACGCGGTATCGTCATCAGAATTGGCGATCAGGCGCAGATAGGCCAGAGCGTGCTTCACCTCCTGACGCTCAAAGAAGCGCAGCCCCCCATATACCCGGTAGGCAATGCCGCTGGAAAAAAGCTGATGCTCCAGCACCCGCGACTGGGCATTCGAGCGATAAAGAAGCGCGATGTCGGCACGACTGGCACCGTCACGAACCAGAGACTGGATTTCGTCGACGATCCAGCGAGCCTCATCGGAATCGGCAAACGCTTCATAGACGCGGATCGGCTCCCCCGCCCCGCGATCCGTCCATAGGTTCTTGCCCAGACGCCTGGTGTTGTTGGCAATCAGCGCGTTGGCCGCATCAAGGATGTTGCCGTGGGAGCGATAGTTCTGCTCCAGGCGGATCACGTTTTCAACGCGAAAATCCCGCTCGAAATCCCGCATGTTGCCGACTTCAGCACCGCGGAAACGATAGATGGACTGATCGTCGTCACCCACACAGAACAAACTGGCCCCCCCCTCCTCGCCCTTACCGGCCAGCAAGCTCAGCCAGCGGTACTGGAGCACATTGGTGTCCTGAAACTCATCCACCAGGATATGGCGGAAACGCGCCTGGTAATGGCGGCGTATCGGCTCATTCCGCACCAGCAACTCGTAGCTGCGCAGCAACAACTCGGGGAAATCCACAACTGCCTCGCGCTGGCACTGTGCCTCATACTCCATGTAAAGCTCCACACGACGGCGGCTGTAGTCATCCCATGCCTCGACCGCAGCCGGCCTCAAGCCCGCCTCCTTTTGGCCGTTGATGAAGTGCTGCAGGTCGCGTGGTGGATACTTTTCATCGTCCACATTGAGGGTTTTCAGCAAGCGTTTGATCGATGCGAGCTGATCTGCGGTATCGAGGATCTGAAATAGCTGAGGTAAGCCGGCATCCCGATGGTGGGCACGCAGGAAACGGTTGCACAAGCCATGGAAGGTCCCGATCCACATGCCCCGGGTGTTGATCGGGAACATGGCCGAGAGCCGCGTCAGCATCTCCTTGGCAGCCTTGTTGGTGAAGGTTACGGCAAGGATGCCCTGGGGGCTGCAATAGCCGTTCTGCAACAACCAGGCAATGCGCGTGATGAGCACGCGGGTCTTGCCGGAACCTGCACCTGCCAGAATCAGGGCGTGCCGCGGCGGCAAGGTCACCGCAGCGAGCTGTTCAGCGTTGAGGTGTTCGAGAAGCTGGGACATGGGGTGACACGGAATGCGGCGAAGCGCCACATTCTACTGCCAGTGCCCTGCATTGGCGGATACCGGCGGGTGTTGCGAAAACGCCGCGCCAACGTGACGGATTACTTGAAACAAATTGAAAAGGCGCTTGCAGTGCGCACCGCAAGCACCTAAACTGAAATTGTGCAATGCAACAAACAAGACTTACCAGAAGCTGAAGGAACCCTTGGACAGCAGCAAATATGCCAAAAAAGGCAATTTTGCATCGCACCAAAATACACGGCTCCGACATAGAAATCAGCTCGGCTTGTTTGATGCCCCAACATAGGAGTAACAGCAAATGAAAGCACCAAAACTACTTCACTGGCACGCCCGCAAAGCGGGTGTTCCCGTCGAACGCGCCGAAGCCTTGTGGCGCAAGGCCCTTCGCGAAGCTACTGCAGATACCGGCTGGGTAGGCACCTCGGAATTCTGGGGTGCGGCTGAAGCCCGCTTCCTCGAACTGCTGGCCGAAGAGCAAAGTACGCTTTGCGCCCCCCATGTCGAATCCTTCATGCGCACCCAGCATCGCATGGGCCTGATGCCCCTGCTCGCGGCGGAACAGATGTTTTCCGTGATCTCTGCCAACTGGCAGCGCTTCTGCAACCAGATGAACAAGGCAGCCTAAGGGCGCCTGCCGCCGCCCCAGGGCGGTGGCGCAACCGTGTTTTTCTCCCTCCTCTCCCTTGTGGAGACTTGACGGCGTCTGTCGCAAGACAGACGCCGCTTTTTTGCGTACCGCCCCCCCCAACGACAGGCACTCGAAGGCAGGCCGCCGGGTACTGCTATAATCCAGCCCCTTGCATCTTCACTCCGGAGTTCAATGTGCTGATTTCCAACGCCTTTGCCCAGGCCGCACCGGCCGCCGCACAGGACCCCCTGGGCGGTCTGACCGGCATTCTGCCGATGATCTTCATGTTCGCGGTACTGTGGTTCCTGATGATCCGCCCGCAGATGAAGCGCGCCAAGGAACACAAGGCCCTCCTCGAAGGCCTGCAGAAGAATGACGAAGTCCTGACCGGTGGCGGCATCGTCGGCAAGGTTGTCGCCATCAGTGATGCCTATGTGACCGTGGAAGTCGCGACCAACACCCAGATCGTCGTTCAGAAGCAGGCTATTGGCGCCGTTCTGCCCAAGGGCACGCTCAAGTCAATCTGAGCGGCGCCCAGCCGGTGCACACGCACCGGTTTACTTTGGCCGCCGGGCCTGTACCCCATCCTTCCCGCCAGACCATGAACCGCTATCCTCTCTGGAAGAATCTCCTCATCGGGCTCGTCCTGCTGTGGGGCCTGATCTACACCCTGCCGAACTTCTACGGTGAGGTTCCCGCCGTACAGGTCTCGAGCGGCAAGGCCACGCTCAAACTGGACGCAGGCACCACCCAGAAACGCGTCGACGAAATCCTCGCCGCCGCCGGCATCCAGCACGATGGGTTGTTTTCCGACTTCAACAGTGTGCGTGCGCGCTTTCGCGACACGGACACACAGCTGAAGGCCAAGGATGCCATAGAGAAGGGCTTCAATCCGGACGCCGCCGATCCGTCCTATGTGGTGGCCCTCAACCTCCTTTCCGCCAGCCCCCAATGGCTCACCAGCATCGGTGCGCTGCCCATGTACCTGGGCCTCGATCTGCGGGGTGGCGTGCACTTCCTTCTGCAAGTAGACATGAAGGGCGCGGTCACCAAGCGGCTTGATTCCACCACCGGCGATCTGCGCACCCTGCTGCGCGACAAGAACGTGCGCCACGCGGGCATCACCCGGGAAGGCCAGACTGTCGTCATCAAGTTCCGCGATGCTGAAGCCCAATCACGGGCTCGTGCCGTGATCATGGCCAGCACCAACGATCTGCAACTGACGGAAGGCCAGGACGGCGCAGACTTCAAGATCACCGCCACGCTCAATCCGCTGGCCCAGAAGTCCATCCAGGAATTCGCACTCAAACAGAACATCACCACCCTGCACAACCGGATCAACGAGCTTGGCGTCGCCGAGCCCGTCATCCAGCAACAGGGCATTGACCGGATTGTCGTGCAGCTCCCCGGCGTGCAGGACGTGGCCAAGGCCAAGGACATCCTGGGCCGCACGGCCACCCTTGAGATCCGCATGGTGGAGGATGCACCCGGCGCCCTCGAGGCGGCCATGAACGGCGCCATTCCGCCAGGCACGGAGATATACAACGACCGCGAAGGGCGCCCCCTGCTCGTCAAGAAGCAAGTGGTCCTCACCGGTGAGCGCCTCACCGACGCCCAGCCAGGATTTGACGGCCAGACCCACGAGGCTGCCGTACACCTCACCCTGGATTCGGCCGGTGCCCGCATTTTCAAGGACGTCACCCGCGAGAACGTCAACAAGCGCATGGCCATCCTGCTGATCGAGAAGGGCAAGGGAGAGGTGGTCACCGCCCCGGTCATCCGCGGGGAGATCGGTGGTGGTCGTGTCCAGATTTCCGGTCGCATGAGCTCCGAGGAAGCCACGGACACCGCGCTGCTGCTGCGGGCAGGTTCCCTGGCAGCACCGATGGAGATCATTGAAGAACGTACCATCGGCCCGAGCCTTGGGGCCGAGAACATCAGCAAGGGCTTTCATTCGACCCTGTGGGGCTTCGTGGCGATCGGTATCTTCATGTGCGCCTACTACATGCTCTTCGGTCTCGTCTCGGTGCTGGCCCTGGCCTCCAACCTGCTTTTGCTGATCGCCCTCCTTTCCTTGCTGCAGGCCACCCTCACCCTGCCCGGTATTGCGGCCATCGCGCTGACCCTTGGCATGGCCATCGACGCCAACGTGCTGATCAACGAGCGCATTCGAGAGGAACTGCGCAACGGATCAACACCCCAGGCCGCCATCTCGGCAGGCTATGACCGGGCATTCGACACCATTCTCGACTCCAACGTCACCACGCTGATCGCCGGCGTTGCCCTGCTGGTGTTCGGCTCGGGGCCGGTGCGGGGTTTCGCCGTGGTCCACTGCCTTGGCATCCTGACCTCCATGTTCAGTGCCATCCTCGTATCCCGCGGCCTGGTGAACCTGATCTACGGCAAGAAGCGCAAGCTCGACAAGCTGGCCATCGGCCAGGTGTGGAAGCCGGGCAACTAAGACGCGCAACCACATAGAAACGGAACCGCCATCATGGAATTTTTCCGCATCCGCAAAGACATCCCTTTCATGAAGCACGCGCTGGTGTTCAACGTCATTTCGTTGGTCACCTTTCTGTTCGCCGTGTTTTTCCTGGTCACCAAGGGACTCCATTTCAGCGTCGAGTTCACCGGCGGCACCCTGATGGAGGTGAGCTATGCCGAAGCGCCGAACCTCGAGAAGCTCCGCGAATCACTGGCCAAGGA
>NZ_JAFLDT010000022.1 GCF_017302315.1 Zoogloea sp.
GGCTTTCCGGATAATTACACACCAACACAGGATGAACGCAATCTTTCATTGATTGTGCATCTGGTCACCTTTGTTTCTTCCTTTATTGCGCCACTGATTATTTATCTAGTAAAGAAAGATGAGTCCATGGTGCTGGCGGACTTCTCGATGGCTTCGATCACCTGATCCAGGATCTCGGTCTTGACGGCGGCTTCGATCTTCACCTTGGGCAGAAAATCGACCACGTATTCGGCACCACGGTACAGCTCGGTGTGCCCCTTCTGGCGACCAAAACCCTTGACTTCGGTCACGGTGATTCCCTGCACGCCAATGGCGGACAGTGCTTCGCGCACTTCGTCGAGCTTGAAGGGCTTGATGATGGCAGTTACGAGTTTCATGGCTGGGTTCCTCAGGCAGACGGCCGGAATTCGACCGTCCTGCGGTTGCGGGAATTAGAAGCTGCGGGTCACGGACAGAACCACACGGTCCTTGCCCAGATCCTTGCCAAGAAGGTTGGTGTACCAGGCGCTGCTGGCATTGGTGGTGATGTAGCTGAGACCCAGCACGGTGCCGCTGAAGTCCTTGGTCACGCCCAGTTTCCAGTCGGTGTAGGAGGCACCCTCGGAGGTCGAGCCGGCAACACGCTGGCGACCCACGTGACCCACCAGATTCAGGGTCGGAACCAGCTCATAGGCGGCATTGAGTTCCAGATAGCCGGAGTTCTTGCTGCCGACCCAACCGAACAGGTCGCTGAAGGAATGGGAATACTTCAGGGTCAGGAAGGAATAGCCGGCCGACACATAGCCTTCCAGGGTGTTCGGGTTGTTGCCGTAGCCGGTACCCGGGTAGAAGTACTGCAGCAGACCCACGTCGTAGCTGAAGTCACCGGCGGTGCCCTTGAAGCCACCGTAGAAGTCCATCTCGATGCTGTTGCTGACAGTGGAATTGCCATCCGTCAGCCAGGACACGTTGGAAGCCCAGGTGCCGAGGTACAGGCCGCTGGAGTGCGCGTAGTCGAAGCCACCCTGCACCGCCGGCTTGCGGTTGGTCTGACCGATGCCGCGATAGATGTACTCGGATGCCAGCGTCACGTTGCTGGTGAAGGTGTGCTCCGGCGTGGCATCGGCAGCGGTGGCCACGGACGGCAGAACAGCACTGGCAGCAATCAGGGCGGAGGCAATGACGGTCTTGCGCATGATAGGGTTTCTCCTCGTAATCAAAAGTTGGCGAAGTCCATTAAGCAACACATGTGCCAATTTGAAATATCCTTTTTTTTCAGCCCACTGCGCGAACTGACCGGGTTTTGCTGCGGCGCAGGGAAATTCCAGTGCGCACCAACTTGGTATCATGCACCAATACAGGGCGCCACTTTGGTGCATCAACCCCGCCGATCAATGGGCGGTGGCGGTGCTAGACTTTGATCACAGGGGTTTCGTACCCTACCCTTCCCAAATTCTGAGGTAGCTACCATGGCCAACCCGAAAATTCTCGACGACATCGGCTCAAAGGTTTCCGAACTCCTCGCCAGCAGTCCGGCCAAGGACATCGAGAAGAATGCCCGCGCGCTGCTTGCCAGCGGCTTCTCCAAACTGGATCTGGTGACCCGCGAGGAATTCGACATCCAGCGCGAAGTGCTCGCCCGCACCCGCGAAAAGCTGGCCGACCTGGAAACACGCGTCGCTCACCTGGAGGCGGAACTGGCTTCCCGGCCGGCGTCTCCGGCTGACTGAACCCCGCGATTTGTCCGTTGTCCCAGCGAGGGCGCCCCGGCGCCCTCGTTTGCTTCCTGCCCCTTCTGCGGAGACTCCCTTGAAGAAAGCCCTCGCCCTCCTCGCCTGCGTCGCAGCGCCCGCCCTGGCCGCACCCGTCAATTACACCATCGACGGCAACCACACCTTTCCCGTCTTCGAAACCGACCACCTGGGTTTCTCCACCCAGCGCGGGCGCTTCAACAAGACTAGCGGCAAGATCACCCTCGACGTGGCCGCCCGCAAAGGCAGCGTGGAGGTGAGCATCGACGCGGCCTCCATCGACATGGGCTTTGCCAAGTGGAACGAGAACATGCGCGGTGAAGGCTTTTTCAACACCGAGGCCTTCCCGACCATCACCTTCAAGGCCGACCGACTGCAATTCGACGGAGACAAGCCGGTTTCCGCCGAAGGCAGCCTGACCCTGCTGGGGGTGACCCGGCCTGTCTCCCTGACCCTGACCCGCTTCCACTGCGCCCCCCACCCCCTCAACAAGCGCGAAACCTGTGGCGCCGACATCACCGCCCGCCTCAAGCGCTCGGAATTCGGCATGACCAAGAACATTCCCTCGGTGGGCGATGAAGTCCGCCTGGTGATCGGTGTCGAGGCTTTTCGCGACGCGCCATGACGTAGCCATACCGCCGGAGGCTTCCTGAGGTTAGACTCGCGATTTACCCAAACCGGATAAACCGTGAGTCTGGCTACCCTGACAAGTCGCGCCCTCGTCGGCCTCCTCGCCCCTGAGGTCAAGGTGGAGGTTCATCTCGCCAACGGGCTCCCGGCCTTCACGCTGGTGGGGCTGCCCGATGTCGAGGTGCGCGAAGCCCGCGATCGGGTGCGCGCCGCGCTGCAGACCTCCCAGTTCGAATTTCCCCAGCGACGCATCACGGTCAATCTGGCCCCCGCCGATCTGCCCAAGGAAGGTGGCTGCTTTGATCTGCCCATCGCCCTCGGTATCCTCGCCGCATCCGGCCAGATCCCGGCCGAGGGCCTGGCACGCTACGAATTTGCGGGCGAGCTCTCCCTCACCGGCGAACTACGTCCGGTGCACGGCGCTCTGGCCCTGGCCCGACAGGCCGCCAGCAGCGGGCGCACCTTGATCCTCCCCGCCGCCAATGCCCCCGAAGCCGCCCTGGTGCGCAGCGTCGCCCTGCTGCCGGCCACCAGCCTGCTGGCGGTGGCCGCCCACCTGTGCGGGCACACGCTGCTCTCACCCTATGCCGGCCCGCCCCTCGTGGCGCCCCCCAACTACCCCGATCTGGCCGACGTGAAGGGCCAGACCCAGGCCCGCCGGGCCCTGGAAGTGGCGGCCAGCGGGCAGCATTCCCTGCTGCTCTTCGGGCCGCCGGGCACTGGCAAGTCCATTCTCGCCCAGCGCTTGCCCGGCCTGCTCCCGCCGATGAGTGACGACGAGGCCCTTGAGAGCGCCGCCGTGCAGTCGGTGGAGGGCAGCTTCCGGCCGGAACACTGGGGAACTCGGCCCATAAGGGCACCGCACCACTCTGCGTCGACCGCAGCCCTGGTGGGGGGCGGTGGAACCCCGCGCCCCGGCGAGATCAGCCTGGCCCACAACGGCGTGCTGTTCCTTGATGAACTGCCGGAGTTCGAGCGTCGCGTCCTCGAAGCCCTGCGCGAACCCCTGGAAAGCGGCGTGATCACCACCTCCCGCGCCGCGCGCCGGGCCGAATTCCCCGCCCGTTTTCAACTGGTGGCAGCCATGAACCCCTGCCCCTGCGGCTATCTGGGGCACCCGGACGGGCGCTGCCGGTGTTCGCCCGACCAGATCGCCCGCTATCGCAACAAGCTCTCTGGCCCACTGCTGGATCGCATCGACCTGCTCCTTGAGGTGCCCGTCCTGCCGGCCTCCGACCTGCAGTCAATCCATCCCGGCGAGTCCACCGCCACCGTGCGCGAGCGGGTTGCGCAGACCTGGGCCCGCCAGCTCACCCGCCAGGGCAAACCCAACGCACGCCTCTCCGGCAACGAGATCAACCGCTGGTGCCAACCCGATGGGAAGGGTGCACAACTGTTACAAACCGCCATCGATCGCCTCGGTCTTTCCGCCCGCGGCTACCATCGCATCCTGAAGGTCGCGCGTACAATTGCCGACATGAACGGCGCCGATACTGTGGGCGCCTCCCATGTGGCGGAAGCCATCCAGAGCCGCAGGGGCCTCTGAATCACCGTCCAATCCCTTCAGGAGTTTCTTCAAGTGGCATCCACCCCGTCAGCGGGCGCGCCCCGCGCCAAAAACTGGCTCGTCTGGTTCATCGGTTTCATTGTTCTGCTCCTGGCCCTGTTCGCCGGTTACACCTGGCTGGTGCTCAACTGGAGCTATTCGACCGGCGAACGGGCCGGTTACGTCCAGAAGTTTTCCCAGAAGGGCTGGCTGTGCAAGACCTGGGAAGGCGAGATGGCCATCGTCGCCATTCCCGGCAGCCTTCCCGAGATCTTCAAGTTCACCGTGCGTGACGACGGGGTTGCCGCGATCATCAACAGTCATATGGGCAAGCGCGTCTCCATCGCCTACGAGCAGCATGTGGGTATTCCCTCCACCTGCTTCGGCGAAACAGGCTACTACGTGGGCAAGATTCACGTCGTCGAGTAAGAACCCTCTCCCGCCGGGCGTGTCGAACCGCGCTCCCCCCCACCGGACCCTTCCATGCCCTACATCCAGCTGGCGGCACTGCTTGCAGCGCTCGCCACCGTCGGTCCGTTCTCGATCGACACCTACTTGCCAGCCCTTCACGCCATTGGCGAGGAGCTGAACGCCGCCCCCATCGAGGTGCAGCAGACCCTAACCGCCTATATGCTGCCCATGGGGGCCATGGTGCTCTGGCACGGCGCGTTTTCCGACGCCTGGGGGCGCAAGCCGGTGATCGTCGTCTCCATGCTGCTCTTCGCGCTGGCCTCCCTGGTGTGCGTGTTTGCCGGCAGCATCGAAACCTTGCTGGTGGGCCGGGCTCTCCAGGGCATCAGCGCCGGCGCGGGCATGGTGGTAGGCCGGGCGGTGGTGCGGGACATCATGGAAGGGCCCCGGGCCCAGCGCCTGATGAGCCACGTGAGCATGGCCTTCGCCCTCGGGCCGGCCATCGCCCCCATCCTCGGCGGCTGGATCCACACGGCCTTCGGCTGGCGCGCCGTGTTCGTCTTCCTGGCCCTGCTGGGGCTGGCATTGGCGGCGTTGAGCGCCTGGCGGCTCTCCGAAAGCCACCCGATCGAGGCACGCCACCCGCTCCACCTGCGCCCCCTGGCCCGCCGCTACCGGGCCGTGTTCGCCTCGCCGGGCTTCCTGCTGCTGAGCATCGCGGTGAGCCTCAACTTCAACGGCTTCTTCATTTATGTCCTGTCGGCCCCGGTGTTCCTGATGCGGCACCTTGGCCTCGGCGAAACCGAGTTCGGATGGATGTTCATCCCCGGGGTGATCGGCATGATGGCCGGATCGGCCCTGTCCGCCCGCCTCGCCGGGCGCCTGTCCCAGGCCCGCACCATCCGCCTGGGCTTCGCCCTGATGCTGGGTGCTGCCGGCCTCAACCTGGCCGTGAGCTACCTGCTCCCAGCCGGCCTGCCCCAGTCGGTACTGCCCATCATGGCCTACAACTTCGGCATGGCCATCGCCATGCCCAGCCTGACCCTGCTGGCGCTGGATCATTTTCCCACCCACCGGGGGCTGGCCTCCAGCTGCCAGAGCTTCGTGCAGATGGTGATCAGCTCGATCACCGCCGGCCTCGTGGCACCAGCCCTGTGGGGCTCGGTCGGCAGCCTCGCCTTCGGCATGACGGCCATGCTGCTGCTCGGTCTCGGCTGTTTCACCGCCTGGTGGTGGTTCTTTCACCGCCGCCCTCATGATGGAGGTCCGGCATGAACTGGGCCGAGAGCATTGACCTGTACTGTGAGCGCACCGACGCCAGCCTGTGGTCTGAGCCCCTCAACGCAATCAGCAATCTCGGCTTCCTGCTGGTCGCGGTCCTGCTCTGGAAACAGGCGAGCGGAAAAGGGCGGGATCTGCATTACCTCGCCGGGCTGGTCTTCGCCATCGGGCTGGGCAGCCTGGTCTTCCACACGGTGGCCACCCGCTGGACGGCACTGCTGGACATCGCCTTCATCGCCCTGTTCGTGCTGATATTTCACCAGCGCTTCCAGGTTCGCGTGCTGGGTACCGGCGACGGGAAGGCCTGGGCGGGGACGGCCGCGTTCGTGGCACTGGCGGCCCTCTTTGTGGCGGCCACACGAGGCCTGCCACCGCTCCCCCTCAACGGCTCGGAGATCTACCTGCCCCCCTTCGCGCTGCTGCTTTGGTGCGCGCGGGCTGCCCGGCGGACTCAACCGGCCAGTGCGCGCTGGCTGACCCGGGCCGCGGGACTGTTCGTCATCAGCCTGGTCTGCCGGACCAGTGACACCTTGCTCTGCGGCATCTGGCCCGTCGGCACCCACGTGGGCTGGCACCTGATCAATGCCGCAGTGCTGTACTGCTGCATGTGCGCCCTGCTGCTCAACCCTCTCTCAACTCCCGCTCGGCCCAGTACAGGGCGGTGATGGTCTTGGCGTCGGTGATGCGCCCGTCAAACACCGCCTCCCGCGCCTCGGCCAGGCTCAGGGTCAGGATCTCCAGGAATTCGCCCTCATCCCAGGCATGCCCCACATGCTTCAGGCCGCGGGCGATGAAGATCTCGATGCGCTCGTTGGAGTAGCCGATGCACGGGTGCATCACCCCCAGGTAACGCCAGTCCTCGGTGACATGGCCGGTCTCTTCCTGCAGCTCGCGCTGCGCGCAGCGCAGGATGTCCTCGCCCGGATCGATCTTGCCGGCCGGCAGTTCGAGAAAGGCCCGCCCCACCGGGTAGCGGAACTGGCGCTCGAAGACGAGGCGGCCATCGGGCAGAACCGGGATCACCACCACTGCGCCGGGGTGCTTGACGTACTCCCGCAGGCCTTCCTTCCCATCGGGGAGGCTGACCCGGTCCCGGAATACTTTCAGCAGGCGCCCCTCAAAAACGGCTTCCGACGACAGGGCTTCTTCATGCAAGGGGTCCTTCATCCCGTTCTCCATTCCTGATCTCGCTCAAAACACAAAGACCGCAGCATGGCATCTGCAAGCCTTGGCTGACCAGTCATAATCGCGCCACCTTGCACCGGAAAACGGACCGTGCGCGACCCCTTCCCCACCCTGCGTGACCATCTGTTCGACCCCAGCGGTGGCATGACGTACCAGTTGCGCGCCCTCCGCTACCGCCGCGGCTTGTGGGCCGGCTTCCACGCGACCGTGGCCGGCTGGCTGAGTGACTGGCAGCCAAACGCCCGCACCTTGGTGATTGTCGGCCCGAACGCCGGTCATGCCTTGCCGCCGGGCTTCCTGGAACGCTTCGACCAGGTCATCGCGCTGGAGCCGGACCCCATCGCGCGCCACCTGCTGGCACGGCGGCCCGATGCCCGCCGGCTACGCTTCGACAAGCTCGACTGCCTGAGCACCCCGGATGGCCTGGCCCTGCTGGCGGCGCGCTTTCCCGACGCCGCCTTCCTTTTTTCCAATGTACTCGGGCAGGTCGCCGCGCCAGGCGGGAGCTGGACGGCCCTGCTCTCACGCCATCTGCAGGCACGGCACTGGGCGAGCTATCACGATGTGCTGTCCACGACCCGGGCACCGGACCGTCATGCCCCGGTGCACAGCGCCGACCCCCTGAGCCTGGAAGCCCTCCTGGCGAATTTCTGGACGCTGGGCGAAGTCACCGTGACCGACCACGAAACCCTGCACCTGGGCGGGCGCGGCCCCTTCTGCTATGCCCTGTGGCCGATCACGCCGGCACGCTGGCAGGTGGTGGAGTGGGTGGTGAATCAGGCGTAGGTGTCGAGGGCCGAGCCCGTCGCCGACACATGGCCCCCGGTCTCCGCCACCCGGTAGGCCCGGGCAGGGCCGGCGGCACCTTCATCACGGGCCCGGGTGGCCAATTCGACGCGGGCCTCGGCCGCCATACTGGCGGCACGGGCGGCAATCTGGCGGTCCTGACCCGACGGGTCGACAGGCGCCAGGGCGGCAGCGCGGATCTTCTCGGCCCGGCTCAGGGTTTCTTCGGGCGTGCGCCCGGGGGACACATTGATGCCCACCTCGCCACCCACCGCATAGCGGCGGCCGTCGGGGCCGGTCTCGAAGGAATAGCTGGCGCCGCTGGTCACCACCCCCGCCCCGGCCGCCACGTGGGCCATCTCGTGGGCACGGACCTCCCGGTCACGCTGCTTGAGTTGTTCCACCTGTCGCAGGTCGGCCTCGCTCAAGCCTTGAGCGTTGCCCTGAGGCTTGCCTTGAACTTCGCCTTGCGCTTCGCCCGGACGCACCCCTGCTCCGCCGGCCCGACTGGTGGGTGCAGCGAACGACGGACTGAATGACGAGGACGAACCAACCGAGGAAACAGACATAAGCAGACACCTGCAAGCCTTGCTTTTCAGCCTAGACGCTCAAACCCCTTCCGTCAGCCCGGTTACATCACCAAATGCCAACAAGTCCTCACTCGCCCAGATAGGCGGCCCGTACCTTCGGATCGGCCAGCAGATCCGCACCCGAGCCACTGAGGGTGATCGCCCCCGACTCCATCACGTAGGCCCGGCTGGAAAATTCCAGGGCGAGGGTAGCGTTCTGCTCCACCAGCAGCACGGTGACGCCTTCGGCTGCCACCGAGGCAATGACCTCGAAGATCTTCTCCACCACCAGCGGCGCCAGGCCCATGGAGGGCTCATCCAGCAGCAGCAGCCGGGGGCGGGACAGCAGTGCCCGGCCGATGGCGACCATCTGCTGCTCACCGCCCGAGAGCGTGCCGGCCACCTGCTGCAGACGCTCCCTGACCCGCGGCAGCATGCCGAAGATGCGCTCCATGTCGGCTTCCACTGCCTCGTCGTCACGCCGGCAGTAGGCGCCCATGCGCAGGTTCTCCTCCACCGTCAGGCGGGTGAAGATGCCCCGCCCTTCCGGCACCAGGGCCAGGCCCTGGCGCAGGCGCTTGTGGGCCGGCAGCTTGTCGATGGCCTGACCGTCGTAGAGGATTTGCCCGCCGGCCGTGCCCAGGGTGCCGGCGATGGCGTTGAGGGTGGTGGTCTTGCCTGCGCCATTGGCCCCGATCAGGGACACCAGCTCGCCCGGGGCCAGTTCCAGGCTGATGCCCTTCACGGCCTCGATGGCACCGTAGGCCACCCGGGTGTCGCGCAGTTGCAGGATGGGAGCGGCGTTATCAGTCGTGCTCATGCCGCAGCTCCTGCCTTGCGGGTGCCATGGCCGCCCAGGTAGGCGGAGATCACGGCGTCGTTCTTCTGCACCTCGGCGGGCACGTCCTCGGCGATCTTCTTGCCGAAATCCAGCACCGCCAGGCGGTCGCAGAGGCCCATCACCAGCTTCACGTCGTGCTCGATGAGCAGCACGGTGACGCCGTCGTGGCGGATGGTCTGGACCAGCTCGCGCAGCTTGCCGGTCTCGGTGGCATTCATGCCCGCCGCCGGTTCGTCGAGGGCCAACAACTGGGGCTCGGTGGCCAGGGCGCGGGCAATCTCCAGACGGCGCTGATCGCCATAGGAAAGGTTCTTCGACACGGTATCGGCAAAGCGCTCGATGCCCACGTAGCGGAGCAGTTCGAAGGCGCGCTCGGTGATGAGGCGCTCCTCCTCCCGGGCATGCTTGGTCTGCAGCAGGATGGAGAAGGGGTTGGCCCGGGAGCGGATGTGATGGCCGGCCATCACGTTCTCCAGGGCGGTGAGTTCCCGGAATAGACGGATGTTCTGGAAGGTGCGGGCAATACCCGCGGCCACCACTTCGTGGGGCTTGCCGGTGGGCAGCTCGGTGCCGTTGAAGACGATCTCGCCTTCTTCGGGCACGTAGGCGCCGGTAAGCACGTTGAAGAAGGTGGTCTTGCCCGCGCCGTTGGGGCCGATCAGACCATACACCTCCCCCTTGCGGATGGTCAGGGAGACATCGGACAGGGCCGTGAGGCCGCCAAAGCGCTTGGTGACGTGCTTCGCTTCGAGCAGGGTGATCACTTGGCCGCCTCCGCCGGTGCCGGCTTGCCGACCACCAGTTCGGGGCGCGAATAGCGGCTGTGGGCCGGGATCAGGCCCGCCGGGCGCAGCAGCATCATGAAGATCATGGCCAGGGACAGCAGCAGCATGCGCAGCACTTCCGGGTCAAGAATGACCTGGTTGAACACCGCCTGCTGCACCGGCACGGCCACGTGGCGCAGGATCTCGGGCAGGGCCGTGAGGGCCAGCGCGCCCACCACCACCCCGGCCAGATTGCCCATGCCGCCGAACACCACCATGGTGAGCACGGCGATGGACTCCATCAGCGAGAAGCTCTCGGGGGACACGAAGCCCTGGAAGGCCGCAAACAGCCCGCCGGCCACGCCGCCAAAGGTGGCCCCCAGGGAGAAGGCCAGCAGCTTCATGTTGCGGGTGTTGATGCCGATGGCCTTGGCCGCCAGCTCGTCGTCACGGATCGCCGCCCAGGCCCGCCCGACCCGGGAGATCTGCAGGCGCTGGACCAGGATGATGGACAGCACCACGAAGGCCAGGAAAACGTAGTAATACAGGAACAGGGAGTTGATGGTGATGTCTTCCCCGATCTTCAGGGGCCGGGAGATGTCCCAGCCGAAAAGCTCCAGCGGGTCGATCATGTTGATGCCCTGGGGCCCGTTGGTGATGTTGATCGGGTGGTTCAGGTTGTTCAGGAAAATGCGCACGATCTCGCCGAAGCCCAGGGTCACGATGGCCAGGTAGTCACCGCGTAGGCGCAGGGTGGGCAGGCCGAGGATGATCCCCGCCACCGCCGCGAAACATGCCCCCAGGGGCAATACCAGCCAGAAGGGCAGGTGCAGTTCGAAGTGGGGCGAGGCCAGGAAGGCGAAGGTGTAGGCCCCCACGGCGTAGAAGGCGATGTAGCCCAGGTCGAGCAGGCCGGCAAAGCCCACCACCAGGTTGAGGCCGATGGCAAGCATCACGTAGAGCAGGGCGAAATCGAGGATGCGCACCCAGGTCTTGCCGAAGAGCATGGCAATGAGGGGCGCGCCGAGGGCCAGGGCCAGCACCACCCAGCGGGCCGCCGCCGGGTTGCGCTTGCCAAGCCAGGGGATGGCGAGGGCGAGTTCGTTCATGTGAGATCCCTCAAGCGCGGTCGGCGACGCGTTCACCCAGCAGCCCGGTGGGCCGGAAGATGAGCACGATGCCCAGGATGATGAAGGCGAAGATGTCCTGATAGCTGGAGTTGAGGAATCCGAAGCTCATATCCTCGATGTAGCCGGCGCCGATGGACTCCACCAGCCCCAGCAGCAGCCCGCCGAGCATGGCGCCACCCAGGTTGCCGATGCCGCCCAGAACCGCCGCGGTGAAGGCCTTGAGGCCCGGCATGAAGCCCATGGCGTAGTGGGCGATACCGTAATTGGACGAGAACATCACCCCGGCCACGGCGGCCAGGGCCGAACCGATGATGAAGGTGGCGGCGATGATCTTGTTGGTGTCCACGCCCATCAGGCTGGCCACCTTGTGGTTCTCGGCGGTGGCCCGCATGGCGCGGCCGAGGCGGGTCTTGTTAACCAGCAGCACCAGGGCCACCATCAGCACCGCCGACACCACCAGGATGACGATCTGCACCGGGGTGATGAAAACACCGGCGACGGGCTCCAGGGGCGTGGTGGACACCAGCTGCGGGAAGGTGTGGTAGTTGCGGCCCCAGATGATCATGGCGATGGTCTGGAGCAGGAAGGACACGCCGATGGCGGTGATCAGGGGCGCCAGCCGGGGCGCATTGCGCAGGCGGCGATAGGCGGTACGTTCAATGGTATAACCGAGGATCATGCACACCACCACCGAGATCGACAGTCCGGCCAGCAGGGTCGGGACGAGGCCGAGGTCCGGCGCATATATCTGGAGCAGGCGGATGGCCTCGAGGGCCACCAGGGCACCGACCATCAGGATGTCGCCGTGGGCGAAATTGATGAGGCCGAGAATGCCGTAGACCATGGTGTAACCGAGGGCGACGAGGGCATACACGCTACCCACGACGAGGCCGTTTACGGTTTGCTGGAGAAGGGTTTCCATGGAAACGACCGGAAGAGGTTAATGGGGCAGGACTGCCTGCAGGACGATGTAGGGGCGGCTTCAGCCGCCCTCGGAACTTGGAACCGTGTCACCGGTTCGGCTACCGCGGGCGGCTGAAGCCGCCCCTACAAAATCAATTACTGCAAGGCCTCCCACTTGCCGGCCTTGAACTGATAGACCGTCACGGCGCCGTCCTTGATGTCGCCCTTGGCGTCGAAGGCAACGGTGCCGATCACGCCCGGGAAGTTGACCTTGGCGATGCTGCCGGCGTACTTGGCCGGGTCGGCGCTGTTGGCGGCCTTCATGGCCTCGATGATGGCCGAGGCGGCGTCGTAGGAATACGGGGCGTAGATCTGCACGTCGGCATTGAAGCGCTTCTTGAAGCGTTCGTTGAAGTTCTTGCCGCCCGGCATCTTCTCAAGGGGCAGGCCCGGCTGGGTGCAGTAGGTGTTGCCGCTGATCGCATCACCAGCCAGCTTGATCACTTCTCCGGTACAGCCGCCGTCACCGGTGATGAACTTGGCGTTGATGCCCAGTTGCTTGATCTGCTTGAGCATGGGGCCGGCCTGGGTGTCCATGCCGCTGTAGACGATCACGTCGGGGTTCTGGGCCTTGATGCGGGTCAGGATGGCCAGGAAGTCGGTGGCCTTGTCGCTGGTAAACTCGCGCCCGGTGAGGCTGCCGCCGTTGGCCTTGACGGCCTTCTCCACCTCGTCGGCGAGACCCTGGCCGTAGGCAGTGCGGTCGTCGATCAGCGCAATCTTCTTACCCAGCTTGGTGGCTGCGTACTTGCCGATGGCCAGCCCCTGCTGCACGTCATTGGCGATGGTACGGAAGGTGGCCTTGAAGTTCTGCTGGGTCAGCTTGGGGTTGGTGGAGGCGGGAGAAACCTGGGGCAGACCCGCTTCGTTGTAGATGCGCGAGGCCGGGATGGAAGCGCCGGAGTTGAGGTGCCCGACCACGCCCTTCACGCCACTGTCGGCCAGACGCTGGGCCACGGTGGTGGCCGTCTTGGGGTCGGCCTGATCGTCCTCGGCCTGGACCTCAAACTTCACCTTCTTGCCGCCGAGGGTCACGCCCTTGGCGTTGTACTCCTCGATGGCCAGGCGGACACCGTTCTCGATGTCCTTGCCCAGGTGGGCCTGGGTTCCCGTGAGGGGCGCAGCGACGCCCAGCTTGATGACTTCCTGGGCGTGGACAGCAGATGCACCAAGACCGAGCACGGCAAGGGCGACAAGGCGGTATTTCATGCGGGTTTCTCCTCTGGTTTGTACGGTACGACGCTGACTAGCAACTTTGGGGCCGGGCTGCGCAACAGCCCTCCTGTCACGATGTGACATCCTCCCCAAGGGAGGGACGCCCTCTTCTTCAGGGCCGGGCTTCCCACTTTCCGGCATTGAACTGGTAAAGCGTCACGCCCCCCTCACGGCTGTCGCCGCTGGCATCGAAGGCGATATTGCCGGTCACACCCTTGAAACTCAGCTTCTGCATCTGGGGCAGATATTTGGCCGGGTCGGAAGAGCCAGCCGCCTTCATGGCCTCGATCAGGGCCGTGGTGGCGTCGTAGCTGTAGGGGGCGTAGAGCTGCACGGGCACGCCGAAACGCTTCTTGAAGCGCTCGTTGAACTCCTTGCCACCGGGCATCTTGTCCATGGGGATGCCAGCCTGGGTGCAGTACACATCGCTGCTCATGGCCGCGCCGGCGATCTTGATCATCTCGGCGGTGCAGGCGCCGTCGCCCCCCAGATACTTGGCGGTGATGCCGAGCTGCTTCATCTGCTTGAGCAGCGGCGCCCCCTGGGCATCCATGCCGCCATAAAAGATGGCGTCGGGCTGGGCCGCCTTGAGCTTGGTGAGGATGGCCGCAAAATCGGTGGCCTTGTCGGTGGTGAACTCGCGCCCCACCGGCGGGGTACCAAGTTTCTTCAGGCTATCCACCAATGCGTCGGCCAGGCCCTGACCGTAGGCGGTACGGTCGTCGATCACGGCGATGCGTTTGGCCTTCAGCACCTCCGTGGCAAAGCGGGCCATGGCAGCGCCCTGCTGCAGGTCGTTGGCAATGACCCGGTAAGTGGTCTTGAACTTCTGCTGGGTCAGCTTGGGGCTGGTGGAAGACGGGGTGATGGCGGGGATGCCCGACTGCTCGTAGATGCGCGAGGCCGGAATCGACGCACCCGAAGTGACATGGCCCACCACGCCCTTCACGCCGGCATCGGCCAGACGCTGGGCCACCGTGGTGGCAGTGCGCGGATCGGCCTGGTCGTCCTCGGCCTGCAGCTCGAATTTCACCTTCTGGCCACCGATGCTCACGCCCTTGGCGTTGGCGTCGTCGAGGGCCAGCTGGGCGCCGTACTGCTCATCCTTGCCCACGTGGGCAATCGGGCCGGTCAAAGGGCCGGCAAAGCCGATCTTCACCACTGCCTGGGCCAGGCTTGCAGAGCTGCCCGCCACCATCACACCGGCCAGGGCCAGCTTCATAACGCAGTGTTTCACCTGTTCATCCTCCGCAAAGGGTCTTCGTGCCAGAATGGGCACTCGACTTTTCCGCCCACAATGAGGTGGATTGTAACCAAGCCCGGCCGCTTTGGCGGGATACGGGCCCATCCGGAGAATCCCCAATGCGCAGGCTGTTGTCCCTCTTCGCGGCTACCGTCACCGTGGCCGGACTGGCCGCCTGCGACGCGGTCACCCTGAATGAACTCAAGCCGGGCATCTCCACCGGTCATGAGGTGCGCGACAAGCTGGGCAAACCCGGCATCGAGTGGCGGAATGACGACGGCAGCGTGACCTGGGAATACACCCGTCAGCCAGAAGGGACGGAGTGCTTCATGGTGACGGTGGGCCCCGACAATGTCCTGAAGAGTATCGAGAACGTGCTCACACCCCAGAACTTCGCCCGGGTTCAGCCCGGCTGGACCAAGGACCAGGTGCGTCGCCTGCTGGGCAAGCCACGTTCGGTTCAGGTCTTCGCCCTGAAGAAAGAGGAAGTCTGGGACTGGCGCCTGCCCCCCGAGGTCAGTGCCGAAGTGTTCTTCAACATCCACTTCGGTGAGAACGGGCAGGTCAGCACCACCAGCCGCACGGTCCAGCCGCAGCGCTGATCCGGGGCACCGTCCCGCGGCGTACCGGCGAGAAATCCCTCAAGCCAGACGCTCCGGGGCCGATAGATAGGGCAACGTCATGCCCTGGAAGCTGTCATGCGTCAAAATCTGCCCGTCACATCGAACGAATACCCCATCGCCGACGGCGCCGCCATCATCAGCCGCACCGATCTTGCCGGCAACATCACCTACTGCAATGAGGAGTTCGTTGCAGCCAGCGGCTTCACCCGCGAGGAGGTTATGGGCAAGCCCCACAACATCCTCCGCCATCCGGACATGCCCTCCGAAGCCTATCGGGATATGTGGGCCACCCTGCAGCGGGGCCGGCCGTGGAGCGGCATCGTCAAGAACCGGCGCAAGAACGGCGACTTCTATTGGGTCCGCGCCACGGCCACCCCCATTGCCGACCGCTCGGGCTACATGTCGGTGCGCATCAAGGCGAGCCGCGATGAGATCGCGGATGCCATTGCCCTGCATGCACGCATGCGCGAGAAGCCGGGAATCCGCCTGGCCGAGGGGCAACTGGCCCCCACCGGGCTGGCCGCCACCCTGACACGCCTGCTTCCCCCCAGCACCCTGGGAACCCGCATCGCCCTGATCAGCGGGGGCCTTGCCGCACTCTGCGTGTTTGCCGGCGTTGCCGGGCTGCATGCCGCCAGCCAGAGCCGGTACGCCATGGACGCGCTCGTGCAGGAGCAGGCTCGCCTCCTGGTGCAGATCCCCCCGGACGACCCCGCCCGCCCTTTTCTGAAACAGCTCACCGATGCGGGCAACACCTCGCTCGCCGCCCAGGATGCCGACCAGGCCCATACCCAAAGACTGCTGTTCGTCCTGATCGGGGGCGGGCTGAGCCTCGCTGCACTGGCCTCCGTTCTGCTCATCCGCCGCCTGCACCGTTCCGTCGAGGCAGGCAAGCGCGCTGCAGCCGCCATCGCAGCCGGCGACATGCTGCAGCCCCTGCCGCCCGCAAGCGAGGATGAACTGGGCAGCCTGATCGTGCATATGGCGGTGATGCGCAACAACCTGCACGAACTGATCGCCTCGATCCGGAATGAGGTCAGGATCCTTCTGGGCAACGCCAGTGGCCTGAGCGCCACGGCGGGAGAGACCCGGATGCTGGCAGAGACCCAGTCGGAGTCTGCAGCGGCAATGGCCAGTGCGATTGAGCAGCTCTCCGTTTCCATCGACCACATCAGCGACCATGCCCGGGAGTCCCGCGAACTGTCGGAGCATTCCCGCAGTCAGGCCGCCCTGGGCGCCCGGGTGATCGGCGATGCCCTCTCCGAAATGCAGGTCATTGCCGACTCGGTCAATCAGACCGCCCGGTCCGTGCGCAACTTGGAGAGCCTGTCCGGAGAGATCTCCATGATCGTCGGGGTGATCCGCGAGATCGCCGACCAGACCAACCTGCTGGCCCTGAATGCCGCCATCGAGGCCGCACGTGCCGGTGAATCGGGCCGGGGCTTCGCCGTTGTGGCCGACGAGGTGCGCAAACTGGCGGAACGCACCTCCAGCTCCACCTCGGAAATCGCCGCCATGATCGAACGCATCCAGGCTGCCACCCGCAGTGCCGCCGCGGACATGGATGGCGGCGTGGAGCGGGTGACCCGCGGACTCGCCCTCGCCGACGAGGCGGGCAGCACCATCCGGCACCTGCAGGAGGGCAGCAGTCAGGTTCTCGGCGCGGTAGAGGGCATCACCCTTGGCCTGGGCGAGCAGTCGGCCGCCGCCCGGGACATCGCCCAGCGCGTGGAGCAAGTCGCGGGCGCCTCGGAATCCAATGCGGCGAGTGCCGCACGCATCACCCGGGCGGCAGGCGAACTCGAAGACCTGGCCCGCACGCTGGAAGCCCTTTCCGCCCGCTTCCGCATCGCCTGAGAAGACTGGGCGTGGCACCCGGTGCTCCATCGTGCACTTCGCATGGAGCAACTGTTCAATTTCGATACACATCACCCAATTGGTTGCCGCAATGCACCAATCTCGAGCAGCCAGCACAAGGGATTGATAAAGATAGACTTTCTAGCGATAGATGTGACTGATCACCCTCTGGCACGCCACCTGCTGATAGGAGACAACGCTGCGCGAAGCGTTTTCAATCCAAATCCAGGAGGAGACTTCCATGCTGTATGCACTGCCCGGTTCCGCCGACGCCAAGATCCAATACAAGTCCAAGTACGACAACTTCATCGGTGGCAAGTGGGTCGCCCCGGTCAAGGGCGAGTACTTCGACGTCATCACCCCGATCACTGGCAAGGCATACACTCAGGCCGCCCGTTCCGGCGCTGAAGATGTGGAACTCGCCCTGGATGCCGCCCACGCTGCCGCCGACAAGTGGGGCCGTACCTCCGCTGGCGAGCGCGCCGGCCTGCTGCTGAAGATCGCCGACCGCCTGGAAGCCAACATCGAACTGCTCGCCTACGCCGAGACCGTCGATAACGGCAAGGCCATCCGCGAAACCCTGAACGCCGACATCCCGCTGACCGTCGACCACTTCCGCTATTTCGCCGGCTGCCTGCGTGCCCAGGAAGGCGGCATCTCCGAGATCGACGAGAACACCGTCGCCTACCACTTCCACGAGCCCCTCGGCGTGGTCGGCCAGATCATCCCCTGGAACTTCCCGATCCTGATGGCCGCCTGGAAGCTGGCCCCCGCCATCGGCGCCGGTAACTGCGTGGTGATCAAGCCCGCCGAATCCACCCCGATCTCCATCCTGATCCTGGTCGAACTGATCGCCGACCTGCTGCCGCCGGGCGTGCTCAACGTGGTCAATGGCTACGGCCGTGAAGCCGGCATGCCGCTGGCTACCAGCCGCCGCATCGCCAAGATCGCCTTCACCGGTTCCACCGCCACCGGCCGCGTCATCGCCCAGGCCGCTGCCACCAGCCTGATCCCCGCCACCCTGGAGCTGGGCGGCAAGTCCCCCAACATCTTCTTCGAAGACGTGATGGCTGCTGACGACGCCTTCCTCGACAAGGCTGTCGAAGGCATGGTGCTGTTCGCCTTCAACCAGGGCGAAGTGTGCACCTGCCCGTCCCGCGCCCTGATCCAGGAATCGATCTACGACCGTTTCATGGAAAAGGTCATGGCTCGCGTCAAGGCCATCAAGCAACTCAGCCCCCTCGACACCGACAGCATGATGGGTGCCCAGGCTTCCCAGGATCAACTCAGCAAGATCATGTCCTACATGGAAGTCGGCCGCCAGGAAGGCGCCGAGTGCCTGATCGGCGGTGATCGCACCCACATGGACGGCGAACTGGCTGGCGGTTACTACATTCAGCCGACCCTGTTCAAGGGCCATAACAAGATGCGCGTGTTCCAGGAGGAAATCTTTGGACCGGTGCTGGCCGTGACCACCTTCAAGGACGAAGCCGAAGCCCTGGCCATCGCCAACGACACCCCGTACGGCCTCGGCGCCGGCGTGTGGAGCCGTGACGGCAGCCGCGCCTACCGCATGGGCCGCAACATCAAGGCCGGCCGCGTGTGGACCAACTGCTACCACGCCTACCCGGCCCACGCCACTTTCGGCGGCTACAAGGAATCCGGCATCGGCCGCGAAACCCACAAAATGATGCTCGACCACTACCAGCAGACCAAGAACCTGCTGGTCAGCTACAGCCCGAACGCACTGGGCTTCTTCTGATCCAAGTGTCGTAGTCAGTGTAAGGCAAGGTGTTACGGGGCGAGGTCACTCGCCCCTTTTTTTCGTTTACCTCATCCGAGGACACGACCATGGTTGATCGCGTCACCGCCACCGAGGCGGCCCTGCAGTTCATCGAAGAACTGCGTGCCGAATTCGGCCCCCTGATGTTCCTCCTTTCCGGAGGCTGCTGCGACGGCAGCGTCCCCAACTGTTACAAGGTCGGCGAAGTCGTGCCCGGGCAAACGATGATCCTGCTCGGCCAGGTCGGTGGCGCCGATTTCTATCTCGGCCATCAGGAGTTCCAGTATTACGAGAACAGCCAGCTGGTTCTCGACGTCCAGCCCGGCAACGGTGGAGACTTCTCCCTTGATTGCGGGCGCGGCAAGGCCTTCACCACGCACTCCCGCCTCTTCACCGATATGGAGCAGGCCACACTCAGGCCCATCGACGTGCCTTGAGAGGTCGTGATCAAGCCTGCTGGGCCGCGCCGTCTCATACCTTTGCAGGCCGCCCGGCCCCCAGGCACCGACACTACTCGGGAACGACCACCAGAGATCCGTCGGGCAGGCGGTAGGCCGTCCCGGCACGGACCCCGCCCTCAACCGAGGTCGTTGCCCCCTCGCCCTGAAAGCGCTCGACCTTCTTCGCTTCCGCTACCCGGCGCGATGCCCCGGAGGCGGGGTCTCGCGCCACCGCCAGCAGCAGGGCAGCCACCAGGACCAGGAACACGTCGATCAGGTTGACCAGGGACAACAGGGGGTCGTCGTCCCCTTCATCGTCAAGGCGCTGGCGGATCCGGTTCATCGCGACACCTCGCCCTTTTCGAGGGTCAGCAGATCGCTGGCATACCAGCGCCGGCGCACGTTGACCACCCAATAGCCGAGTGCTGCGGCGATCAAAGCCAGGATCACTGCCGAGAAAGCCACCATCAGGCTACGCGACACATCCCCCAACTCCCCGTCCCCCAATGCCTTGAGCGCCGGCCCCATGGGAATCATGGTGGCAGCCAGACCGAGCATCGGCGCCACCCGGGTTGCAATGCGGGCGAACTCCAGGCGGGCCAGCGCGAGTGCCTCCAGGTCAACAATCCGCAGGCCGGGATCCCGGCGGCGGGCTTCGATCAACTCAAAGCCGGCCGCAAGCCCGACCCTGCGTTGTCGGGCTTGCCAGAGAAAGGCGCCGAGGGCGTAGAAGGCGTGCAGGAAGAGCACGCCGATGGCCAGCAGCACCGGTATCAAAAACAACTGACTGGCGGCGTACATCAGGCCTTCGATAACTTGGTTCATGGATCAGGCTCCAAAGGGAAGGAAGGGGGGCCGCCCGCGCTGCTGGCGCAAGGCGCCAACCAACACCAGGGTCAGCAAAAGGGCGGAGAGCGTGGCAGGCTGCGTCCAGGTCGGCGCAGAGACACGGGGAGGGGGCAGCAGGCGTTGCCCCACCACCCGTTGCGGCGACAACGGAATCGACGGCGCCGCGGGTTCGGCCGGGGGCGCCACGACGAGACGACGGGCCATCGGCGCAGGAGAAGGCGTGGCCATGGGCGGCGGGCGGCCGGGTGCGGCAGCCTCCTCCAGCAGGACACCGGGCAAGGGCACGGCACCAGCGACCGGCGGTGCCGCCCCCACCCCACGGGCCTGACCATCCCGGTCCCCCACGTGATAGCCGGTCTGCAGGAACTCGATGGCGTCAGGGTTGCCCTCTGCGGCAGCAGCCTCAAACCAGGTACGCGCCGCCGCCACGTCCCGGGGCACCCCCTTCCCCTCGTGCAGGGCACTCGCGTAGTGGAGCTTTCCGAGGGTGGCATAGGGTGAGTCGCCGGCCTCGGCTGCGCGGCGCATCAGCGCGGCGGCGGCAGGCAGGTCGGGCTTGCCTAGAGCGCCGTCCTGCAGCATCAGGGCCTTCCAGATCATGGCGCCGATGTAGCCCGCCTCGATACAACGGTCGAAGATGCGCATGGCGGTCTCGTGATCACCGCATTTCTCGAACAGATAGCCCTTGCTGCACACCATCAGGCTGGCGGGCTGATCCGCCATGTATTCGAGGGTCTGGTCACCGACCACGTGGGCCAGATCGGTAGGTTCGTCCGTCTGCGGTACAGGCCCACCGCAAAAAAGGTTGCTCGCCAGCGCCGTGCCGGATAACAGGGCCATGGTCAGCAGTGCCGCCATTGAGGGTATTCGCATGCTCGTTCCCGGTGGAAGGCGGACGGGGCCGACCGACCCGTCCTTGCACCCCACTGTAAGACGCCCACCCCATCCGTTCAGCGGCATCCTGCCCCGAAAGGCGCAGGCAATTTGCCCGACGCACGCTTCCGCTGAAAGGCGGGAGAAATGCCCGCCGCTTCGCGGGCAGCCTGACCTCGGCACGGCCTCGCCACACGGTTTCTACTGGCGTCAGCCATCCGGCTCAACCCACGGAGACACCCATGCCCCAGCACTTCGACGCCAACACCATCCCCTGGCAGCCCTTCGGCGACTTCCCCCACTTCGCCTTCACCATCCTGCAGGTGGACATGCAGCAGCGCATTGCCGACGTGCTCTTCCGGTTCGACGCAGGGCAGCAGATCGTGCTGCATCGCCACAAGGCCCTCAACCACACCTTTGTGGTGCAGGGCGAGCACCGCTTGTACGAGATGGATGGACGCCTGCGCGAAACGCGCCCCACCGGCAGCTACACAATCTCGCCCGCCAGCGAGACGCCCCATCGGGAGGGCGGCGGCGCAACGGATGCCATCGTCCTGTTCAGCATGCGGCCACAGCCGGGGGAGATCCTCTACGAAATCCTGGATGATGCCGGGCAGCCCATCGCGGAGATCACCCTGGAAACCCTTCAAGCCATCTTCGAGGCGCAGAGACAAGCGGCCTGAGCAAGCCGACGCGAATGGTGGAGACGGGGCCGGCAGCCCCGTTCCGCTGCGGGAGGCGCCGCCATGAAAGGGGCGCTGAGATCAGGCTACGCAGCGCCCCGCGCTTACCCTCAGATCAGACCCATGCGCAGGGCCAGACGGGTCAGCTCGATGTCGCTGCGCACACCCAGCTTGCTCTTGATCTGGTAGTGGCAGTTCTGCACGGTCTTGGCAGAGATGGACAGGCGCACGCCGATCTCGTCGGCGCTGCAGCCATCCAGCAGCAGGCGCAGGATCTCGAACTCCCGCGGGGCCAGTTCGGCAAGGCGCTCCCGAGGTCGGTCGATGAGCGCCAGGGCGAGTTCAGGTGCGATGTCCGGGCTGATCACCTGGCGCCTCGCCGCAACCTGGTAGACCGCATTCACCAGCACCTCCGGCGGGCTGCTCTTGGTCACATAGCCCAGGGCGCCGGCACGCAGGGCCTGGGTGGCGAAGAGCGGCTCGCGGTGCATGGTGAACACCAGGATGCGCGCGGCCGGGTCACGCTGCAGCAGGCGCCGGATCAGCTCGACACCCCCCATGTCCGGCAATCCCAGGTCGAGCACCAGCACATCGGGCACCAGGGTCTTGAACAGCTCAAGGGCATCGCGAGCGGTGGCAGCCTCCCCGACGATGAGAAGGTCCGCACGGGACTCGAGCAGGCGCCGGTAACCTTCCCGCACGATGGCATGATCATCCACCAGCACCAGGCGTGTGGCCTCAGTCATGGGTCATCTCCACAGTACGCACCGCCTCTGCCGGAAAGTCCGCCTCCACCCGCATCCCGCGGGGCGTCAGCGGAGTCAGGGCAAAGCGCCCTCCCAGGGCCTCGACCCGCTCATGCATGCCGAGAACGCCCAGGCCGCTGCCCGCCGTCGGCCCCTCGCGACCGGCGCCGTCGTCGTCCACCCGCAGACGACAGCCCGCCCCATCGCGCCGCACGTCCACCTTCACCCGTCCGGGATCCCCATGGCGCAGGGCGTTGGTCAGGCTTTCCTGGACGATCCGGTACAGACTGGTGCGCAGCGCGTCGGGCAAGGCATCAATCTCCCCATCCACTTTCAGCTCGAACACGCAATCGGCCTGCCGACGCCGCCAGCCCCCCACCAGGGCCTCGAGGGCCGCGCTCAGGCCGAACTCTTCCAGTCCCACCGGGCGCAGTTGCAGGAGGATGCCCTGCAGGCTCTCCATCATGTGGGCGGTCACCGCCGCGATCGCCCGGGCTGCCGGCAGCAAGTCCGGATCGCGTGCCTCCGCCCGGCCGCCGATGAATGCCGCTTCGGCACCGATGGAGGCCAGACATTGGCCAAACTCGTCGTGCAGTTCCCGCGCCAGACGCCGGCGCTCTTCCTCGCGCACGGCCAGCAAGCGCAGGGCGAGGTGGCGCTGGGATGCCAGGGTCTTCTGCAATTGCTCGGCGAGATGATCGAAGCCGGCGGCAATGCGGCGCAATTCGATCAGACGGGGGCGCGGCATGCGCGCCGACAGCTCCCCCGCCTCCATCCGCGCCAGCACCGCCAGTATCTGATCGGTCGGCCGCAGGGCGCGGCGCACGGGCCGGTAGATCAGCAGGTTGAGCAGCAGGATGCCCAGCGTCATGCCGAGCACCGTGCGGATCTGGTTCCATACCGCCACACTCTCGCTGTCCAGATCGGGCGTGACGACAAACTCCCCCACCTTGACACCCGGATACTGGCCGATCACACCCCGATAGTGAAGATCGGGCCCGATCAGCAAGGCCAGCAACCAGCGAACCACGCCCGGTGCTGCGCCCCCGTCATGAAAGCAGCGCTGCACCACCGCGCGCTTGTAGATGTCCTCCACCGCCACGCAGATGCCCAGCAAGGGCCCGATGCCGTCAAGGGACTTCAGCTCCATACCCTCCAGGCTGCGCCGGAAGGCATCCCGGGTCTGGTCCGCCTCGCCAGCAATCAACCGCTCGACCGTATTGCCGGTGCGCTGAATATGCGTGCCGATGCGCGCCACCGCCTGCTGCAGGACGATGGCTCCCGCAGCCAGACCAATGACCAGGGCAAACAGGCTCACCCGCAACAAGAGGTGGCGCTTGAGGTCCACTGCCGCCGAAGTGGTCTCGGGCACCTTCATCGTGTGCTCATTCATGCTTCCCCGCTTCCCCCGGAGCCCGTGGAGCCATACCATACTGAATTAGTCGGATTTACGGATGGCGCCTCCCGCGCCCCGGTCCGCAGCTTAGCCGATCCCCGACAGGCAAATTGCCCGACCCCAACAACGCCAGCCCCACGACCAGACCACCATGCACACCCTCGAAACCCTGCCCTTCGACAACGCCTTCGCGCGCCTGCCCCCCCATTTCTACACCCGCCTCCACCCCGAGCCCCTGCCCCGCCCCTACCTGGTGGCGGCCAGCACGGAAGTCGCCGGGCTGATCGGGCTTGATCCGGCCGAACTGAGCCGCCCCGAGTTCCCCCAATTCTTTGCCGGCAACCGCCCCTTACCGGGCAGCGACCCCCTCGCCGCGGTCTATTCCGGCCACCAGTTCGGCGTTTGGGCCGGGCAGCTCGGTGACGGCCGCGCCCACCTGCTGGGTGAAGTGGCAGGCCCGGCCGGCGGCTGGGAAATCCAGCTCAAGGGCGCAGGGCAGACGCCCTACTCGCGCTTCGCTGACGGCCGCGCCGTGCTGCGTTCGAGCATCCGCGAATACCTGTGTTCAGAGGCCATGGCCGGCCTCGGCATTCCCACCACCCGCGCCTTGTGCGTGGTCGGGTCGAGCGCCCCGGTGCGCCGCGAGACCATCGAAACTGCCGCCGTCGTCACCCGCCTCGCGCCCAGCTTCATCCGCTTCGGCTCCTTCGAGCACTGGCGGGTGCTGCGCCAGATGGACGAACTGCGCCAGCTCGCCGATCACGTGATCGAACGCTTCCGCCCCGAATGCCGGGACGCGGCGAATCCCTACGATGCCCTGCTGCGCGATGTGGGCCGCCGCACCGGCGAGCTGATCGCCCACTGGCAGGCGGTCGGCTTCATGCACGGGGTGATGAACACCGACAACATGTCCATCCTCGGCCTGACCCTCGACTACGGCCCCTTCGGTTTCATGGACGCCTTCGACGCCGGCCACATCTGCAACCACTCCGATGATGACGGTCGCTACAGCTACAAGTCGCAACCTCAGATCGGCCACTGGAACCTCTATGCCCTGGGCCGCGCCCTGGCCCCGCTGATCGGCGATCAGGCTGCCGTCCAGGCCGCCATCGAGGAAAGCTACGCCCCGGCCTTCGAGCGACACTTCATGGACCTGATGCGTGCCAAGCTCGGCCTTGCCCAGGCGCTCCCCGGCGATGAGGACTTCATCGGCGAGACCTTCGGCGTCCTGCAGCAGAACCACCCGGACTACACCCAGTTCTTCCGCCAGCTCGGGCGCCTGCCGGGACGGGCAGACGCAGCCGGCCCCGGCGCCACCGACGCGCCGGTGCGCGATCTCTTCATCGACCGCGCCGCCGCCGACGCGTGGATCGTGCTATGGCGTGCCCGCCTGGGCGCGGAAGGCCGAAGAGACGCCGAGCGCCAGGCCGCCATGCAGGCCGTCAATCCGAAGTACGTGCTGCGCAACTGGATCGCCGAGTCCGCGATCCGGGCGGCCCGCGCGGGCGACTACAGCGAAGTCACGGCCGTCCACGACTGCCTGTGCCATCCCTTCGACGAACAACCCGAGTACGAACGCTTCGCCGCCGCCCCTCCCGACTGGGCTGAAGGACTCGCAGTGAGCTGCTCAAGCTGATTTCCAGGCTGCGGGATGGGCGTTCGTGGCGGGCACTCGGGACGGTGCCCGGCTAGCTGACTTGCCGCTAGCCGAAGAACACCCCACCGTGGCTACCCGCCACGGCACCGACCAGCACCACCAGGCTCACGCCCAGCAAGACCGTGTGGAGGCGCTGGATGGTCGCCATGGCCCCCAATGGATCGCGCCGCGCCCGCGCTTCGAAAACGCGATGCAGCACGAAGGGCTCCAGGACGAACAACATCAGCGCGAATATCGTCCACACCGCCACCATGCCATGCATCCACCACCAGGAAAGCGGGTCGGCAAACCGCGTCCAGGCATCCAGGCGCCAGGTCAGCCACAGGCCCGACGCCCCGGCGAGCAGCACGCTCCACCGGGCAATCGCGGCAAAGCGCTGCTCCAGACGTTCGAACAGGTCAAGCTGGGCCTGGGGCTCGGCCAGCGCACGACAGGCCGGCAGCAGCACCCAGGTGACGAAAGCCACCCCGCCGATCCAGAGCAGAACGGCAAGAACGTGCAGGGCACGGGCGATGGCAAAATCATTGAAACCGCTCACGACATCTTCCTTTCCTGTTTTGGTGCCTGGAAGGCCGCCTCGTTGTCACGGGCTGCCGCATCACTCACCCATCGCAACAGCGGCCCTTGCGGATTGTCCCGCTGCGTGGTTTCGCAGGCACTGACGCATTGGGCACACTGGGTGCAGGTGAACATGGCACGCTTGATGTTGCGCGGCTTTAGGCGCATCGGGCAGACGTGGTCGCAGGCGCTGTAGCAGCTTGCGCAGTCCGCTGCCCTGTCCCGGGTGAAACCCACCACCATCGCGGCACGGTTGCCCATCCAGGCCAGACTCTGGAACAGGCCGACGGCACAGGCGTAGCGGCAGAACAGGTGACGCGCGAACAGGAACTCCGCCGACAGCACCAGGGTGCCCGCCGCGATGAAGATAAACTCGTTGCGTGTCGGCGAACCGGCCAGCAGATGGCCATAGACCTGGAAGGGCGGCAACAGGTAGGTCAGCAGGACCACGGCCCAGACAAAGGCAAAGCCCACGGCCAGGGGCACCGTCACCAGCCACCATGCCCGGCCATAGTGCACCGGCGTTCCATCCGGCTCCCGCGGCGGCAGCGGCCGCGACTCCCACAGGCTGGGCCGGCCGGTGGCGCGGCGCATGCAGGCATTGATGGTTTCAACCACCGAGAAATGCGGGCACAGCCAGCCACAGTACAGCCGCCCCCAGCGCCAGCCCACCCAGATCAGCAGCGCCCCCACGCCGAGGATGGGCAGCAGAACCCGGCCGATCACCCGCAGCACCACCCCGGGTGCGTCGATGCCCCCGCGGGAAAAATCCTCCAGGCCCGCATGCCACTCGACACCCAGCAGCCAGGCATGCCCGGCGACCAGATCAAAACGCAGCAGGTTGAACACCGGCGCCAGTACAAAGAGCACGAAAAACCCGGCCTGGGCCCAGCGCCGCAAAGCCTGACGCGGCGGTCGCCCCGAAGCGGCCACCGTCAGGATGGGAATGACCCGTGCGGAGCCCATCAGCGCGGCCCGATGAGGGGAAAGCGGAAAGGCTTGCCGGCCAGGGCCCGGGCCAACCCGATGGCCCCGCAGAAGATCAGGGTCGAATGGCAGACGGTGAAGTACAGGATCACCACGACCCAGGTAGAGGCCGCCCCGTAGCCCCCGGCGAGGAGGATCAGGCCGTTCGCCAGGATCAGCAGCACGCCTGCCCACACGCTCGCCGCCAGCGTCTGGCGCAGATGCCCGCGGGCGAGCGCAGGCGCCTTGCGGCGCTGCTGCCACCACAGCACCAGCAGGGCAACGAAGCCCAGGCCGGGGATGAGCATCAGGTTGGCCAGGTACAAGGCCTCGGCGGCCACTGCAATCTCGCGGCCGGGTATCTCGGGATCGGTTGTCAGGTCTTCCATGGGCAGCCCCAGCTTAGCCCGGGAATCCGGAACAAGACTTGACCCGGGATAAGCCCCGCCCCGGTGACGAAACCGGCCCGCAGGGGAGGGAGACCTGTTCGCGGCCCCTCAGATCACCTCAAGCAGCTTGCCTCGTAGCTGTTCCGCCTCACGGCGGCCATCCCGGGACGACACGATGGCGTGATACCACTCGTCAAACAAGGCACGCAATTCCGCCGGACTGCGTGCCGCCTCGACCCGGTCCTGCAGGGAACTGGTTCCTAGGGCACCGACGAAGGCATTGAGGGTATTGAGCATGAAATTGCGAGCTTGCTGCAGGCGCACCGGATCGTCTCCCGGAGGATGCAGGCGGAAAGCGGTGAGGGATGGCTGGGAAACGGGTGCCACCGGGATGCTCGCCGTCGCACCGCCTGCCGGACCGATCATTTCGATGAAACCGTCTTCTTCGAGCATGCCCAGGGTGTGCTGCAGGTCGTCGTACTGCAACATGCCCCGCAGATCCTCCACGCTGCGCTTTCCATCCACAAAGATCAGTACCCGGCGCACCCGGGGGCTCAAACCGCCGGAGCGGGTCTCGATCTCTTCATGCCCTTTGCGGGTCTTGGCAAATATCACACCCATGCTTCCTCCTTCATGCAAGCCGGCTCTCCTGGGTACTGCCCATCCTTCCGGTGACGGTCATTGTAACGACATGGGAATGTGGCGGGCGATTGGTGCCCCCAAGGGGCGGGATGCGTCCCGGTTCGGCCGGTCGCGGCCAGGACTGAAAGCGGCTCAGGACATGTCGGGAACTCGACGCAAGCAATTCCAGCCCGCGCCGGAAAGCGCAGCCAAACATGGATTCGGGTGAGCAGATCGGGCCGTGCAGTTTGATCTATTCAGCCCTCAATGCTCCGCGGCGAGCTGGACGGCCAGCCGGCGTGCCTGGGCCACACACTGCTCGCCCCGCTCCAGACCATCGATGAATCGGCGGGGAATACCCGCCAGACCAACCTGCGCCCCCGCCAGGGCGCCGGTGAGCATCGCCCGTGCCTGATTCTGTCCTCCGCCATTGACCGCGTGCAGCACCGCCGACTCAAAATCATCGCGGAAGCGCGCAGCCAGATAATAGGCAGCGGGAAACTGGTGGTACACCGCACAGGGCATGCCATAGACCAGTGACACCTTCCAGGCCGGCTCGATGCGGATGTCCGGATCGTGGGCCGCGCTGGCCATCGCCGACGGCCCCAGCAAGGCATCCGGCGAAGGAAAGCGCCCCGCCACGGCGGTCTCGGGCTCACCCGGACGTGGCGCCCCCAGACGGCCACGGGTGACCGTATGGAAGGGCAGCTCTCCGGTCTTGACCCGCGCCATCAGCTTGCCTGACAGGCTGGCATCCAGGGCATGCCCCTCCACCAGCATGCCCAGCACGGCGCCAAAGGCCACGGTCATGGCTACCACGGTGCCGTCGGTCTGCGTGAGCAGGGTATTGCGGGTCAGGGCAGCGGCCAGCTCGGCCGGGCGCAGGGCGTAGCGCACGGCAATGGCCAGCCCCCGCTCGGCCGCCTCGGTGGTGTCCGCGTTGCCACCACACTGACCCCAGGGCAGACCTTCGCCCACCCGGCGGCGCCAGGCCTCGCGGATCGACTGGCTGGTGTAGCCACCAGGCCCGGCCATCGGCGTGCCATCGATCAAGGGAAAGAAGTCCTCGTCGATCCGGCGGCAGAAGTCCGCCTCGTCGTAGCCTCCCGCGGCCACCAGGGAATCCAGGGTCAGGGCCAGCAGGACACCGGCCTGGGAAGCCTGGCCCGCCTTCAACCCGGCGTGATAGCGCCCGGGGCGCGGGTCGGTGTAACCGGAGATCCAGTCACCGTAGTCGGCCCGGAGTTCATCCAGGTCGTAATACCAGTGGGGGCCGAGGGCCAGGGCATCGCCGATGAAGGCGCCCATCAGGGCACCGGCGGCTCGATCCTGCAGGGATTGGGTCGGCATGGCAGGCTCCACAGTCCAAAGCTGTCAGACGGTTTTGTCCGCCGCCCGTTCCATCACCGCAGCGAAGAACTGCCAGGCCAGACGCAGGGCATCGGGGCCATCGGGATCGGAGAAGGCCTGCCCGGCCGCCCCGCCGCTCCAGGCATGCCCCATCCCATGCACGCGCAGCAGGCGCACATAGGTCTGACGCCCCACCTTCCAGTCCTGGCGGGTAATGCGACGCCGGCTGCCGCGGCGGATCTCGCCGCTGGCGACGCTCATCTTCGTGCCCTCGGGCAACAGGTCGGCCCACAAGCCGGCCGAGGTCTCGGCGTTGGCAAAGGACACCACGGGGTCGAAATCCCCATGGATCAGAAGTAGCGGTGGGGCGGCGCGCCCGTTCAAGGCCCGGGCGATGGGCTCGGCGTCGGGGGAGCGCCGGCCGCGCATGGTCTGCCCCGCCTGCAAAGGGGTGACCGCGCTGTGGGGCGCCGCCCCCGAGTGACTGCCCACAGCAACGAAACGCTCCGGATGCTCAAGGCCGAGGGTCAGCGCCATCGAGCCCCCGGCCGACAGACCAATCGCGAACAACGGCCCCCCGATGCGCGGGTGGGCACTGACCGCATGATCGACGATGGCCATCAGGATGCGGGTCTCCATCCCCACCCGGGCATCACTGCCGAACCAGTTCCAGCAGCGCTGGGGATTGGCCTCCTGGGCCTGCTCAGGCATCAGCACGGCAAAGCCCCGCTCCCGGGCCACCGCGGCGCAGCGGGTGGACGCGGCAAAGGCCGCCGTATCCTGGGCGCAGCCGTGCAGCAGCAGGAGCAGTGGAATCGGGCGGCGGGTGCTCGCCCCGGTGGGAATGAACAGCCGATAGCGACGCATGGCCAACGGGCCAAGCCCCCAGCGCCCTTCATGCCAGCGCCCCCCGGTTACCGCGGCCGGCGCATCGGCGGGGGTTGCAATGCCCGACATCACATGGCGAGCCGAGCTGGCCAGGCGCCCGCCGGCGGCGATGCCCTGACGGGTGGCGGCCTTGCCGATCTTGGTCGATTGGCGCACACCGGCCCGGGTCAGCTTGAAGAGGGCGGAGACGAGGGGTGACTTGCGACGGGCCATGCGTGACTCCTCAGAAAAGCAAAAAGGCCCCGAAGGGCCTTTTTACCTCAATCCCGAAGGATTGATTGAAACATCAGGCAACCTTGAGGGCGCTGGCAGCGGCCTTGGTGCCCTTTTCGACGTTCTCGACGGCAACCAGGGTGGCCTTCTCGACGCTGGCCTGGGCGGCAGCGGCGACTTGCTTGGCGGCCTTCTGGGCACCTTCGTAGGCGGTGCTGGCATTGGCCAGAGCGGTCTTCACGGCCTTGATGGCGGGCTCGGAGCCAGCGGGAGCGTTCTTGAAGAGGTTCTCGAGGGCGCTATCCACGTTCTTGGACAAGGCAGCGGCTTCGGCTTCGACCAGCTTGGTCAGCTCTTCCTGGGTGTCGCCACCGATCTCGGACAGGCTGCGGCCGTAGGCCACGGACTTCTCGACGGCCGGGGTCACGGCGCCCAGGTTCAGGGCGGCCAGGGCCTTCGGATCCTTGGCGGCCAGCACAGCCTTGGAGAAGGCAACGCTGTCGTCAAAGGCGCCGCGGGCGGTGGCCAGGTTCAGGCTGGAAACACGCTCGACAGCGGTGAAGAGGGTGGTGATGAAGCTGGTGGCGGTCTTCAGACCGGCTTCAGCATTGGCCTTGGAGGCGGCGACGATTTGCTCGGGGGTAACGGACATGATGATCTCCTTGAGTGGTTTAGGTTGCGATCACCGAAAGTGATTCGGTATGGCGCTATGTTGCACCGCACAAAAAAAGAATGCAAGCGTTTTCTTGTGCGGTGCACAAAATATTTTCCAAGGCCCTAATCCCCTGCCGGATCTCCCTTCCGCTCCCCCTCTCTGGGCACTTCGAATGCCTCGCCGGTGGCGAAGAATTGCCCGCCCGAAACGTAGTGGATGCTGCGCTTGCCCTGCTCCGGAAAATGCCAGCGACCATCGGAATACATGGCCGGATCGGCCCATGCCGCCACCACCTCGCCAAGGAAGAGATCATAGGTCCGCTGGATGTGGGGCTCCTCGATGACCCGGCACTCCAGCCACCCTATGCAGCCCGCCGGCAGCGGAGCCGCCACCAGACTGGCGGGCAGCACCGCCAGCCCCAGGGCCTCGAACTTGTCCCCCTCCCGCCCCGAGCAGGACCCGGCGGCAAGAGTCCGTTCGGCCAGGTCGCAGCCCGGCACAGCCAGCACGAACTCGCCGGAAGCCTCGATCAGCTCACGGGTCAGGGTGGTCTTGTCCACCACCACCGCGACCTTCGGCGGATCGAAATCCAGGGGCATGTTCCACGCCGCCGCCATCACGTTGCGACGCCCCCCGTAAGCCGACGAGACCAGCACGGTGGGGCCGTGATTGAGCAGACGATAGGCCTGGGCAAGGGGAACGGCGATGGGTGTCATGGCGATGGGCTCACTATGGACGGGGGAAGCTGGCCACGGAGCATGTCCCGGCAGCTGAAGGACGTGGGGCACAGGCCGGCTTCGATCACATCCACCGCCCGCTCCGGCCGGGCGCCGCCGCACATGAACACGTCCACCGCCGCAAAGCCGTGTTCCGGCCAGGTGTGGATGCTGATGTGGGACTCCTGCAACAGCAGCACGCCAGTGACGCCCAGACCCGGACCGAAGGGGTGGAAATTGCTGCCCACCGGCGTGGCACCGGCGGCCCGGGCGGCTTCGCGCAGCAGGGTCTCGATGGCCAGGGGGTCCGTCAGGCGCTCGGCATCGACACCGTGAAAATCGGCCAGCAGGTGCAGGCCCCGGGGCAGATGGGCGCCGCCGCTCACTTGTGGCCCCCGCCGCCGGACGACCAGCCTCCGGAACTGCTGCCGCTGCTGCCACTGTTCCAGCTACGGCTGCCGTCCCGGTCATTGACATGCCCCAGGTTGAAGAGGGTGACCACAGCCACCACGATCAAACCGAGAACAATGTAGTTCAGCCGTGACATCGCTCAGTCGTCCAGTACATCGGTGTAAACGGGGAGCCACAGGATGCCGATGGCGATGAGGATCAACACCCAGCTATACAGCCCGCCCCGGAAGGCAATGGGTACGTTGATCAGCAGCACCAGCACCGTGAAGACCCAGGCCAGGGGGCGCAGCTTGCCCCGGTCCGCCGCCATGCTCGTGGAGGCCAGGGCGGTGAGGGAGGCGACCGAAGGGGTGATGCGCCCCTTGCCGCCGAACCAGCCATCCACGGTGGCCGCCGGCACCCGCTGGGCCAGGGACCAGCCCAGCTCGGAGGGGCTGCGCTCGCTGGTGAGGGTGCCGCGACTGCCCCGATAATCGGTGATGGAGACACTGTCGCCCACCTTGACCCGCCAGTTGAAGGCGCCGGCCACCTGAACAACCCGGGAGGCGTAGGCCTGCATGCGGGTATAGGCCGCCCCTTCGTAACGCACGGCACTGGAAGAGACGGACTCCGGCCAGGTATCGAGGACCCGCACCTTGTCCCAACCGGCTGAGGACTCCACCAGCCACAGGAAACCGGCCGTCTCGTTGAACATCAGGTACTCGATCCACTCCTCCGCCTCGCCGACCTCCTGGCACTTCATCAGGCCGATCAGCGTCCAGGTCTTGCCGTCGATGCTGGCCTCCTCACCCAGGGACAGGGTGGTGACCAGTTTGGCCTCCCGGCGACCTGCATCCATGACCTCGGCCGTACCGGTGGTGGCATCGCTCTCGGTGCCGCAGGCCGGGCAATGGAGGTGGGCAGCCACCGCCGGACGCCAGGCAATGGCGCCACCACAGGCCGGGCAGGCCAGGATGGCGGCCTTGCCCTTGAGACGACCGGCGCTGCCGGCAATCTCGTCCGGCGTGCGCAGTAGCTGGCAGCGCAGATCCCCCAGGCCCACCGCTTTGCCCGCATAGCGGCGCGGCCGCGTGCCCTCGGAGTAATCGAGGGTGAGGAAGCGCACCCCCTGGCGATAATCCGCCACCTTCGCCTGCCAGCCGGGGCCGACCTGGAAGGGCAGCTCGCCCTCGCCGGCGGTACAGCGCGCGGTGCGCAGGTCGGAGGCCGTGAAGGTGGCACCGTCCCAGGTGTACTGCCCGCCCGGCACGATCTGGCCGAAGGGCGGGGCGTCGTCGGCCAGCCCGGTATCGAGGGTTACCGCGTACTGGCCGGAGGCATCCGACAGCCAGCCGGCGCTGCCATCGTCGAAGAGGATGTACCACTCGTTCCAGAAACCGTCCTCGTAACGCAACTGGATGCGCCCGACCACCCCGAAGGCCTGGCCCGCATACATGCCCGAGGTGGTGATGCGGATGGGGGAGTAGTCCTCCAGCACCACCGCCATCTTGCCCGCGTCGCGCACCGCGTCGCCCTCCCGCAGCAGGGTGCTGCGGCAGTACTCGCACACGGCCATGGCCGAGGTGGCCGAGCGGAAGACGACCTCCGCGCCGCAACTGGGGCAGGCGAGCTTGAACACCCGGTATTTATCCGATCAGCTTCTTGAGGATCTCCGCCTTGGCGGAATCGTAGTCGGCCTGGGTCACCAGCCCCTTGTCGAGCAGCGCCTTGAGCTTGCCCAGGCGGGCCTCCGGATCATCCGCAGCGGCTGCCGGGGCAGCGACCGGGGCCGCCGCGGGGGCCTGGCTGCCGCGCAGGGCGTCCATCATCACCTGCCCCATGCCTACACCGGCGGCCAGGCCGGCACCCACGCCCGCCAGCCCGCCCTCGTTCTGGGCCGCCAGGGGCACCGAGTTGGCCACCTGGTACTGGGTGTACTTGCCCAGGTCGCCCACCATGCCCATGGAGATGCGGGTGTCGATGGCCTTCTGCAGCTCTTCGGGCAGGGAGATGTTCTCGACGGCGAAGTTGTCGAGCGTCATGCCGTAACGCTCGAAGGTGGGCGTCATGGCCTCGCGCATGCGCTCGGCCAGCAGGACCTGGTTGGCGGCCATGTCGAGGAAGGGCACATCCGAACCGCCCAGGGTGGCGCTCATGGTCGCCACCACCAGGTTGCGCAGCTGCTGCTCCAGCTCATCCACGGTGTATTCGGCACGGGTGCCGCTGATCTCGGTGAAGAACTTGCGCGGGTCGGCCAGCTTGTAGGAATACATGCCGAAGGCGCGCAGGCGCACCATGCCGAAGTCCTTGTCACGAAGGGTAACCGGCTGGGGGGTGCCCCATTTGCGCCCTAGCTGCAGGCGGGTACTGAAGAAGTAGACGTCGGACTTGAAGGGCGACTCGAAGAGCTTGTCCCAATTCTTCAGGTAGGTCAGCACCGGGATGGTCTGGGTGGTCAGCTTGTACATGCCCGGCCCGAACACATCGGCCACCTTGCCCTCGTTGACGAAGACGGCCATCTGGGAGTCGCGCACGGTCAGGCTGGCCCCGTACTGGATCTCGAAATCCTCCATGGGATAGCGCCAGGCCAGGGTGCCATCGGCCTCCTCGTTCCACTGGAGGACGTCGATGAACTGTTTCTTGATGAAGGATCCGATGCTCATGCTTGCTCCCGATGTTGTCTTTCCAGGTATTCACTGACCGCCAGGCCGCTCAGGCCGAGGCTGCGGGCAATGGCGATTTCCAGTAGCTCGGTGGTCATCACCGCCCCGCAGCCAGGGCACTTGTCCCACTGTTCCGGAAAGGCCGTCATGCCATCAATCAGCCGTGGCCGTTCCCAATCGTGACCGCAGGCGGGGCAGACGCCCCGGGCCGGGGGCTTAAGCAAACGCCGGATGCCATGGACGTACATGGACACCACCATGCCCCCCACCGCGCCAGCCATGATGCGCCGGTAGGCCGGGGTCGGATCCACGCCATCAATGGCCCACCATGCGCCGCCAAGCACCAGCCCGGCCAGCGCGCCGGTGAGTAATGGTGCGCCTGCATGGTGGCGATTGCGGAAAGCACGGGACTTGGCATCGAGCGCCTTGCGCGCGTAGTCCGGGTCAATGACCGGAATCACGACATGCAGGCCGCATTCAGGATGCCAACCACCAGCGCCACCGTCCCGGCGAAGGCGCCGGCGGCCACGTTGTTGGCGGCCAGCTGCTCGGGCAGGCGCGGCACCAGGCGCCCGAGGAGGACATAGGCAAGCACCTGCACCGACAGCCCTGCCACGCTCCAGGTCAGGAACAACTGCAGGCTGTCGTTGTGGAGAATGCTCGACGCCACCGTGAGGGAGAAGCCGATGACTGCGCCCCCCAGGGACAGGGCGGGCGCGACCACGCCCTGACGGATCAGGGACAATTCGCACAAGGGCGTGACCCGCAGGTAGATGTTGGCAAACACCAGCACCATGAACAGGCCGGACAGCAGATGCACGACGTAATTGTAGAGCGGCTCCATCAGCGGAATCCTCGGGGACCGGGCCGTTATTTAGCCAGCATTCCCCGTGCCCGGCAAGCGCTTTCCGGGTAGAGTCCGCAGCCATGCACCCGCCCCAGAATGCCGCCCCGCCCCCCGCCGGGAACCGCCTGCCCGACCGCCTGCTGATCCTCTCGGTCTTCATCGTGGCCTCCTGCGGCCTCGCCTACGAGCTGATCGCCGGCGCCCTGTCGAGTTACCTGCTGGGCGACTCGGTGCTGCAGTTCTCGTCCATCATCGGCTGCTACCTGTTCGCCATGGGGGTCGGCTCCCACCTCTCGAAGTATGTGGATGACCGGGACGTGCTGGCCCGCTTCATCGACATCGAGCTGCTGGTGGGGCTGATCGGTGGCGTGTCGGCCACCCTGCTGTTCCTGCTCTTCGCCTGGATGGCGGCGCCCTTCCGCACCACCCTGTACGCGCTGGTGTTCATTCTCGGCGTACTGGTGGGCATGGAGATCCCGCTGGTAATGCGCGTCCTGCACAGCCGCCAGGCCAGCTTCAGCGAACTGGTGAGCCGGGTGCTGACCTTCGACTACCTGGGCGCCCTGGCGGTGTCCCTGCTCTTCCCCCTGGTGCTGGCGCCCAAGCTGGGCCTGTCCCGCACCGGCTTCCTGTTCGGCATGGCCAACGTGGCCGTGGCCCTGTGGACGCTCTGGTACTACCGCCACGAAATCCCCCGCCTGCGCAGCCGCCTCACCCGCGGCGCCCTGGTGATGGCCTTCCTGGCCGGTGGCCTGGTGGTCTCCGAAAAGCTCACCCACTGGGCCGAGCGCGGCCTGTTCGGCGACGAGGTGATCTTCGCCACCACCACGCCCTACCAGCGCATCGCAGTGACCCGCTGGAAGGACGACACGCGCCTGCACATCAACGGCAACCTGCAGTTCTCCAGCCGCGACGAGCACCGCTACCACGAGGCCCTGGTGCATCCGGCCCTGCAGACCCTGCCCTGGGCGCGCTCGGTGCTGGTGCTGGGCGGCGGCGACGGCCTGGCGGTGCGCGAAGTCCTGCGCCATGCCCAGGTGGAGCGGGTCACCCTGGTGGACCTGGACCCGGCCATGACCGACCTGTTCACCCGCAACGAATACCTCTCCGGGCTCAACGGGCAGGCCCTGTCCAACCTCCGGGTCACGGTCATCAACGCCGACGCCGGCCAGTGGCTGGAGACCCACAGCGAGGTCTTCGACCTGATCATCGCCGACTTCCCCGACCCCTCCAGTTTCGGCCTTGGCAAACTCTACTCCGTGCCCATGTACCGCCTGATGGGCAAGCACCTGTCGGCGCGGGGCGTGCTGGTCGTCCAGTCCACCTCCCCGTGGTTCGCGCCGCGCAGTTTCTGGTGCATCGACGCCACCCTGCGCGAGGCCGGCTTCCACACCCACCCTTACCATGCCCACGTGCCCTCCTTCGGCGAGTGGGGCTTCAACCTCGCCACCCGCCAGCCGGGCTACACGCCCCCCACCGCCTACAGCGTGCCCACCCGCTACCTGGACGCGGAAACCACCCGGCTGATGTTCCAGTTTCCCCCCGACATGCAGCGCCTTCCCGTCGATCCCAATCACCTCAACGACCAGCGCCTGGTGCACTACTTCCAGCAGGACTGGAGCAACGTGGTGCGCTGATGGAGCGACGCGGCTTTCTGCGGGCCAGCGGGGCCGCCGGGCTCGGACTGGCCCTGCCGGCCTGCCGCCCCCTGCAGGGCCTGGGCATCCCCGTACGGGTGCACCAACCCGGCCTTGTCGAAGGCCATCGCCTGCGGGATGGCACGCCCCTGCCCACCCCCACCCGCGAGCTGCGCACCGGCGTGGCCATCCTCGGCAGCGGCGTGGCCGGGCTCACGGCGGCATGGCGGCTCGCCCGGGACGGCCATGACGACTTCCTCCTCCTCGACGGCCCGGAGCCCGATGGCAATGCCGCCGGCGGGCGCTTCGACAGCCCCTCCGGCCCCCTGCTCCACCCCTGCGGCGCCCACTACCTGCCCCTGCCTTCGATGGAATCCCGGGGCGTGCGGGCGCTCCTTTTCGAACTCGGTGTGATCAAGGCCGAGCCCTTCTCCGAACACCCGCGCTTCAGCGAAACGGCCCTGGTTCATGCTCCGGACGAGCGCCTGTTCTTCGATGGCGCCTGGCACGAGGGCTTGCTGCCCACCGAGCAGGTCAACGCCGAGGAAGCCGGGCAGCATCGGCGCTTTCTCGCCGAGATGGCAGACCTGACCCGGCGCCGCGGCCGAGACGGGCTGCGCCTGTTCTGCGTGCCCAAGGCGCTTTCATCCGTGGATGCGGAATGGCGGCAGCTGGATGCCCTGCCCTTTCGCGACTGGCTGGTGGCCCGGGGCTACAGCGCGCCCAGCCTGCACACCTGGCTCGACTACGTGTGCCGGGACGAATACGGTGCCGGCCCGGAGCACGTGTCGGCCTGGGCCGGCCTGCATTATTTCGCCGGCCGCGGCGGGCACGCGGCCAATGCCGCCGACGGCACGGTGCTGACCTGGCCCGAGGGCCTGGCCTTCCTGACCCGGGGCCTGCGCGCCCGGGTGCCGACTGCCCGGCAGCAGGCCGGTCATGCCCTGCAGGTGGATGAAACCCGGGAGGGCGTGCGCATTCTCTGCCAGGACGCCGCCGGCGCCTTCCTGGTCCACGCCCGCCGCGCCATCTGCGCCATGCCCCTGCATGTGGCAGCGCGGGTCGTCCCGCATCTGCGCGACTACGGTTTCGACCCGGCCCGGCACCTGCCCGCCCAGGCGCCCTGGCTGGTGGCCAACTTCCTGCTCGACGGCTTTCCCGCCGAACCACCGGATGCCCCCCTGGCCTGGGACAACGTGATCCATGGCAGTCCGGGCCTGGGCTGGGTCGTTTCCACCCACCAGTGGCTGCGGGCCGCCAAACCGGCCCATACGGTATTCACCGCTTACCGCGCGCTGGCCGGCCAGGCGCCCGCCGAAGCCCGGCGACAGCTACTGACCCTGACCGGGGATGAACTCCTGGAACTCGCCGCCGTCGATCTGAAACAGGCCTATGGTGCCTTTGAACTATGGCGCCGCACCCGCGCCGTGCACATCACCGTGCGCGGCCACGGCATGGCCATCCCGGGCTGCGGCAGTCTGACCAACCCGGGGCTGACCGCCCTGCAGGCGGCGGACGGGCGACTGCTTTTCGCCCATGCCGACCTGTCCGGCTATTCGGTTTTCGAGGAAGCAAGCTGGTGGGGTGAGCGCGCCGCCAGGCTGGCCGCCAACAGCTAGGAGGAATCCCCATGCAACCGTCCCCCGCCCACACCCCGCCCCCGGCACGCCGGAAGCGGCCCTGGCTGATCGGCCTGCTGGCCGCCCCGGTGGTGATGTATGGGGTCGTCCTCGCCGGCATCGGCCTGAAACAGGAAGACCTGCTCTTTCACCCGGAGCCCCTGCCGGCCGGCTTCAGCTTTGCCGGCCTCTACCCGCCGGAGCAGGATTTCGAAGAGCTGCGCATCCCGGTGGACGGCGCCGAACTCAATGCCTTGCTGTTCCGCCAGCCGGCCAGCCGTGGCCTGGTCTTCTACCTGCACGGCAATGCAGGCAACCTGGTGAGCTGGACCCGCAACATCGCCTTTTACCGCCAGCTCGGTTTTGATCTCTTCATGCTCGACTACCGGGGCTTCGGCAAGAGCACCGGCCGCATCGCCAGCGAGGCACAACTCCACGCCGACGTGCGTGCCGCCTGGGCGCGGGTGGCGCCAGCCTACGTCGGCAAGCCGGTGGTGATCCTGGGCCGCTCCCTGGGCAGCGGCCTGGCCACCCGCCTTGCCGCGGACGTGACGCCGGCCCTGTTGATCCTGGTCACGCCTTACACCAGTGTGGAACGCCTGGCCACCGAGCAGTTTCCACTGGTCCCGGCGGCGCTGCTGAAATATCCCCTGCGCACCGACCAACTGATCGGCGAAGTGAAAAGCCAGATCCTGATCGTCCACGGCGATGCGGACGAGCTGATTCCCTTTGATCACGGCCGCCAGCTCGCCGCCGCCAGCGGAGGGCGGGCAGCGCTGCTACGGGTGGACGGCGCCCGCCATGGTGACATTCACCAGTTCCCGGCCTACCTGGCAGGGCTGTCGCAAAGAATGGAAGAGATCGCCAGCCGGCCGGCCAAGTAAGCCGCGCGTCAGGCGCGACTCTCGGAAGCCAGACTGGCGTCAGACGCGGCTTCGTCCGTCAAAGTACCTGCCGGAAGTATACGAGCGAGCCCGCTGACGATGACCTGAAGGTGCTCCTCGAGACTCTTCAGAAGCAGGCGGGCACGACTGTTGTCACCGGCATGGGCCGCCGTCTCCAGGCGCCCGGCCAGGGCCGACACCTCGTTCATCCCGAGCAAGCCCGCGCGGCCCTTGAGGGTATGGGCGCAGTAGGCCACCTGATCCCAGGCCCTGTCCTCCACGGCCGCCTTCAACTCCACCGGGCCGTCGGCAAACTGCAGGCGGAATTTCGTCAGAAGGCGCGGGTAAAGGGTCGGGCTGATGCCGGTATCGTTGACCGCACAACGCGCATCCAGGCCGGGGATATCGTTCAGACCGGTCAGCACGGCGGAGCTGGCGGCGGCCATGGGCAGATCGGCGAGATCGGGGGCACCCGGGTAATGCTGGCGCAACACCTTGTAGAGGTCACTCAGCTCGTAGGGCTTGTTGATGCAGCCATTCATGCCAATGGCCAGACAGCGCTCCAGCACGGCGCGGCCGCTGTGGGCCGACAGGGCGTAGATGGGCAAACCGGCGTAGGCGGGCTGGGCACGCAACTGACGCACGGCCTCGTAGCCATCCATGACCGGCATCTGCAGATCCATGAAGACCAGGGCGTAGTAATCAGGGGGCTGAGCGGCGAGCTGGCCGAGGGCATCACGGCCATCCCCGGCCGTGTCCACCTCGACCCCCCAGCGCCCCATCAGGGCGATGGCCACGTCGCGCCCCGTGGCATTGTCCTCCACCAGCAGAACACGCATGCCGTCGAGGGCACCGGTGACCACTCCGCTGCTGCCCGAGCTTGCCACCACGCGCCCCAGCACCGCATCACAGAGGCGACGCAGGGCCCCCGGGAGCACCGGCTTGTCGCAGAAATACAGGCCGTCCGGATGGATCTCCGGCGTCTCACCCTCGATGGCGCGGGGCATCGACATGAGGGCGACATGGCGGGGCGACAGATCCGGCTGCTCACGCAGGCGATCCAGTATTTCTCCTCCATCCCGATCGGGAAGCGACCCGTCGAGGAAGAGCAGATCATAGGGCAACCCATCGTTCCGGGCCGCCTCGAGGCACGCCAGCACTTCAGCACCACCACTCACCGCATCCACGTTGTCGATGCCCGCGAAGTTGAGGAGATCAATCAGGGCCAGGCGAGCCTCGGGGTAGTCATCGGCCACCAGCACACGCAAGGCGCGGCAGGCCTCGTCCACCCCGGCTTCCCCACCCGCGCCGGCCCACGCCAGAGGCAGCAGCACCTGAAAAACGCTCCCGCGCTTGGGCACGCTCTGTACGCGGATGTCGCCCCCCATCAGGTTCACGAGCCGGCGCACGATGGCCAGACCAAGCCCCGTCCCCCCGTACTGCCGGGTGGTTGCACCATCCGCCTGCACGAAATCCTCGAAAAGACGTTCGATCTGATCCGGGCGCATGCCAATCCCCGTATCCTCGACGATCAGGCTAAGCATCAGCCGCCCGTCCTCCGCAGGCTGCCCATCAACCCTGAGCGAAACGTGTCCGGCGGGCGTGAACTTGACCGCGTTCGACAGCAGGTTGCCCAGCACCTGGCCGATGCGCAGGGGGTCACCGACAAGGGTTTCGGAAAGCAGGCTGCCACTGCCCCGCCGTGCCTCGAAAAGGAGCTCGACCCCCTTCTCCAGAGCCGTCCGCTCAACCAGCAGATAGGCGTTGGCGACCACCTCCTCAAGGCGGAAAGGGACGCTTTCAAGCTCCAGACGGCCTGCTTCGATCTTGGAAAAATCGAGGATATCGTTGACCGTATCGAGCAGACTGCGCCCGGCCATGCGGATCTTTTCGGCATAGTCCCGCTGCCACGGCAACAACGGGCTATGGAGGATCACTTCGGCCATGCCGATCACGGCATTGAGCGGAGTACGGATCTCGTGGCTCATGTTGGCGAGGAACATGGACTTGGCCTGGGTCGCCAGCTCCGCCCGGGTGCCGGCCTCCTTCAGGGCGGATTCGATATCCTCCCGCTCGTGGATGTCGCGCTCGATGGCCGTGGCCATGGAATTGAACGCCTCCCGCAACACCCGCACTTCCTCGACGCCCCCCTCGCCGGTCACGCGCACGTCGTACTGGCCCCGGGCCAGACGGCCCGTCGCCGACGACATGTCCTCAAGGGGGAGAAGCACCTTGCTGCGCGTGGTACGCAGGCCGAACAACACCAGCAGGGCAGCACTCGCCATGGCCACGATCACTGCAATGATCCAGTTGCGCAGATGCTGCCGTGCCTCGTCCACCTCACGCCCCGTGCGCTGGTCCACCTGCTCCATCAGGCGGGCGACGGCCACTGCGACGCGGGCATGCTGCAGATCGTAATCCCGCCCGTGCACCAGCTTCACAGCCAGATCCGGGTGGGGCTGCCCATCCGAGACGAGGGCGCGGGTCGCCGGATCGTAGAGCCCCTGGGTCGCCGCAAAGGCCACTTGTTCGATCTGCTTGAGGGCATCCGCCTCGGCCAGCACCTCCTCCAGGGCGGCCAGCTCGGCCCCCTGAAACCCCAGGCGTACCATGCGTGAACGCATCGACACCCGCGCGCCCTCGAGCGGTGGCTCAAATTCGGTCTCGCCGGCAATCACCCGATCCCAATATCGGACCGCGCTGCCGTTCGCGATGGCCGGCTTCTCACCCTCGCGAATCGCCAGGATCGCGTGGTAGTAAGTGAGATAGCGCCTTTCCCGTGTCACCACGTAGCTGCGCACGAGGCGGGCCAGGATATCCATCTCATGTCGAAGCTCGCCCACGAGGCGCAATGCCTCAACCCGCTCATCCTGAACCGCCTGGGCCCGATCAAAGGCACCCAGAACGACCAGGGAGATCGCCCCGTTGATCGCAACCATGAGCAACAGGGCCACGGAGAAGATCAGGGATAGTTTGCTGAGTTTCATGGCCAAGCCACAGCTTACACAGACCGCCGCTTCAGCTTGCGTGGCAGGCTTTACGTCGACACACAGATTCACTCAGCAGATCAAGGACGCAATAGAACGCCCCCGCCGCCAGGGGCGGATTGGCCACCGGCCAGCCCAGCCCTGGCAAGGCTGCACGCCAGGTCCAGTTACCCAGCCAGGTGCCCCACAGCTCCATGGCCAGGGACAGCAGGAACATCGTGATGTAGAGGCGCGGAGACGGCCCCCGCCATACGCAGACCAGGAACACGGCCAAAAGGGCCGGCCCCATCCAGTCGATACCGGCCACGGCCAGGGCGCTGACGCCCGCCAGGGCCAGCCACGGCGTCAGGGCAATCACCCGTCCGGGCATCCGCCCGGCCCACTGGAGACCCAGCCAGTAAAGGAGCGCGTGCCCCGGCGGCACGAACAGAGGCAGGTTGCCGAGTTGATAGTCGTAAAGCCCCCAAACCAGGGACAGCACCAGTTCACCTGCTGTTGCGATGAGCAGGCAAGCCAGCAGGCGCAGACGCAAAGCCGCGGCCTGGAACATCAGCACACCGAAAAGCAGCCACACCCACAGGCTGACCAGCGGCTGCCCCCAGGTGCCGCCATGCCGATCCACCACCAGCCCCACCAGGATGGTGAGAACAACGAGAGTGGGCTGGATGACGGGCTTCACGGTGGCATGGGTGCCGCATTCCAGGAGCGCGGATCAGCGCGGCCCCGCTGACGGGGCCGCCCGGGCGCTTACTGGATGCCCTGGCTGGACAGGTATTCCTCGTAGGTGCCGCGATAGTCCACGATGTCGCCCGGGCCGCGGATCTCGAGGATGCGGGTGGCGATGGACGAAACGAAGGCCCGGTCATGGGACACGAAGAACAGGGTGCCACTAAAGTCGGCAATGCCCGAGTTGAGGGATTCGATGGACTCCATGTCCATGTGGTTGGTCGGCTCATCCATCAGCAGCACGTTCTTGCGCTGGAGCATGAGCTTGCCGAACAGCATGCGGCCCTGCTCGCCTCCGGAGATCACCTTGACCGACTTCTTCACATCGTCGCCCTTGAACAGCAGGCGGCCGAGAGTGCCACGGATCAGGGTCTCGGCGTCGTCGCCTTCATAACCGCCTTCACGCACATAGCCGCTGATCCAGTCGGTGAGGTTCTCGCCACTGGCGAAGTCATCGGCGTGATCCTGGGCGTAGTAGCCGAGTTTGGCCTTCTCGGCCCACTTGACCGTGCCGAACTGGGGCGCCAGACCATGCAGCCCCGGCCCGACCAGCAGCTTCAGCAGCGTTGTCTTGCCGATGCCGTTTTCGCCGATGATGGCGATACGGTCGTTGGCGTCGGCGGTGAAGGTGAAGTTCTTGATGATCGGGTTGGCCGGATCGTAGCCGAAGGTGAGGTTCTCGATCTCGACGGCCTGGCGGTGCAGCTTTTCCTTCTCGTCGTAGTCGAAGCGGATCCACGGGTACTGGCGGCTCGAGGGCTTGAACTCCTCGATCTTGATCTTCTCGATCTGCTTGGCACGACTGGTGGCCTGGCGGGCCTTGGACTTGTTGGCCGAGAAGCGGCGCACGAACTCCTGCAGCTCCTGGACCTTCTCCTTGGCCTTCTGGTTGGCGTTGGACTGGCGCTCGCGGGCCTGGGTGGAGGCTTCGATGTAGTCGTCCCAGTTACCGGGCCACACCTGGATGCGGCCGTAGTCCAGATCGGCCATGTGGGTACACACCTGGTTCAGGAAGTGGCGATCGTGGGAGATGATGATCATGGTGGAATTGCGCTCGTTGAGCACATCTTCCAGCCAGCGGATGGTGTTGATATCGAGGTTGTTGGTGGGTTCGTCCAGCAGCAGGATGTCCGGGTTGGCAAACAGGGCCTGGGCCAGCAGCACCCGCAGCTTCCAGCCCGGCGCCACCTCACGCATCGGGCCATTGTGCTGCTCGGTGGGGATGCCCACCCCATGCAGCAGCTCACCGGCCCGGGCCTCGGCGGTGTAGCCGTCGTATTCGGCAAAGTGCCCCTCCAGCTCGGCGGCCTTCATGTAGTCCTCTTCGGTGGCCTCCGGGTTGGCGTAGATGGCGTCCTTCTGCTGCATGCATTCCCACATCTGGGTATGTCCCTGCATGACCACGTCGAGCACCCGTACATCTTCATAGGCGAACTGATCCTGCTTCAGGAAGGCCATGCGCTCGCCGCTGTCGAGGGCCACGTTGCCCGCCGAGGGTTCGAGCACACCGGCCAGGATCTTCATGAAAGTGGACTTACCGGCCCCGTTGGCACCGATCAGGCCATAGCGGTTGCCGTCACCGAACTTGACGGAAACGTTCTCGAAGAGGGGCTTGGCCCCGAACTGCATGGTGATGTTGTTGGCGATGAGCACGGCACGAATTCCTCAGGTTCCGGCAAGCGGAACGGCAAAGCGGATCAATCATGGAAAACGCCGGCTCGTGGCCGGCGAAGCTGATGCAGAATTTATCATATCTTTCAAGCACCTGGGCAGATTAAACCGTAAAACCCCAGTTAGCCGCCTGCGGCTCCTTGATCAGCCGGATGAACAGAGCGGGTGTGAAGAAATCGTAGCGAGCGCTTCGAGATCTCCCCGGGGAAGCGCAGCCGTACAAGGGTGCGGTGAGCATTCCAGGGGCAAACTCGGGTCGCGCAGCAGATTTATTCACACCCTCGGAGGCCTTGGTGCCATCAAGGCGACCACCTGATGGGTGACGGCGCTAGATCAGGGAAGGCCCCGTGACGATCGCCGCCGCCTCCTTCTCGGAGATGCGGATGGTCGCCGTGGCGATCACATGAACCGTCAGCCAGTCGTGCAATCGGGCAGCCCCCTCGCCCTCGAACGAAAGGAAACGGCAGCCGAACAATCCGCCCTCCGCCCCAAGCACGAAATTCATGCCTTCAGCCAGCCCCCGCACCTCGTCCGGCACGCCGTCAATCTGCAGCACAAACGGAAACGCCCCGCTCCCGAGGGGCGGCACCCCGGCAGGCAGGCTGAAGCCTTCCAGGGACAGATCGTTCAGCGGGAGACGCTGCCCATCAATCACGATCCAGAAGCAGACACTCCCCCAACGCTTCGCCACAAAGCGCTGACGCCGCCGCCGCTCCCTGTGATCAGCGCCACCGTTCCCCAGATCCTCAGCCATTCGCCCTCCTCAGTAACGACAAATCCGGATATTCTTTCCGGATATTCGACAAAACAACAATAAATCTCTATTTTCGTTACAAACAACCTGCCGCCATTGATCCGGAAGCACATTCCGGCAATTCAACCAGAATCAACACTGTCAATTCAACATTAATTTACATTTGGGTGTCGGCCAATTTGACACTCCTTAACTGTGATTTTTTTAACAGTTTGCAACTCATTGATTTACAAAAAAAATCCCGATTCGGGCACGGGTCTTGCTGAATAGCCATCAGGCAGCGCCGTCATCACCAAGCTGCCACTGCTTTTCTCAAATTTCTCACTGGAGCTTCATTCATGAAAAAGATCCTCGCCGCTGCCGTTCTGGCTGCCCTGTCCGTTGGCTCCGCCAACGCTGCCCTGTCCTTCAGCAACGCCGAGCAGACCACCGAGATCAGCCAGACCGGCTTCCTTGATCTGTTCGATGCCAACTTGGGCACCCTGACCGGTGTGACCCTGACCCTCACCGGCTCCGAAACCACCACCATCACCCTTACCAACAACGCCGCGCAATCGGCCAACGTTCGTGCTAACGGCACGGTCGACCTGTTCTTCTCCAGCAACCTCGCCGGTCTGACCTTCGCGAGCCCGCTGATTAGCCTCTCCGCCACCACTGGCTTCGTGTCCCTGACCCCCGGCGTCCCCCAGTCCTTTGGCCCCCTGACCGACACCGACACCATCGCCCTGACCCCGCTGGCCAGCTTGTTCAGCGTTAGCGGCGGCGGCCAGTTCTCCATCACCTGCGAATCGCTCAGCGGTATCGGCCTGACGGGCGGCGGCGGCAACGTGGCTGCCAGCCAGACCACCACCGCCGGCTGCGGCGCTTCCATCGTTTACGACTACACCCCGACCACCCAGCGCGTGCCCGAACCCGCCTCCATGGCGCTGGTCGGCCTCGGCATGATGGGTCTGGCTGCCATCCGTCGTCGCAAGTAATCCTCTTCGTCTCCCGGACTCCGGGAGACATGGAAGGATGGAAAAAAGGCTGCCGCAGGGCAGCCTTTTTTTGCTTACGCGCCTTGCAGCCTGACACCCCCGCGCCACCGACACGGCATTTTCACCCAAAGCGCAAACCGACGCCCTTTGTAAGTGATAAATTTCCTCAAAAAGATCAAAATTAACTCAAACGAGAAATACAATGCAGGCTTTGGGAATTCAGGCCGTCTAGCCTCCACAGTGTCAATCGCTGTTCCCGACTCCGGCCGCCTCCCAAGTGACCGTGCATCGCATCCGGAGAGGATGCCTTAATCAAGATGAGGTGCTCCGTGATCAAACCTGTTCTGACACTGGCCCTGATGGCCGGTATCGCGGCCGTCCCGGCGCACGGGGCGAGCCTGAGTTTCAGCAACGCCGAGTCCCTGACGCCGATCTCGCAGGATGGGCTGCTCGCGCTGTTCGATGCCAACATCGGCATCCTGCAGGGTGTTCGACTGACCCTTTTCGGCACCGGCAGCAGCAGCTTCACCCTCACCAACAACGCGGGGAGCAGCCAGGATGTCACGGCGACATCCCGCATCCAGATGTATTTCAGCAGCTCGCGGCCGGGCATCAGCGCCGCCCTTGATGCCCTCGTGCCCGCGCTGCTGCTCGAAGCATCCACCGGGCCGCTACTGCTCGCCCCCGGCACCACTTCCACCTTCGGCCCCATCGTCAGCAGCCAGTCCCTGGTACTGGATACCCTGGCGACCAGCCCGTTCTCCCAGTCTGGCGGCGGCAGCTTCTCCCTGTATTGCGAGAACTCCGACGAGAAGCGGCTGGACGGGGGCAACACCGCCGTCAGCCTCAGTCTGGTCACCCAGGCCGGTTGTGGTGCCACCGTGGTCTATGACTACACGCCCTATCCGGTATCGGAACCCGCCACCGTGGCACTCATCGGACTGGGGGTGATGGGACTGCTGGCCAGTCTCCGCCGAACCCGCCGGATCACCCGGTCCGCACCCTGAAAAAATGGCCACCTCACCGGTGGCCATCGTCGGGACGCTTGTGACTGTCGCCGGAGAGGGTGTGAAGAAATCGTAGCGAGCGGTTCGAGTTCGCCTCGAGAGGCGCAGCCGTACAAGGGTACGGTGAGCATCGCAGGGGCGAAATCGGATCGCGCAGCAGATGTATTCACACCCTCGGAGATCATTCCTCGTCCATGGCCGCAGACGTATACACCGCCTGCACATCGTCCAGGGACTCCAGCGCATCGAGCAGCTTTTGCATGCGCGTCGCGTCTTCACCGGCGAGTTCGGTCTCGTTGAGGGGCTTCATGGTGACTTCACCGAATTCGGCCTTGAAGCCGGCCTTCTCGAGGGCTTCGCGCACCTCGCCGAACTGGTAGGGGTCGGTCAGCACCTCGATGGAGCCGTCGTCGTTGGTGGCCACATCATCGGCACCGGCTTCGAGGGCGGCTTCCATCAGCGCGTCTTCCGAGGTGCCCGGCGCAAACAGCAATTGCCCGCAGTGCTTGAACTGGAAGGCCACGCAGCCATCCGTGCCCATGTTGCCGCCGTACTTGTTGAAGGCGTGGCGCACATCGGCCACCGTGCGGGTCTTGTTGTCAGTCAGGCAGTCCACCATCACCGCGGCGCCGGCAATGCCATAACCCTCGTAGCGTGCCTCTTCATAGGTCACGCCTTCCAGCTCGCCGGTGCCTTTCTTGACCGCACGGTCGATGTTGTCGGCGGGCATGTTGACAGCCTTGGCCTTGTCCACCGCCAGGCGCAGGCGCGGGTTGAAGGCGGCATCGCCCCCACCCATGCGGGCGGCCACGGTGATTTCCTTGGCCAGCCGGGAAAAGACCCGACCGCGCTTCTCGTCCTGCCGGCCCTTGCGGTGCTGGATATTGGCCCACTTGGAATGACCCGCCATGATTCTGTGTCCTTGCTTCGCGACGTAAAGGCGCGATTTTACCCCGTCGCCTGTTTTTCGCGCACCCTCGGGGCGGATCCGCGTCAATTTCACCCGAACGCCAGCGGAATTCATGCCCGGAGCGGATCCTTGCCCGATAATCCCGTTCACCGTTTTTTCGCCCCGTCTGTCAGGAGAGACCCATGATCGCGCCGCTGCTCATCGCCAAGTCCAAGGACAAGGAAATCCATCTGCTGCCCCAGCTGGCCAACCGCCACGGCCTCATCACCGGCGCCACCGGCACCGGCAAGACCGTCACCCTGCAGAAGATGGCCGAGGCCTTCGCCAGCATCGGCGTCCCCGTTTTCATGGCCGACGTGAAGGGTGACCTGTCGGGTGCCGGCGCAGCGGGGGTCGAGTCGCCCAAGCTCAAGGAGCGTCTGGCCGCCCTGGGCATCACCGAATTCACGCCCCGGGCCAACACCACCGTGTTCTGGGACGTCTTCGGCGAGGCCGGCCACCCGGTGCGGGCCACCGTCTCCGACATGGGGCCGCTGCTGCTGGCGCGCCTGCTCAACCTCAACGACACCCAGGCCGGCGTGCTCCAGCTGGTCTTCAAGATCGCCGACGACCAGGGCCTGCTGATCATCGACCTGAAAGACCTGCGCGCCACCATCCAGTACGTGGGTGACAACGCCAAGGAGTTCACCACCCAGTACGGCAACATCTCCGCCGCCTCCATCGGCGCCATCCAGCGCGGCCTGCTCGGCATCGAAACCCAGGGCGGCGACAAGTTCTTCGGCGAGCCCATGCTCGACATCGCCGACCTGATGCAGACCGACGCCGACGGCCGCGGGGTGATCAACATCCTGGCCGCGGACAAGCTCTACAACGCCCCCAAGCTGTACTCCACCTTCCTGCTGTGGATGCTCGCCGAGCTCTTCGAGCAACTGCCGGAGGTGGGCGACGTGGACAAGCCCAAGCTGGTGTTCTTCTTCGACGAGGCCCACCTGCTCTTCAACGAGGCCCCCAAGGCCCTGCTCGAGAAGATCGAACAGGTGGTGCGCCTGATCCGCTCCAAGGGCGTCGGCGTGTACTTCGTCACCCAGAACCCGCTGGATGTGCCCGAGACCGTCCTCGGCCAGCTCGGCAACCGCGTCCAGCACGCCCTGCGCGCCTTCACCCCGCGCGACCAGAAAGCCGTCAAGACCGCCGCCGAGACCATGCGCGCCAACCCCGAGTTCGACGCCGCCACGGTCATCACCGAGCTCGGCGTGGGTGAGGCCCTGATCTCCTTCCTCGATGAAAAGGGCCGTCCCCATATCGTCGAGCGCGCCGCCATCATCGCCCCGGCTTCACGCCTCGGCCCCCTGACCCCCAGCGAACGCAAGGCTGCCATCGAAGGCT
>NZ_JAFLDT010000023.1 GCF_017302315.1 Zoogloea sp.
CATGCAGGGATATGGGCATCAAAACAGTTGCCGTATATTCCGAAGCAGATAAAGAATCTCTGCACGTCAGGTTTGCTGACGAGGCGGTATGTATCGGTCCGCCGCCATCGAGAGAGAGTTATTTAAGGCTCCTCGTACGAGGGCACGGTCAGCGCCTCGAGGCCGTGCTCGGCGCACAGCTCGGCGACGCGCCGGCGCACGACGTGGTTCGCCGACGGCAGCGCGATGATCACCTTGCGTACGCCGTAGCGGCGCGCCCACGCCGGCAGCTCGGCGATCGGTCCCAGCACCGCGACGTTGCGGATGTAGCGGCGATGCTTGCGCGGATCGTCGTCGAGCAGCCCGACGACACGCCACTGGCGGCTGCGGGCGAGTTCCTTGGTGGGCCGCGCGCCCGCCTCCCCCGCGCCGGCGACCAGCACCGGCTCGCCCAGCGCCGCGAGCGGGCTGTAGAGGCGGTGCTCCTTCCAGATCCGGTAGGCGAACCGGTTGCCGGCCATCAGGAAGATGAGGACCAGCGGATAGAGGATCAGCACGCTGCGCGGCACGGACGCCTGCAGCTGCAGCATCACGATCACCAGCGGGATCAGGATCGCGCCCAGGCCCGCGGAGAGCACGATCCGCTGGAGATCGAGGATCGACGCGAAGCGCCACAGGCCCCGGTACAGGCCGAAGCCCAGGAAGATGGCCGCCTGCAGCGGCAGGATCCACGCGAGCGACGCCATCAGGTCGGCGACCTGCGGGTCGGGCACGTCGAAGTTGAACCGCAGCCCGTAGAGCAGCGACCAGGCGATGCCGGCCGCGCACACGTCGTGCGCGAACGCGAGGAGGGCTCGCCAGTTGGTCTTCACGGTCATGATGTCGGGCGACGGCCCCAATGATAATCAATCGCCGCGAACACGAGGGCGATGATCGCGCACCAGGCCCCCAGCGCCCAGGGGCCGGCCGCCGGCAGTCCGACGGCGCAGGCCACCGCCGTCGACGCGCAGCCGACCATCAGAGCCCCGTAGAGCGCCAATGTTCCCCGGTGTCCGGCGCCCAGCCGGACCAGCCGCTGGTAGTAGTGGGTGCGGTGGGCCTCCCACACCCGCTCGCCCCGCAGGGCACGGCGCAACAGGGTCACGGTGGCATCCAGAATGAAGGGGGCAAAGACCAGCAGCGGAAACCACAGGGGCCAGGCGCCGCTCTCCCGCCCGGCCAGCCCCAGGGCGCCCGCCAGAAAACCCAGGGGCACCGACCCGGCATCCCCCATGAAGATCCGCGCCGGATGGAAGTTGAATACGAGGAAACCGGCCGCCGCAGCCGCCACCCCGGCACTCACCAGGGCCAGCCCTTCCTCGCCGGCCAGGGCCGCCGCCACGGCGAAGGCTGAAAAGCCGAACAGGGCCATCCCCCCGGCCAGGCCGTCCGACCCGTCCATGAAATTGTAGAGATTACCCATCCAGACCAGCCCCACGCCAAAGGCCAGCACCTCAAGCCAAGCACCGGAAGTACCCAGCAGGGCCAGATACGCCCCCGCCACCAGTACCTGCGCGAGAAGCCGCAGCCGCGCCGACAGACCAAACCGGTCATCCGCAAGGCCCACCAGGGCCAGCCCGCCCGCACCCGCCAGGGCCGCCCCCAGGGGCAGGCCGCCCAGACCGCCAACCCCCACCAGCACGCCTCCCGCCAAGAGCCCCGCCATCACGCCCACCCCACCGGTACGGGGCGTGGGTGTGACGTGCAGGGAACGCGCATTGGGCTGATCGAGGAAATACAGCCAGGAGCCCGGCCGGCAACACACGCGGGTCACCCCCCAGGCCACCGCGAAGGCCAGCACCGGCGCCAGCAGGGCCATCAGCTCACGCATGCAGCATCTCCCGAAGGCCGGCTTCCAGCCCCATACCCGCCCGCCAGCCCAGCTCGGCCTCGATGCGCGCCGGCGAGTAGCAGGCCGACGCCAGCAGGCGGGCCAGCGCTTCGCTGTCCAGGGGCACGCGCCGCCGGACCAACCCTTCCACAAGGTCGCCACAGCGGGCCAGCCCATGCAGCACCGCCCGGGGCACGGCCCAGCCGACCTGCGGCATGCCCATGCTCCGGCGCAAGGCGTCGTACAAAGCGCGGCCCGACGGGGTCACCGGATGGGCCACGATGTAGGTTCGACCCGCTGCCCGGGCATCCGCCGCCACCAGGCGCATGGCTGCCACCAGATCACTCACATGCACGAGGGAGCGCCGGTTGCCCGTTTCCGGCAAGGGTGGAAAGAAACCACGCCGCACCAGGGCGGCCATGCGCTCGAGATTGCCGCGGCCACCGGCGCCGAACACCATGGCCGGACGCAGCACCGTGACCCGCATGCCGTAGCGCTCACCTGCGGCCAGCACCGCCGCCTCGGCCGCCCGCTTGGCACGGCCGTAGGCAGAATCGGGCGGCACCGGCCAGTCCTCGTCCACGCAGGCCTCGCCGGGCTCCCCCACCGCCTTGACGCTGGACAGAAACACGAAGCAGGCCACGCCGGCCCGGCCTGCGGCCTCGGCCAAGGCCTGGCTGCCTTCAAAATTGACCTGCCAGTGGCGCGCCTCCTCCTCCGCCCCAAGAGCACCGAAGGCATGCGCATGGCCCGCGCAGTGGAACACCGTCTCGATGCCGGAGCAGGCCAGATCGAGGGCGGCCCGGTCCGTCAGATCCGTCAGGTCGCCCTGCACCTCATCCGCCTCCGGCTGGTCGCGGGTCAACACCCGCGGGACAATGCCGTCGGCCCGCAGCGCCATGACCAAGCGCCGGCCGATGAAGCCGCGCCCGCCGGAGACGAGGATCCGATGGCTGCTCAAAAGGCCTCCCGGCGGCGCAGATAGCTGGCGAAGCGCGGCACGCCGTCCGGCGTCAGGGCGCGATACTGGTAAGTGACGAGGGCGCCCACAGGCGGCGGGTTGCGCCGCTCCGCATCGCTCAAGCCAGTGCCGAGCTCGAAGCGCAGGCCCGCGGGCGTCTCCACCTGCAGCGCCCCCAGCAGGCCGCTCAGACGCCCCTTGCCGGGCAGATGCGCGACCACCCGGGCCTCGGCATCGAGCAGCGGCTTGAGCTTGAGCAGCGCGTCGCTGCGGCCGGTCAGGTAGGGAGCGTCATCCCGGTGCAGCATCAGGCCTTCACCACCGCCCGCCACCACCTCGTCGAGGCGGGCCTGCAGGGCCGTGCGGTCCGCCACGCGAAGCTGCTCCACCATCTGCAACCAGGGCACCCCGGCCCGGGCGACGATGTCGCGCAGGCTTTCGATCCGGTCGGTAAAGGTGCCCGCCCCGTCGGGCTGCTCGAACACCATGTACTTGACCTGCCGCCAGTCGGCATCACGGGGCACCTGGCGACGCACGATGCCCGACAGCGCATCAAAACGCCCTCGGGCGATCCATAACTCCCCGTCCAAGGGCTCGGGCGGCAAACCGGCGATGAACCAGGCCGGCGCATGAACCGGCCGGCCGCTGCGAAAACGCAGGCTGCGCCCATCCCACACCGCCCGGGCGCCATCCAGCTTCTCGCTGACCCAGTAGCGACGCACATCCACGTCGCCATGCAAAACCTCGGCCAGAAGTAGCGGCGGTGGCACCGGATCGACAGCCCGCACCTGGGGAACTGCCCCAAGAAGGGCCAGCACGCAGGCACTCCGGCACAACCAGCCCCACCCGACAAAAGGACTCATCCTCACCCGCTCCATGCCAAAACACCATGCCACCCGTACCGAATGGCCTAAAAAAGACATCATCATCCCGACTCCCAGCCCTCGACATGATGCACCATCGGCTGCCCGGCCACCCATGCCGGGTACCGGCCACGCCGCAAAAGGCGGGCTGGCAACGCCCTGCAATGATAAAATCGTTGCCCTGATTCGGGGTCCGCGAGAGTGTAAGCCGACCTTTCGGCCCCCTTCCACGACCCACCCGACGACTTGCCTGGAACCCGGTGAACCTTCCTCCGATTGACGTCATCGTTCCCATCTACCGGGGTCTGGCAGAAACGCAGCGCTGCATCAACAGCGTGCTGCATGCGGGCCAGCAGACCGCCTTCGAACTGATCGCCATCAATGATGCCAGCCCCGAACCTGCGCTGACCGCATGGCTGCACGAGCTGGCCGCCGAGGGCCGCCTCACCCTGCTGGAGAACGAAGCCAACCTGGGCTTCGTGCGCACGGTGAATCGTGGCATGTCCCTACACGCCGACCGGGATGTGATCCTCCTCAATAGCGACACCGAAGTGGCCAACGACTGGCTCGACCGCCTCGCCGCCTGTGCCGCGCGCAATCCCCGGGCCGGCACCCTGACGCCCTTCTCCAACAACGCCACCATCTGCTCCTACCCCTTCGAGGGCTGGACCGGCGGCGTCCCCGGCACCCTCGGCCTGGCCGGCCTGGACAGCCTGATCGCCACTACCCTGGCCGGGCAGGTTGTCCATATCCCCACCGGGGTGGGCTTCTGCATGTACATCCGGCGCACTTGCCTGGATGAAGTCGGCCTCTTCGATGCCGAACGCTTCGGCCGCGGCTATGGCGAAGAGAACGACTTCTGCCGCCGCGCCGCCGCCCGGGGCTGGCACAACCTGCTGGTCGCCGACGTCTTCGTGTTCCACGAGGGCGGGGTGAGCTTCTCCGCAGAGCGCGCAGCCCTCCAGGACCATGCCATGAAGCAGCTCCTGGAGGCCCACCCCGACTACCTGGAGGTCGTGGGCGCCTACATCGCCCGCGACCCCGCCGCCCGCCTGCGCCGCGCCGTGGACCAGGCCCGCAGCGCCTGCGGAGGCGCCGAGGAGGCCGCCGTGCTCGGCGAACGCAGCGGCCCCAGCCCCTTGCCGACACCGGCGCCACGGCCCGCCCGCCCGGTGCAACTGCACATCAGCCATAGCTGGGGTGGTGGCACCGACCGCTGGATCCTCGACTACTGCCGCACCGACACCACCCGGCGCAACCTGCTGCTCCGCTCCCGCAGCCATCGCAACGCCGCCGGCTTCCGCCTGGAACTGGTCGAGCCGGCGGTGGATGCGCCGCCCCTGCTGGCCTGGGATCTGGCCCTGCCGATCCGCGCCTGCGCGCCATCCCACCCCGAATACGCGGCCCTGCTCGACGCCGTTCTCACCGACTTCCAGGTGGGCAGCATCCTCGTCTCGTCCCTCATCGGGCACAGTCTCGAAGCCCTCTCCAGCGGCTTGCCCACCGTGGTGGTGCTCCACGACCTGTTCCCCTTCTGTCCGGCCCTGTTCGCCTGCTTTGACGGCGCCTGCAGTGATTGCCCGCCTTCCCGGCTCACCACCTGCCTGCAGGGCAACCCGCTCAACGTCTTCTGGCACAACACCGTGGACGCCGACTGGCACCGGCTGCGCAGCGCCTACGCGGCTCTGATCGCCCGGCCCGAGGTGCAGGTGGTGGCCCCGAGCCGCAGCATCCATGACCGCTGGGCAACCCTGCAGCCCAGCCTGGCCGACAAGGCGTGGACGCGCATCGAGCATGGCATCGCCCTCCCGGCCGCCACCTCCCCCGGCGCCCCCAACCCCACGGGGCGCCGCCCCCGCCTCCTGGTGCCTGGCCGGCTGGCGCCCCACAAGGGCCTCAATCTGTTGCGCCAGGCCCTGCCGGCCCTGTGCCGGGACGCCGACATCCTGCTCCTGGGCAGCGGCGACTTCGGTCGCGCCTTCAAGGGCATTACGGGTATCGAGGTCATCGAACACTACGAGCACACCGAACTCCCGCGTATCGTCCGCGACTTCGCCCCCGACCTGGCCCTGCTCGTCTCGGTACTGCCGGAGTCCTTCAGCTACACCCTGAGCGAGATGTTCGCCCTCGGCGTTCCGGTGGCCGCAACACGCATCGGCGCCTTTGCCGAGCGCATCGACAACGGCCTCACCGGCCTTCTCTTCGCCCCCGATGCCGACGCCCTGGTCCGTACCGTTAGCGACTGCCTTACCGGCGCCGGGCAACTCGAGGCCCTGCGCCGGAACCTGGCGGCCCGCCCGATACGCGGGCTCGACGACATGGTGGCCGACTACAACGCCCTGCTCCCGCCCCCCGGCACCGGGCCTGAAGCAAGCACGGCCGGGCGGCGCCTGGACGCCCTCCACCGGCGGGCGATCGAAGACGCCCGCCTTCACCAGGAAGCCAGCGCCGTGCGCGATACCGTGCGGCACCAGGCCGCCGCCCTGAGTGCCCGGGATGAGCGGATCACTCACTTGGAAGCGCAGGTCCACCATCTGGATACCCGCCTGCGCGAGCTCCACGCCTCCCGCTCCTGGCGACTCTCCGCCCCCTTGCGCGTCCTTGGCCGCGGCGCCCGCCGCTTCGCCGGGCCAGCGCTGCCGGAGCCTGCTGTCGCCCCCGCGCCCCAAACCATGGCCGCGGCCCCCCACCCGCTGCCCGTGCTCGACGCCGCCGCCCGGCGCGAGGTGCGCGGGCGGGTGCGCCACTGGTTCGGCATTCCCGACCAGGGGCGGATCCTGCTGTCCCTCGGCGCGCCGGCCGACAGCGCCACGGCCCAGCGCTATCTGGCCCTCGTCCAACCCCTCACCGCCGCCCGCAACGACCTCTGCGCCATCATCGCCGGCGTCACCCCGGACGCACCGTGCTGGCACGACTGCCGCGAAGACATGGCCACCCTGGTCGCCACCCGGCAACTCTTCCTGGCCGAGTCCCTCTACGACCGGGACGCCTTCCTGCTCGCTGCCGACGCCTTTCTGGCCCTCGACGCTGCCAGCCTGGAGCGGGACGGCGCCAACGCCCTTGAAGCCGGCCTCCTCATCCTGCGCCCGGCCGGCTGCACCACGCCGGGCTGGCAGCCCGAAGCACCCAGCCAAGTCATCGACGCCCCGTCTGCTGAAGCAGCCCGCCTCGCCCTGCAGACATGGCTCGACGGTCATCGCCAGGACCCAGCACCATGACCACCCCCAAGCTCAGCGTGATCGTTCCGGCCTTCAACCACGAGGCCTACATCGTCGCTGCCCTGCACAGCGTCCTGAGCCAGACCCTTGGCGACCTGGAGCTGATCGTCATCGACGACGCCTCGCGGGACGGCACCTGGGACGCCATCCAGTCGATCCGCGACCCACGCCTGCGCGCCTTGCGCCACGAACACAACCGGGGCGCCCACGCCACCCTCAACGAAGGCCTGAGCCTGGCCCACGGCGACTACCTGGCCATCCTCAACTCCGACGACGCCTTCCACCCAGAACGGCTCGAACGGCTGGTAAACGCCCTCGGCAACACCCCACGCCTGGCCTTCAGCGACGTGGCCTTCATCGACGGCCATGGCCAGCCGGCCCCCGACCATGAACGGGCCCGGGACTACGCCGCCGCCCGCACCCTGTGCGCAGCCCAGCCCCCCGCCAGTTGGCTGCTCACCAGCAACCTGGCCATCACCACCTCCAACTTCGTCTTTCCACGGGCACTGCTCCGGCAGGTCGGCGACTTCTCGGACCTGCGCTACACCCACGACTGGGAGTGGGCCCTGCGGGCCAGCGCCGGTGAGCCCCCCGTGTGGCTGCGCGAGCCCCTGATGTGCTACCGCGTGCACCCCACCAACACCCTGGCCGAAGACGACGTGTGGCGGCACGTCCACGAAAACGCCTACATCCAGACCCTGGCACTGGCTGGCAAACTGAACGGCCTCGGCGCCACCGGCGCCTGCACCGCCCTGCTCCACAACACCAGCCTCGCCCCCCTTGCGACCCTGTGCTTCAGCATCGCCGCCCGCAGCCTGGCCGATGACGCCGCCCTGCGCACACTCACCCGTCCGGGGCCCGATGGCTGGTTCCTCCGCGGCCTGGCCCAGGCCACCGGCCTGGACGAACGGATCTTCCTGTCGGCACGGCATCTGTCAGAACAACAGGTTGCCCTCGAAACCCAGGCGGCCCTCATTGAGGAACGCTGGGCAACCATCCAGCAGATGAGCTCGACGATCGCCGAGCGCGACACCGCCCTCCAGGCTCAGGCCGAACTGATAGAAGAGCGCGCCCGGGCCATCGCCCACATGAGCGCCGAGATCGCCCACCGGGACGAAGCCATCGCCGCCCAGGCACAACTTCTGGAAGAGCGCTTCGCTGCAATGGAGGCGATGGGACGGGAGATCCATGGGCGCGAGCGGATCATTGCAGAACTGGGTGCCGAGACAGTCCGACAGAGAACCGAAATTGCCCGACTGATGAATACTCCCTGGAACCGCTTACGGCGCTTACTTGGAGGACAAAGGGGCTGACACGCTTGAGAGGCGGATGCTGCAGTGCAAGACAAGTCCGTCAATCAGCGATAGGATGCAGGCATCTTCCTGACAACATGTCGGACACGTCGGCAGCCTGCCCTGATTCGCCTTCCCGATCATGGAATACCGCTTTCACGTTCCAGCATCCATGCAATGATGAGCCGCCACCCTGATCTGGCAGACGGCAGCGCACCTTCCGCCCTCAACCATGACAGCCGACGCGCACCCGCGCTGCTCTCGGTGATCATCCCCTGCTTCAACGAAGAGGAGGTCATCGGCGAGACCATCAAGCGCCTGCGCAGCTTCTGCGCCAGCCTGACCGATCTGGATGTGGAACTGATCTTCGTGGACGACGGCAGCCGTGACCGTACCCGCATCCTGCTCAAGGGCTTTGCCACGGAAGACGCCCGCATCAAGCTGATCTGCTTTGCCCGGAATTTTGGCCACCAGATTGCGGTGAGCGCCGGCATCGATGCCGCCCGCGGCGACGCGGTAGTCCTCATCGATGCCGATCTCCAGGATCCACCCGAGGTGATCCTGGAAATGGTGGAAAAGTGGCGCGAAGGCTACGACGTGGTCTATGGCACACGCACCGAGCGGCCGGGGGAGTCCCGTTTCAAACTGGCCACGGCACGCGGCTTCTACCGGCTCCTGAACCGTCTTTCGGAAGTGCCCATTCCGCTGGACACGGGGGATTTCAGACTCATGAGCCGGGATGTGGTGAGCACGCTGAAGGCAATGCCGGAGCGGGATCGCTTTGTGCGCGGCATGGTCAGCTGGGTGGGCTTCAACCAGATCGCCCTGCCCTACCGACGTGCCGAGCGCTTTGCCGGCGAGAGCAAATACCCCCTGCGCAAGATGATCCGTTTTGCCACCGACGGAATCCTGTCCTTTTCCAGCAAACCCCTGCAGATATCCGTGGCCATGGGCATGACCAGTGCGACGATGGCGATCCTGGGCATTTTCTATGCCTTGGCAATGCGCCTGTTCACCGACATCTGGGTCGAAGGCTGGACCGCGCTGATGATCGCGGTGCTCTTCCTCGGCGGTGTCCAGCTCATCAGCGTGGGCATCCTCGGCGAGTACATCGGGCGGATCTACAACGAGATCAAGGGCCGGCCCCTCTACGTAGTCAAGGAGTACGTGGGTTTCAAGGCAGAGGGCCCGGCCACCTCCCGCAGCCCCGTGGTAAAAAGCCTGTGAACGCGAGGAAAGCCCTCAAACTGATTTTCGGTGTCAGCCTGGCAGGCTTCTTTCTCTGGCTGGTCGTGCGTCAGATCAGCCTGACCGAGCTTCAACAATCGTTCGCCAGCGCCCACGCGGGCTGGATCGCCATGGCCCTGCTGGCCTTCCTGGCCGGCTACGCCTGCCGGATCGAGCGCTGGCGCCTGATGCTCGTGCGCTCCAATCCCGAACTGGGCTGGCGCCAATGCGCCGGCCCGCTGCTGGCCAGCGTGGCCGCCAACAACGTGCTGCCTTTCCGGGCCGGTGACCTGATCCGGGCCTTTGGTTTCAACCGGCGTCTCAAGATCAGCGCCAACACGGCCATCATCACCCTGTTTGCCGAACGCCTTCTCGACCTGCTGATGGTGCTGCTGTTCCTGGGGCTGGCGCTGGGGCATTTCGGCGCCGACATCAACCGCCTCGCCGGCATCGGCGGCCTGGCGCCGATGGCCGCCGCGGCGGTCATCCTGGCCATCCTGTTGTTCCCTCGGGTGTTTGCGGCGCCGGGGCGCGCTCTGGCCCAGGCCGTCATGCGCGTCGCTCCGACGCTCGGGCGGAAAATTCTCGACGAAGTGGACAAGGGTCTGAATACCCTTGAGCTGTTTTCAGCGGGCCACACGATGATCCGGCTGATCCTGTGGTCCTTCCTCGCCTGGCTGGCCGAAGGCGCGGTGTTCTGGTTTGCAGCCCTTGCCCTGCCCGCCCTCGGCGCGCCACTTGCGGGCTGGCTGGCCCTGCCAATCGGCACCCTGGCCACGCTGATCCCCAGTACGCCCGGCTACATCGGCACCTTCGACTACTTCACCGCCCGCGCCATGACCGAGCTTGGCAACGATGCGGGGGCGGCCACCGCCTTCGCGCTCCTGGTGCACATCCTGCTGTGGCTCCCACCCACCGTGATCGGTGGCATCTACCTTCTCCTGAATCCCACCCGAACCTCGCAAGAAGCCAAGGCATCCTGACCATGACCCTCAACCACACCAGCCGGGCAACCATTGTCGGTGGCGGCTTCACCGGCCTGACTGCCGCCTACGAACTCGCCTCCCGTGGCATTCCGGTCACGGTGCTCGAAGCGGAAAGCGAGATTGGCGGGCTGGCAGCGGCATTCGATGTGGGTGGCGAGAAGCTCGACCGCTTTTACCACCACTGGTTCACCAATGACCTGGAGGTCATGCAACTGATCAGTGAGCTGGGTCTCGACAGTCGGGTCGAGATCAACCCGACCAATACCGGCGTGTATTACGCCAACAACTTCTTCAAGCTGTCCACGCCCTGGGATCTGCTCAACTTCACCCCCCTGGGGTTCGCCGACCGCATCCGCCTGGGCCTGCTGGCCCTGCGTGCCCGCCGGGTGGACGACTGGATGAGCCTCGAGAGCCGGACGGCCCACGACTGGCTGCGGCAGCTTGGGGGCGACAAGGTCTACCAGGTCGTCTGGCAACCCCTGCTCAAGGGCAAGTTCGGCCCCTATGCCGAAGACATCTCCGCGGTCTGGTTCTGGAACAAGCTCAAGCTGCGGGGCGGCAGCCGTGGCAAAGGTGGCGAGGAACGTCTCGCCTACTTCAAGGGTGGCTTCGTGGCCCTGGCCGAAAAACTCGCCGAGCGCATTCGCGAACTCGGCGGGCGGATCGAACTCAACGCCCCGGTGTCGGCCATTGCCCACCGGGACGGGGCCTGGCATGTGACCACGCCCCGCGGCGTGGTGCGCTCGGAACGTGTCATCGCCACCACGGCGCTGCCGCTTCTGGCGGACATGGTCCGGGCCTGGGCGAGCCCCGACTACATCCGGAGCCTGGAGCAGATCCAGTACATCGGCAACGTCTGCCTGGTCCTGGAGCTGGATCGCTCCCTCTCCAAGACCTACTGGCTGAACGTCAACGACCCAAGCTTTCCTTTTGTCGGCGTGATCGAGCACACCAACTTCGAACGCCCGGAAACCTACGGCGGCAAGCACATCGTCTATCTGTCCAAGTACCTGCCCCACACCGACGCCCTGTACGCGATGGACGCGGATGCCTTCCTGGACTATGCCCTGCCCTTCCTGAAAACCATGTTCCCCGCCCTGGAGCGCTCCTGGATCCAGGCCCATCACCTGTGGCGCGCCCGCTGGTCACAACCGGTTGTCGCCAGGCACTACAGCAAGCTCATCCCCGCGGAAGACGGCCCGGTGGAAGGGCTGCATGTATGCTCCATGGCCCAGATCTATCCGGAAGACCGGGGCACCAACTACGCCATCCGTGAAGGGCGACGCATCGGCAAGCGCCTTGCCGGCCTCTTGGAGGAGAAGGCCTGATGTCTCCGGATGGGTGGCCGGCACCCGGGCGTCTGGGCGAGACCCTGCTCGCCTTCGTGCTCAGCCTGGGGCTCTACTTGCTCATCATGACTTCGATCCACATGGCTGCGCTAGGGGTCGCTCAGGCGGAATACACGCAGGGATCGATGCCGGCACGAGATGTAGTCCAGGGCAAGCTCATCCAGCGCAGCTATGGGGACATCCACGTCCGCATCGAGAAACACCGAGGTGGCCCCAAGCCCATTTTCAAGAGTATCGGCTGGCTGGCCCTTTTCATTGCTTCCGTCATTGCCGTTCGCAGGTCCCCTTCCCTGCAGGCGGTCCACGGCACACTCCGCCACGGTCTGCGCCGGATCCACCCGCTCGAACTGATCGGCTTTGCCGCGGCGGCACTGCTGATCTATTACAAGCCGGGGATCATCGACATGCGCCCCCTCGGTGAGGTGATAGGCGGTATCCGGGAAGGCATCAACTTCTATACCGTCAGCACCCTCCAGGGGCAGGGCGGCAGCCTTCCGATCTTCCCCTACAACCCGCCAGCTTACTTCCTGATGGGCGTGCTTTCCGAAGCCCACGGGGTGCTCACCTCCCTTGGCCTCCCTCCGCCCCAGCCCCACGCCCTGCTGCAGCTACTGCTCTTCGTCACCTATGCCGGGCTCGCCGCCCGCCTCGCGACCATCGCCAGCGAGCTGGGCCTACCCCTGCTGCGTGGTCGCAGGCTGTACTACTTCATCCTGCTCAATCCCCTGGGCCTCTACTACACGGTCTTCCTGGGGCAGATCGACCTGATCGCCATCGCCTTGCTGATCTCCGGACTCTACCGGCTCCACGCTCGAAGGGCGACGGGATCGGCCTTCCTGTTGCTGCTGGCCGGGCTGACCTTTGCCAAACCCCAGCATCTGCTGGCATTGCCCGCGCTGTTCCTGCTCGGGATCGGGCTGAGCGACCCCAAGGAGGCCCGGCGGCATCACCTCTTCGTCCTCGCCCTCGCCCTCGCCTGCGGCCTGACCTACCTGGCCTTCAGTCTGGCGCCCGGCTTCTACACCGCCCTTGGCACAAACCCCCAGACGCCGCGTCTGGCCTGGTCCACCTGGTGGACCATGCTGTCCGACAGCATCGTCATCAACCGCCCGGTCGGCTACGCCCTGATCTCATCCCTGCTGCTCATACATCTGATGCCCGAGCGCGTTCCCAGCCGGCACCAGCTCATCGCCGTCGGTGCCCTGGGCATCGCCTTCACCGTGGCCGCGTTCCAGGCGTCCTTTGCCCACACCTTCGGGCTTGCCATTTTCTTGTATCCCGCGGTGATCATTCTCTGTGCAAGCACCCGGAGCCTGCTCAAAGCCAGCTTGCTCAGCATCGCATCCTGGGGTCTGGTCGCCGCCTGGGGGACTGGCGTGGTCGACGATTTCACGGCGGCCTTCGGGCTGAAGGCCCTGGCTTCCCTGCCCGACAGCGTGCTTGCCGACATCCGCTACCCCTCCCTCGTCCAGACCATCGAAACATCCCTCCATCTTGCCTTCGCAGTGCTCTTCATCGTCCAGCTCGCCCGCCCGCCGGCATCCTCCAGGCCCTGAATCAGAATACCGCCGCAGGCCTCCCGATCTGGTGCATGGGAGACTGACATCCCCCACGGGGGGCATGCGATAATCGCGGCCCATACGCACCGGGCCGGTGCATCGCATCCTTGCCGGCTCCGTCGCCTCGAACAATCACGACACGCCACACCGCACACCCTCATGGCCACTATCGCCTGGCTCATCCCGAGGCTGATCGAAGGTTCGGGCGGGCATCGGACGATGCTCGAACACGCCCTCGCCCTCGAACGGCACGGACACCGCTGCCACCTCTACCTCGAAGGCACCCACACCGACCCGGATAAGGGCAGCCAGCTGATCGAACAGATCTTCGGCTACACCTTCGAGCGGGTGAGCTTCGGCTGGGACGCCATCGAGCCCGCCGACGCGGCCATCGCCACGATCTGGTACTCCGCCGCCTTCGTGCGCGACCTGCCCTTCCCGTGCCGCAAGCTGTACTTCGTCCAGGATTACGAAGCCTGCTTCAACCCCATGGGCGACGCCTTCCTGATGGCGGAGAACTCCTACCGCTACGGGCTCACGCCGGTCACCATCGGGCGCTGGCTGCGTCATGAGCTGGGCGAGCGCTTCGGCGTGCCGGCCTACCACTTCGACTTCGGCGCCAATCTGGACATCTACCGGCCCCTGCCCGACGTGCAGAAGGAGCTGGCCGTGTGCTTCATCCACCAGCCCGACAAGCCGCGCCGCTGCAGCCGGCTGGGCCTGGAGGCGCTGGGCATCGTCAAGCACCGCATGCCCGAGGTGAAGATCTACCTGTACGGCTCGCCGGCCCGGGACAAGGGCGCGATCTGGTTCGAGCACGAACACCTGGGCCTGCTCAAGCTGCAGGACTGCAACGCCCTCTACAACCGCAGCGCAGTAGGCCTGTGCCTGAGTGCCTCCAACCCCTCGCGGATCCCCTTCGAGATGATGGCTGCCGGCCTGCCGGTGGTGGAGATGTGGCGCGAGAACACCCTCTACGACTTTCCTCCGGAAGCCGTGACCCTGGCCAACCAGACCCCCGAGTGCATCGCCGAGAGCATCCTGCGCCTGCTCGACCAGCCCGCCACCCGCACCGCCATGAGCCAGGCCGGCACCCGCTTCATGGCCGACCGCCCCCTGAGCGTGGAGACCGACCAGTTCCGCGATGCCGTCGAGCGGGTGCTGAAGGGCCACACGCCCGACCCGGCCGGCATTGAACGCCTGTACACCGCCGCCGCGGAGACCTCGCAGCACTACGTGGGCACCCTGCCGGCCAGCATCCAGAAGCGCCTGTCGTCACCGCCCAACGCCTACGTCAACGCCCTGCCGCCGCGCCTGCGCCGCTTTGTCGGCTGGGGTGCCCGGGTGGCGCGACGGATGCTCGAGAACCGATAAAGGCCCCCTGCCGCATGTACAAGCTCAAGACGCTCGATGTCTGGGACACCCTGCTCCGACGCAAATGCCACCCGGACTTCATCAAGCTCACCGCCGCGCGGCATCTGCAACTGCGCTTCAGCGCGCACCTGGCCGATGGCTTTGGCGACCACTGGGCGATCTTCCGCGAACGCTGCCAGATCGAGGGCGAGCTGGCCCGCGCCGCGGCAAAGGCAGGCACGGATGACGAATACACCCTGCATCATGTTCTCGAACACCTGGTGCAGCGGGTCGTCACCGCCCCGGGCATTAATCCCGAACGGGTGGCCGACGAGCTCGCCGCCGCCGAGCTGGCCCTCGAGAAGGCCAACACCTTCCCCGACCCCCAGTGCCGCGAGGTGATCGGCCAGTACCCGGCCGAACGCACCCTGTTCCTGTCCGACTTCTACATGCCGGCCGGCATGCTCAACGCGCTCCTGCAGCACCACGGCCTCGACGACATCGCCGCCGACGGCATCAGCTCCTGCGACATCCGCCTCAACAAGCGCTCCGGCCAGCTCTTCCGGCACGTCCATGAGGCCTTCGCCGTAGCCCCGGAACATCACGTCCATATCGGCGACAACCGCCACTCCGACGTCACCATCCCCGGCGCCATCGGCATCACCTCGGTGCACTACCTGCCCGAACAGCCCCACGCCGAACGCGAACTGCGCGAGAGCCTGTTTGCCGACCGGGCCACCCTCTTCGGCCACCTGGAACGCATCATCGCCGACGGGCGCGACGCCGCCCTCGACGGCCGCCATGGCGACGCCCGGGCCGCCTTCCTGCTCGGCACCCAGGCTGCACCCCTGTGGGTGGGTTTCTGCCTGTCGGTGGCCGAGCAGTGCGTCATGCACGAACTCGACCGCCTGTTCTTCTTCACCCGCGAAGGCGAATTCTTCGTCCAGATCTTCGAGCGCCTCTTCCCCAACGGAAAGATCGCCGGCCTGCCCCTGCCCCCCCACGGCATTCTCGAAGTCAGCCGCCTGGCCACCTTCTGCGCCTCCCTGCGCGAGGTGAGCACCGCCGAGCTGATGCGCATGTGGAATCTCTACAGCACCCAGTCCATGTTCGCCCTGGCCCGCTCCCTGGGCCTCGAACCCGCTGCGCTGGAAGGGCTGTGCAGCCGGCACGGGCTGCCCATCGGCGAGGAGGTGGTTTACCCCTGGCAGGACGCCCGCGTCCAGGCCCTGTTTGCCGACCCGGACTTCCAGCAGCTGATTGAAGGCAAGTCCACCGGCGACGCCCAGCGCCTCCTCGCCTACATCGAGCAGAAGGGCCTCGCCTCCAGCGACAGCCGCATCGGCATCGTGGACATCGGCTGGCGCGGCACCATCCAGGACAACCTGGCCCACGTCCTGCCCGAGAAGACCCTCTTCGGCCACTACCTCGGTCTGGCCCGAGTGCTCAACGAACAGCCGGTCAACTGCCGCAAGCACGCCTTCGGCCCCGACCTCAACCAGCACCCCGAGGCCAGCCACCTCCTGGACGCCGTGGCCCCCCTGGAGATGCTCAGCAACTCCCCCAACGGCAGCGTCGAAGGCTACCGCCTGCTGCCCTCGGGCAAGATCGAAGCCCAGCGCCTGATCGACGAGGAAGAGAACACCGTCTTCCACAGCTATGTGTCCCATTTCCAGCAAGGCGTGCTCTTCGCCGCCCAGGCCTGGGCCGACTACCTGGACAACCACGCTGTATCTAGCGCCGAGCTGCGCCCCCAGGCCCTCGCCATCTGGACCGCCCTCGTCACCCGCACTCCGGGCGAGATGCTCGAGGCCTACACCTCCCTGAGCCACAACGAAGTCTTCGGCGTCGGCCAGTTCGTGGAGCAAAGCGCCGTCCCCTCCATGGGCGTCCTGCTCCGCTCCCCCTTCATCCGCCGCGACCGCCACAGCCTGATCCAGTACATCCGCCAGTCCCAGTGGGCCGCCAGCCTGAAGAAGCGCACCGACCTGAACCCAATGCACAAGGCGCTGCTCAGCACGGCGGTGTCGGCGGGAAAGGTGTACAAGTACGTGCGGGTGCGGTGGCAGCATCACCAGGCGAAGCGCGGCAACTAAGACAACAAGCCCAACCCCAAAAATCAGGCACGCCATGAAACCCGGCAACGATCTTCTCCCCCTCGCCCGAGACCTCATCGCCCAGGGCCGCCTGGCCCAGGCCAGCCATTGCCTGCAGGCGCTACTCCGGCTCCAGCCGACGCACCTGGAGGCGCACAACCTCCTGGAAACCCACCGGCTTGACGGCAACTTCACGGACGCCTTCGGCATTGAGTCCCGGATTTCGCCGGACGACGACATCTTCCGCTTCTTCGCGAACCACCCCAGCTGCACCAACCCGATTCGCGACTACCTGTCGGACGGGTGGCGCACCATGGTCGAACTGAGCCGCCTGCTGGAAAGTCTGGACCGCCCCCTGGGGCGTTGCCGCAGTTTTCTCGAGTTCGCCAGCGGTTTCGGCCGCTTCAGCCGGCACCTGGCCAAGGCGCTGCCCGAAGGGGCGCTGCATGTTTCCGACGTGGTCCCGGGCAGCGTGGACTTCCTGAAGCAGCACCTGGGCGTGGATGGCTTCTACTCCGTCAGCGACCCCGGAAAGCTGGCGCCCCCCAGGAAGTATGAAGTCATCTTCGTGCTGTCCCTGTTCAGCCACCTGCCGGAAAGCACCTGGACCAGCTGGCTCACCCGGCTCTACGACACCCTCGAAGACAACGGCATCCTGATCATCACCACGCACGGCGAGAAATGCGCCCGGCTGATGGGGGTGAGCTTTCCGCCCAACGGCTTCCTGTTCATCCCCTCCAGTGAATCCAAGGCCCTGCCCGGTGAGGAGTACGGCTCCACCTTCACCTCGACCGACTACGTGCGCCAGGCCATTTCCCGCCATCTGCGCAACGCGGCGATCCATGAGTTTCCGGCTCATTTCTGGGGCAATCAGGACGGCTTCGCCATCGTCAAGGGCAGACAGGCCTGATGCCGATGATCGACACCCTCACCGAAGAACAGCTTCAGGCGGCAGCGAATGCGGCCGCCCAGGGGCCGCACTTCCGGCAAGCCCTGTGGCCGCACTGCAACTATGTTGGCCGGGATGTGGGGTCGGAGCGACTGAAGACGCGCATCCACCCCGGCGACCAGATGCTGCTGCATTCGCTGAAGCACTTCCACGAGATCAACAAGCCCCTGAGCCAGTACTTCAACGTAGCCCTGCAGCAGCATCACGCCGCCCAGCAGATCCTGCGACATTTTTTCCCGGCCCCACCGGAAACCCTGAAGGTCCTGGATTTCGCCTGCGGTTACGGGCGCCTGCTGCGCTTCCTGAGTCTCAGCATTCCTCCGGAAAACATCTGGGCCGCCGAGATCCAGGAAGAGGCCGTCAATTTCGTCGTCAGTGAATACGGAGTGAATGGGCTGCTTTCCGAGACGGATCCCGCCGGCTTCAATCCGGAGCAGCGTTTTGACTTCATCTGGGTGGCGTCCCTGTTCTCCCATTTGCCGGAGCCGCTTTTCCGGGCCTGGGTTGGCAAGCTGCACAGTCTCCTGAGCCCCAGGGGTGTGCTGTGCTTCAGCGTTCATGACGAATGCCTGCTCCCGGCCGGCTCGTCGCTACCCCCGGGCGGCATCCATTTCGTGCCCCACAGCGAAAATGCCGACCTGGACACCTGCACCTACGGCACGACCTACGTGGGCGAGTCCTTCGTCAGCCGGGCCATCGGCGAGAGCGTGCAGCAGCCCGATCACCCCTACTTCCGGATTCCCCGCGGGCTGGCCAACGAGCAGGATCTTTACGTGGTCCCCGCCAATGCCAAGACCGATCTGAGCGGGCTCTCCGGTTTTCGTCATGGCCCCTGGGGCTGGGTCGATGGCATCGAGGTGAGCGACGCGGGCATGCTGGAAATGCACGGATGGATTGCCTCCCTCGATGACGGCCCGCTGGAGACCGTAAGCATCTCGGTGGATGGGCAGGTGAGCCGCATATCCACTGGCGAGGCCCGCCCTGATGTGGCACGGGTCCTCGGGGATGAACGCCTGCACGGATCGGGCTGGCGCTTCAACTTGGCGCTGGCACCCGGAAAGGACAGCGTCTTCGTCCAGGTGTCCGGCAGCACGGCCAGGGACGAGAAGACCCTGCTTTACGCCGGCTTTGTGGCGGTGCCGGAACGCCAGCCCTCTGTTCCCCCGGCGGAGCCAGCCGCGGAGGAAAAAGGGCTACTGGGCTTTGTCCGGCGCCTGCTGTCGAAACAGCACCGGCGCTGAGGCCTCACGCCGGGTGCATGGCCCGGCGCGCCCCATATCCCCTGGAACCCTAACTCCGCAGGAGACGGCGCAGAAAGCCCTTCAAGTGCTCCGCTGCGGAGAGCTCCCGGGGCGCAGGGACGGCAGCGAGGCGCTGCTCCAGTTCGGCCACCCTTGCCCCCAGCTGCCGGTTTTCTGCGTAAGTCCGGCTCCACTCGGCGTACACCGAGTGATGCCGGTCGGTCACCAGGCTGAGGCTGGGCACCACCTGGTCCAGCACGGCGGCCTCCTTCGCGCAGGCCACCAGGAAGTACAGCTCCGCCGGGTAGGCGTCGTCACCGTCGATGGCAAGCACCCGGTTCTCCACTGCCGGGCCTTCAAGGGACCACAGCATCGACTGAAAGCACGGCCGCTGGGCAAACCAGTGCTGGGCGGGGAAATGGCGGTTCAGCAAGCTGCGCAGCTCGGGGCCGTCCAGCTCCTTGACGTGGAACTCGTTGCGATAGCCGGTGCGATCGGAATACTCGACGCGATTGGGCGACGAGATCATGAACAGCCCCCCCGGCGCCAGCAGGCGTGACACCTCGCCCATGAAGGCGTCGTGCTCGGTCATGTGCTCGATGGTCTCGAAGGAGACGATCACATCGAAACTGGCGTCCGGCAGGGGAATGCTGGCGCAACTGGCGCAGAGATAATTGAGGTTGGCGCCGCCGCCGTAGCGCTCACTGGCGTGCCTCACCGCCTCGGGGGAGATGTCGACACCGGTGACACTGGCCGCCTGGGCGGCCATCAGGGCACTGCCGTAACCCTCGCCACTGGCCACGTCGAGCACCCGCTTGCCGGCCACGTATTGGCGGGCAAAGAGGTATCGGTGCCAATGTTCGTAGATCATTTCCCCCTCGCAGCTGGGGAGGAAGCGTTCGCCGGTAAACGTCAGTGTCATGAATCTGCATCCGAAAAAGGGGTGACCGGAGGGGGTTGGCGTACCTCAGCACCGGACGACGCGCCCTGCCTCCGCCCCCGAAAAAACAATCGATTGAGCCCAAAACTGAAGGGCACCACGAGCAGGCTGGCCAGCGGCCCGGCCAGCCAGGCAGCAAGGCCCAGCCCGATCAGGCCGGCGAGCAGCCACTGCCCCACGGCCCAGGAAGGCAGATACACCAGCGGGTAGAGCGCCAGGCTGGCCCGCTGCGGGCGGGTGGCAAAGGTGAAGCGCCCGTTCATCCACCACGCCAACCCGATGCCGGACACGAAGGCCGCGGCAAAGCTCGATGCCGGGCTCAGGCCCACTGCCAGCAGGCCCCAGTAAAACACGGTGGTCGCCAGGGTATTGAGGGCGCCGACGAGGATGAAGCGCAGCAACTCCGGCCGAACAGTGCCACTGCTCATGTGGCCGGGCCGGAGCCGGCCGCGACGGTATCGAGAAAGCACTGATAGTCGCGGATGTAGTCATCGGCGTCGTAATAATGGGAGGCGAAGACCAGCAACAGGGCATCAGCAGAATGCTTGTATTGCACGCCCCAGGTCATCGGCGGCAGGTACAGCCCCAGGGTCGGGTCGTCCAGGGTGAACTCACGCCGGACGCTGCCGTCGTCGGTCATCACCTGACAGCGGCCGCGCACGCACAGCAGAAGCTGCTCACATTCCCGGTGGGCGTGCTCGCCGCGCACTTCCTGGCTGGGTACGTTCATCACCATGAAGTAGCGACGCGGGGTGAAGGGCAGGGAGCGGCCGAATTCGCCGACGGTCAGATCGCCCCGCATGTCCTTGACCAGGGGCAGCCGGATCAGCTGCACGCCCCCTGCAACGGCGGGCGCCACGGGCCCCGAAGACACGCCGGGCTCGGCCTGCCCCAGCGTATCCACATAACCGACGATGCGCGCCGGATTGCCGACCACGACGGCGTTGGGCGGCACCGAACGGGTCACCACCGCGCCGGCGCCCACCATGGCGTTGCGCCCGATGGTGAGACCGGGCAACACCGTCGCGTTGGCCCCGATAGAAGCGCGGGCCTCGACCCGTGTCTTCAGGTACTCCGCCGGGTAGCACTTGCTGCGGGGCATGCGGTCGTTGCAGAAGGTGGCATTGGGGCCGATGAACACGTCATCCCCCAGCTCGATCCCGTCCCACAACTGCACCCCACACTTGATGGTGACCCGGTCGCCCACCACCACATCGTTCTCGATGAAGACGTGGTCGCAGACATTGCAGTCGGCCCCCAGACGCGCACCGGGCAGGATGTGGGCAAAGGCCCAGACCCGCGAGCCCGGCCCCACCTGACGGCTCTCACAGAGCGCCCGGGCATGCACGAAGACCCCTTCCGGCGCGGCCAATGCGGCCTCCGGCGTTTGCCCATCATCGACCATTGGCATCCTCCCCACTAAAATCATGCTGCTTCAGAACCAGCGCCAGCGGGCGCTGCTTGCTGTTCTCGTAAGCCCGCCAGGCGTAGGAACCGATCAGCCCGAGCCCGAGGGCGTTGAGGCCGGCAAAGAAGGTCATCGCCACCATCAGCGCGGCATAGCCCGGCACCGGCACCTTGCCCGTCAGCTTGGCCACCACCACCACGAGCCCCAGCACCAGGGCCAGCCCCAGCCCCAGGGCGCCCAGAACGAGCAGCACCCGGATGGGTAGATCGGAGAATGCAAACAGGCTGTCGGACAGATAGGCCAGCTTGCGCCGGAAACTCCAGGCGCTGGCACCGTGCTCCCGGGCCAACCGGGTGTAGCCGAACACCTTGCGCCGGTGCCCCAGCCAGAAGAGCTGGCCCACCAGGGAGCTGCGGGCCTCGGGCAGGGCCACCAGATGGGACGCGAAACCCCGCGTGCAGCCGAACACGTCGACACCGCCCGGGGGAATCTCGGGGTTGATCAGGCGCCGATAGGCTGACCAGAACAGTTGTGCCGGCAGGCGCTGCAGCCAGGGGTCGTCACGCCCCTCCCGGCTGCCCACCACCACGTCGGCCTCATCGGCGGCGAGGGCGGTGAAGAAGCGCTCCATCAGCTCGATCGGCTCCTGCAGATCTGCGGCCATCACCGCCAGATAGTCGCCCTTCGCCTCGCGCAAGCCCTCGCGAATCGCCGCGAAGGAGCCGAAGTTGCGCGCCAGCAGCAGCAACTGACTGTCAAAAGGCTGCTGGGGAAGGTGCTCGAGGAGGTAGCCATAGGAGCCGTCCGGGCTGGCATCGACCACCATGACCAGCTCCAGCGCCCCGGGCAGACGTTCGGCCAGCGCCCCCACCTGCCGCAACAACTCTGGCAAGGAGCCCTGGTTGCGGTACACCGGGATGACCAACGAGAAAATCGGGCGCCCAGTCTCCATCACCAAACCTCCCGCAAGGCGTCACACACCCGCTGCACCTGCCCGGCATCCAGGCTGGGATGGCAGGGCAGGCTGAACACCTCGGCGCAGGCTGCCTCGCTCACCGGCAGGGCGCCGGCCGGGGCCATGGGCGGCTCACCGAGGGCCGCCAGCCGGGCGATGAAACCCGGCTGAAGGTGGTCGGGCAGCGGGTAGTGGATGTCGGTCTGAATGCCCCGGGCCAGCAGCACTGCACGCAGCGCATCGCGCCGGGCATGGCGCAGCACGAAGAGGTGGGCCACATCGACGGCTTCGGTGGGTCGGGGCGGAAGGGCGCCGCCCGGCAATGCCCCGAGCACCGCGGAATACTGTGCTGCCACCTGCTGCCGCGCGGCATTCAATGCCGGTAGCGCCGGGAGCAGGACGCGCAGGAAGGCCGCCTGGATTTCATCAAGGCGGCTGTTCATGCCCCCCGGAATCTGCACCTGATACTTGGGTTGCCAACCGTACTGGCGCAACTGGCGCAGACGGGCGGCCAGACCGGCGTCGCCACAACACACCGCCCCACCATCGCCCAGGGCGCCAAGGTTCTTTGTCGGATAGAAACTGAAGCAGGCCAACTCGCCCCACGCCCCCGCCTGCCGCCCCGCCCAGCTGGCGCCGTGGGCCTGGGCAGCATCCTCGATCACCGGGATGCCCGCCGCCCGGCAGATGGCGAGAATGGCCGGCATGGGTGCCATGCGGCCATACAGATGGGTGACGATGAGGGCCCGGGTACGTGGGGTGAGCACGCCGCTGATAGCGGTCTCGTCGAGCAATAGCGAGTGGGGGTGGATATCCACGAACACCGGACGGGCGCCCACGGCAAGGATGGCCTGGGTGCTGTAGCCCCCGGCATTGGCCACGGTCAGCACCTCGTCACCGGGGCCGACCTCGAGCGCCCGCAAGGCAAGCTGCAAGGCATCGCTGCCATTGGCCACACCAACGCAGTGCCCGGCGCCCACCTGCTCGGCCCAGGCGTGTTCAAATGCCTCCACCTCGGGGCCGAGAACCGTCCAGCCACTGGCAATGACCCGTGCCGCAGCGGCATTCAGGTCGGCCTGAAAGCGCGCGTACACGCCCCCCAGGCTGTTCATCGGGATCACGGGCTGCACGTCAGGGCAGGAGTTGATAGACGACATAGGCATCGCCAGACCGGAATGCCGGCTCCATGGGCAGGCGAGGATCGTCTGGCGCGGAAGGCGAGCCATCGACCATCGATAAAGGCCCCGCACTGTACCATCGAATGCCCGCCTGCCGGAGGGCCTCCAGGCGCTCGGGTGGCGGCAGGGCGACCATGCGCTGCCATTCCTCGGCGCGCACGCGCACCGCTGCCGAGCTGCGGGGATGCAGGTTGAAACCGATCCAGTAGGGCGTACACGCAGCCAGCGCCGTGAGGCGGAAGCCAGGGTCGGCATCGGCGCCCTGGCAGACATCGCCAGGGCGGGCATGCTGCCGGATATGGGCGGCTGCCTCAACCAGCCCCTTCGGCAGTGCCGGACGCCCATCGATCTTGCCGGGACCACGCTGTATCTCGGGGCCCAGCCGAATTCCCGCCACGCAGCCCACCACCAGCACCAGTAACACGGCGGCAAAACCCCAGCCACGCCAACCCTGCGGGCGGTCGGACGACGGCACCAGGAAGGGCGCAGTGGTCAGCCACCACATGGGCAGCACCCACACCAGCGGACGGTGCTGGAGCTCTTCCGGCGTACCGGCACCGCCGCGCTTGTCCAGATCCAGCCCCAGGGCAAACAGCAGATAACCCCCCACGACCAGCAGCATCCACACACGCACGGCCCGGGGCGCCCGCGACCAGGCCAAAATGCCGAGCAACATCCAGCCCAGGGTGCCCACCAGAATGGCGATGGGGGCAAGGGCCGGCTCATGCAGGCCGGCCAGCCAGCCGGGAGCCTGCAGGTGCAGCAGCGCCGGCCAGTATTCGCGCCATCCGCCCCCGCCGAGATGGATCAGGGGCAGGCCGGGCAAGGGTATCCACAGCAGGACAAGCAGCGCCAGCAGGGTCATTCCCGCCACGATCATCCTGCGTCGGAACGCAGGGCCAGGAAGGGTCAACGCCCACCAGAACAGCAGCAGTGGCCCGGCCAACAGAATGATCTGCGCCTTGAACAGCATGGCCACCGCCAGCCCCGCCAGCAACACCAGCAGGCTCCACACGGGGCGTGCTGCCGGATCCTGCTGCCGGCCATGCAGCCAGCTTGCCAGCAACAGGGCCACCGCGCACCCATACAGGCTGCCGGGGGAGATCGTCTGCAGCCAGTGCCACCCCAGGAAAGCCTGTCCGGACCCCAGCCCGGCCGCATCGGGCCAGAACAGCGTCAAGGGTAGCGCCAGCGCCAGCCAGGGCCGCTCGGGACGCAGACGAAAGACCCATTCCGACGCCGCGGCGAGCAGCAGCAGCATGCCGAGGGGCCACCAGACGATAAAGGCCAGATCAATGCCACGGGCGCCGCCAAGCGCCGACAGCCACCCCACCAGGCCATAGCCGAGATAGTGATAGGGCGCGAGGGGCAAACCCACACCGCGCAGATCATGGACCGGGTGCAGACCTCCCTGCCCCAGCATGTCGATCAGCACCCCGTGAAAATACCAGTCCTGCCATATCCGCTGAGGCCCCCCGCCGGCAATGCCGGCCGATGCGCTCCACAGGCTTTCACCCCAGAAAGCCAGGGGCAAAGCGGCCAGAGCAAGGAGCAAGACAAGGGAAGACGAGGACGGTGGTGCAGATGAGGATGATGACTGCAGACTGCGGGAACGCCGCCGTCGGACGTACGGCGCAAGCAGGGCGGCCAGCATCAGCGCACTGCTGCCCACGGCCGGGAATCCCAGCACAGCGAGGATGGCGAGACTGGTCAGGACGAGCAGCACGGCCAGCACCCAGCCACCGGCGACGCTGACGAGGCCGGCCCTCCGGCGCAGGACGTCGGCCCAGGCCAGGGTAAGGGTCATGGGCAGGGTCAGACAGAGCGCAACCAGAACGGGCGCTCCCGCCAGGCCCGCGGCCAGGCCGAAGACAGCGCCGAAGGCCGGGGGCACCAGCAGGCTCAGACGGTGTTCCACCGATGGGGCAGCCGGCACACGCCAAGCTCGCGGCTCTCGCCGGTCACGGTCAGGTCGCAGACGATTTCGTCGAACAAGCGATAGCCCTCCGGATCCAGCGCATGTGTCTTGATGGTGTACTCGCCGGGCAGCAGCGACAACTCGGGCAACTCAAGCTCGAAGGCGAATTCGTTGTCGGCAACGCGCGACAGCACATGCCCCTCCATCTCCGACGACACACCATAGATCGGCATGCCATCCTTGCGCACAAAGCCCACCAGGGCCGTGGGAGCCCGACCATCCGGCGAGAACAGCCGCCCGGCGACACGCAGCGCGCGCCCTTCCTGCATGGTGACGCCTTCGTGGCCCGGACGCTCGTTTAGCGTCACGGACAGGACGGCATAGTGGCCGCTCTTGATGGCTGTGGCGTGATCCTGGGCCTTGGGAGCGTTGCGTGCGTCATGCCAGGCCAGGTATTCCCGCGTCACCCGGTTGGAATCACCATAGGCATTCAGGCGTCCGTCATGAATCCAGGCGGCTTTCTGGCAGAGCTTCTGGACATGGAACATGCTATGCGCACAAAGCAGCAGCGTGCCGCCGTTGGCAAGATAGTTCTCCATCCAGGCAATGCACTTGCGCTGAAAGGATTCATCCCCCACCGCCAGCACTTCGTCAGTGATCAGGATGTCCGGGCTGACCGTTGTGGCGACCGCGAATCCGAGGCGCACGATCATGCCCGAGGAGTAATGCTTGATCGGCTGGTCCACGTGCTCGCCGATGTCGGCAAACGCCAGGATGTCATCAAGTCGCTCCCGCGTTTCCTGCTCGCTCAGGCCCATCAGGGCCGTGGCCAGAAACACGTTCTGACGCCCGGTGTATTCCGGGTGAAAGCCTGCCCCCAGCTCCAGCAGGGCACTGATGCGGCCCCGCAGTTTCAGCTCACCCGCCGTCGGTTTGACCACACCGGCAATGATCTTCAGCAAGGTCGATTTGCCAGCACCGTTCACGCCGATCAAGCCCAGGGACTCACCCCTGCGCACGTCGAAACTGATGTCGGTCAGCGCATCGTAGCGCTCCGCGAAAGGTTGGCGGCGCAGCAGGGAATACAGGGTGCGGATACGCCCGGCGGCGGAATTCGCTATCGGATAGGACTTGCCGATGCCGGACAGGCTGATCAGCGGCGCTTCAACAGGACTCCCGCTCATCAGATGAAATCCTCGAAATAATCGGAGAGACGCCGGAACAACAGCACCGCAGCAAACGCGGCCGCGCCTCCACCCAGCACGAAAAGGGTCAACTGCCCAAAGGCCGCGAGATCCCCGTGCATCAGTCCGGCGCGGATAGGCTCGAGCAGGTGCACCAGGGGATTGAAGGCAACGATCCAGCGCACTGACTCCGGCACCTGCGTGGTGGGATACAGAATAGGCGTGACATAGAACATGATCATCAGCGCCGGGCCCAGCATGTGGTCGATATCCTTCAGGAAGACCTGAAAGGATGCCGTCACCAGGGCTATCGCGGATGCCAGCAGCAGCAACGCCAGCCAGCCCATCAACACCACCGGCAGCCCGACAAACCGGAAGGGCTCGCCACCAAGGGCGAGGGCGCAGATGACCACCATGAAACCCACGAAGTGAATGAAGAAGGTGGCGCCAATTGACGCGAAAACCAGCAATTCGTGGGGAAAATGCACCTTTTTCACAAGGCCCGAATTGCCGACGACCGCGTGGGTCGCCCGTTGCACCCCTTCCTGGAAGGCCATCCACGGCCACAGGGCACAGGCCACGAAGGCCACGAAACTGTGCTCACCCAGCTCGGGAAAGCCGACCTTGAAGACCTTCCGGAAGACGAATCCGTAGATCATCAACAGGAGCACGGGTTGACCAAGCGCCCACAATCCACCGGCAATCGTTCCGGAATAGCGGCTGGTGACCTCGCGTCGGACAAAGGTGAGGAACAACCAGCGCTGCTGCCACAGTTCGGTAAGGATATTCATTGAATCCGTCCGGCACTCACGCTGCACAATCCATGTTTCGTCCCCTCGTGGACCGAGGCCATGGGCTGTGCAGCGGGCGCGGGCATCAATAGCATCGCAACAGCATCCCCGGGGATCTGCTGCAGATGCACGGTACAGGCATGAGGGAGATGTGTGTGTTACTTGCTCACGGCCCGCCGCACGGCATCGGCGTCGATCTTGATCGTGGCAGGATCACGCAGCGGATCGGCAATCTTCTTGCGCACCTCACCACGCATGCGAGTGCGAACGCTCTCCATCAGGGCCTCCTTCACCTCGTCGAAGGGACGCAGCACCGGCGCCTGACGCTCTTCGAAACGGATGATGTGCAGCCCGAAGTTGGTCTCCACGATCCCGGACAGCTCGCCCGGCTTCTTCATGGCGAAGGCGACCGCCTCGAATTCGGGCACCATCGTGCCCTTCGGCTTCATCCCGAGATCACCACCCCGCTTGCCTGAGCCAGGATCATCGGAGTACTGCCGGGCAAGTTCTTCGAAGGACTCGCCATTGCGCAGCTTTTCGAGCACGGACTCGGCCAGCGCACGGGAGGCGGACCGATCGCTGCCGCAAGCCCGGAAAAGAATGTGGCGCGCACGTACTTCCTCAGGCTTGGTGAATTTTTCCGGAAATGCCTTGTACTCATCGCGAGCGATGGCTTCCACCTGGCTCTCGGACACGGCTTTGGACTCGGCCTGCTCCATGTAGATCTCGTACAAGGCACGTTCTTCCGCCAACTTGAGGCGATCAAGAATGTCCTTGCGAGTGGCAAGCCCTTCCTCACGCGCTTTGTTCGCCACCAAGCGACGCAGCATGATGTCGGCAGCCATTCGCTCACCGGAAGGAGAACCGGGCTCGCGCATGCGCTTCAGCAACTCGGGCGATCGTCCGACCATATCAGCTTGCAGATCGGCGGCGGTAACAGCAGCCTTGCCATGAGTGGCAACGATCTCGTCACCCGCATGAGACTGGTATGAAACAAGCGCGGCAAAAACAAAAGGAACGATGTGAAGATTCGACAACTTCAATTTGCTCACTCCGAATGGAAAAGCAGAAAAGACAACACCTGTTCAATGGAGGTTCATCACAAGCAATGGCCCTGAACTCGCAACAAAAATGACAAAGGCGGGACAAGCCCGCCTTTGTCATTCAACACCCCCGAAGGGGTGTTTAGGTACAGCTCAACTTACCACTTCAGCGGCAGAACTTGGCCGTAGTTGGTGCCGGAGGCGCCAACGCTGGAGTTGAACACGTTCACCGCGGTGAAGCCGATAACCGGCAGCGGGCCGTTGGCGCTGGTGGTGCTCAGACGAACCAGACCATCATCGTAAGCAAAGGTGTAATCCTGAGCGGTGATGTTGGCCTTCAGAGCGCCGGACGGAGCGGAGCCGTTGTTGATGGACACAACGGACACTTCACCGATCAGGGTCCAGGTGGCGGAACCTTGCGGGTTCGGGGAGATCACGATGCTGCTCTGATCAACCACGGTACGCTCTTCACGGTCATAGACGGTGGGAGCGCCGACGACCACGGAGTTGGTGGCAGCAGCCAGGCTGGCGTAGGGGCCAGTGGCGCCGGCAACGGTGGCCAGGGTGCGCAGCGGATCGGTGCCAGCAGCCGGGGTGTCGGTCCAGGTGTAGTAGTAACGACGGGTCGGCTGGGACAGGACGACATCGGTAGCAGCAAGGATGTTATCAGCCGTGGCGTACTCGGTAACGACGGAACCCTTGGCCAGGATGCCTTGCAGCTCGGCCAGTTGAGCGGTCACGTTGGCGGTGCCGTACGGGGTCGACAGGTCGGGCAGGTCGAATTCGTACATGCGCACGTTGCCGGTGGCGGTGTTGAACACACTGTCAGCGGTGGTGGCGGCGTCAAAGGCGATCAGCGGGAAGGACGCGGTGCCGGTGGTCAGGTTGGCCTGACGGGCGTAGCGAACGGGCACAGCGGAGCTCTGAACCAGGGCGGTACCGGGGATGGTGAAGGCCTTGGAGGAAGCAACGTTGATGATGGTCGCGAAGGAGGTCAGACCGGAGGTCGGAGCCGACAGGGAGGCGGTCAGGTCGTTGGGCTCGACACCAGTACCGACCAGGACGGAAGAGGTGCAAGGAGCAACGCCATTCACGTGCTTGGTGGCAGTGAAGAGAGCGCCCTGAGCAGCGGAGCCACCGTTAGCGGTGCTGACGATGTCGCCCATGTTGATGATCTCAACATAGCCTTCACGGGTGCCTTGAGCCTTGTTGGCATCCAGCAGACGGGCGGTCACGAACTGCTGATTGACGCTGGTCGGCAGGGTGCAGGACTTGTCGCTGGTAGCCAGGCGGGCAACGGTGCCGTCCAGAGTCACAGCAGCGGTCCAGACGTCAGCCGGGGACAGGAAGACTTGGAAGTCAAAGACGTCGTCGGAGAACTGAGCGCCGCGGAAGCGGACCTTGACAGCCTTGCCGTTAACTTCGTCGGTGTTCGCGATACTGATCAGGGTGGTGTTGCCGCTCTGAACAGAGTAGTACGGCAGGATGTTGATATGACCCACACCATTTTGCGCAACGGTGATCGCTGCGTTCGAAACTCCGGACAGCGCACCCAGAGTGGCCGCAACACCAACAGCAAGAAGCTTTTTCTTCATACAGAACTCCTAAATAGCAAAAAATGAACGCAACGTAATCAAGTCTTACGCTGGATGACACCATAGCACAGACAGCAATTTTTTTGAACAGCCTGCAAACACAATTGCGTCATGCCCTGTTGCACAAAAACAACGAAATTTTACATACACATACAGGCTATTCACAGGCTCGGGCCATGGGCCCGAAAACTAGAATCGCTCGTACCGCCACCACTCACCTGCTTCGAGTATCCAACGCTCCTCGAGATCGGTCGTGGTTTCCGGGTAACCCCGTTGCAGAGGCGCAAAACCAATGCGCATGGTTACATCGCAGGTTGCGTCCTTGCATTTTACGTTAACGACATCTGCACTCTTAAGTTTAGCTGCGGGCGCGGAACGGCCGCGAAAACCGAAAAGATCAACGGCCTTGCGGTAAGCAGGCGTGGCGAAACTGTAGGCTTTCTCCCAGTTACCTGCAACCAGGGCATCCCACCTTGCCTGGGCACGCTCCCTTACATCCGCCTCCGGCTCGCGCGGCGCAAACGTGGCGCAGCCTCCCAATACGGAAAGACAGGCGGCCCCGATGATACCCCACGATCTGAGGCGCCCAAACCAGGAAAAAGTCACACCGGACCTAAAAAACATCATGACTTCATTCATCATTTCACCTTCTGGAACAATCCATGCGCTCCCGGGAAAGCAGATCTCGGGAACCGTCAGCGCTTGATACCCAGCAAAGGCTTGAGCCCCTGCATCTTGGACTTCAACTCCGAGCCCACCTCACGAACATCCTGCTCGGTACGCACCACCCGCGGGGTGATCATCACCAACAGCTCCGTCCGGGTCTTGGACAAAGTGGTTGTGGAAAACAGGGCGCCGATCACCGGAATATCCTGGAGCCACGGAATACCCTGCTTGCCGTCACCCTTGTTGTCACGGATCAAGCCGCCGAGCACGATGGTTTCGCCCGAACGCACTGCCACCTTGCTGGCGATCATCCGCTGCAGGAAGCTGCGCTGACCGGTGGCCGAATCGATGCTCCCTACGTCGGAAATGCTCTGATTGATCTGCATGGAGATCAGATTGCCGGCATTGACTGAAGGGGTCACCGAAAGAAGGACACCGGTATCCTTGTACTGGATCGATGAGGTGCTGACCCCGCCGTCGGTCACCGTCGTGGATGAACGGATCGGCTGCTGATCCCCCACCTGGATCGAAGCGGTCTGGTTGTCGAGCACCATGACCGACGGCGACGATATTACGTTGACCAGTTGCTTGTCCGCCATGGCGTTAAGCACCGCACGGACCGCCCCGAGGGGATTGGTGACGGTGTAGGAGAAACCTTGCTGAGCGGTATTGATGGCGCCCGTTGAGGAATTTCCAAGCACGCCCGTACCACGCCAGCCGCCATTGCCTAGCCCGCCTTCAAAATACCATTGCAGACCATACTTGGTCTCGTCAGTCAGGGTGACCTCGACGATGCTCGCCTCGATAAGTACCTGGTTAGGGGTGATGTCAAGCTGGCGCAGGGCTGCCTCAATGCGTTTGTAGTCCCTGCGCGGAGCATGGATCAACAATGCGTTGTTGTTGTTGTCGGCCACCACGCGCACATCCTTGCCCAGATTCACCTGGGTGACCGAGGAGGGAATGACCTGGGCATTCTGACCCGACCGGGTCGAGGCGAGGTTGGTGGCCCCGGTTCCAAACCCCCCAGTCCCGGTCGTCAAGCCCAAGGTACCCGTCGTGGTTCCAAACCCCGTTGTACCCTGGGTTGCGGTCGCAAGGCCGGGGGCCACACCCGTTGCCGACTGGCCCGTGTTGGTCGATGACTGAGGTGCGTACAACCCATTGAGGAGATTGGCCAGATGCTGGGCCGACCCGTTCTGGACAGGGTATACATATAGCTGCGCCTCGCCGTCCGACTCCATGGGCTTGTCCAGACGTTCGATCCAGGACTTGGCCTGCTCCAACATGTGGGCGCGGGGCGTGATCACAAGAAGCGCGTTGAGTCGCTCGATGCCGAGCACCCGGATCAGCCCGCCGAGGGGGCCCGCCATGCGCACTGCCGCAGAACCCGCATCATCCGTCTTTCCCGTGCCCGTCCCCGAAGAGGCGGGCTTTGCGGCAGAACCACCACCCGCCTCACCACTGGCAAAGAGCGAGCGTAGCGTCGTCTCGACTTCCTTGACCGAGGAGTTCTCAAGGGGAAAGAGCCCCACTGACATGCCCTTGAGCATGTCCACATCGAAGGTGGAGACAATCTCGAGCCATCCCTCGACCTGATTGCGGGAGCCCACCAGCACCAGCACGTTGCGCAGGACATCAACACGCACAAAGGCTTCAGGCCCGGCCACCGGACGGAGAATGTCGGCCATCTCGGCCGCGCCGATATGCTGCAGGGGAATGATCACGCTGCCATATCCCGGCAGGTTGGAATCGGCCCGACGGGGAACGGGCACGGCACTCTTCATCGTCTCGGCCTTGCCGATGCGATAGCGCCCATTGACATCAGGCACCATGACAATGCCGTTGTTCAGAAGCAGGGACTCCAGAATGCCCAGCAGTTGATCCTTGGGCACTGCCCCCTGCGTATGCAGGGTGATGTCGCCGCTCAGCGGGGGCACAATGGCGTAATCGAGCTTGAGCAGATCCCCCATGATGAAGTGGATCACTTCCGTTACGGGGGCCTTCTCGAAACGAAGACCAACCCCCTTGTCATCCGACACCACCAGATTTCTCGTAGCGGGCAGCTTCAAGAGCTGGTCGTTTCCCTTGATGAGAACAGGCCCCGAGCGCTTGACCTTGGCGGCCTGCGCAGCAGAACTGGCCGGCGGTTCGGCTGACGGCACCGAACCATCCGCCCGATAGGCGTCGACCGTTGCCGGCGCCTCGACGCCGGCCCTGCCCGAGGCCTCGGCCGACAGCAGGGGCGAGGTCTGGGCGTCGGGCACATCCTGGGCAAGCGCCCCCATCGACAGCGCCAGCCCCAGGGACCAGGCCAGTAAGACAGATTGCAGCCGATTCATCCGAAGGAAATCCATGTGTAGTGTCACTGCGCAGGAGGAGGCTTGTTGCCGCGAGCCAGAAGGGCCGCCTTGCGCGCGCGGCGCGCGGCAATTTCCTCATCCACTGTTCGCGACTGACCGTCGCTTCCCATTATCCGGGGCCCACCGTCGGCTCCGCCCCCCCCGCCCCCTTGGGCCAGAGCCCCATCCGGAGCCCCTTGCACCGCATGCTTGAGATCCAGTGAGCGCATCTCGCCGCCTGCACCCTTGAAGCGTGCGGTCTTGCCGTCCACGCCGTCAAGCGACCAAGCGCCCAGCGTCTGACCGACCATGACGCGGCGGAACCTGCCACCGGTAAGGGCAATCACGCCGCTTTGCTCGCCACCAATCATCAGACCAACCAGCCGGATATCCGCAAGGGGATCCGGCTCCTGCTCGGCATCCGATTTCACCGGCGGCGGCGGTGGCGGAGGCCTGCGGCTGGCCCAGAACAGGGGACGCTCACCCGTGCTGTTGAGCTGGGAAAGATCCCTCTGCAGTGGAGTGATCCGATGGACGGTGAGCGAGTCGGATGCAGGCGGAATCGCCACCGGAGCCCGCCAGAGAATATTCTTCAGGTCAAAATCCTCGTCCAGCCAAAGGGCGCCCAGCCCCCAGGCAAGCCCCAGATTCAAGGCCACAAGCACAGGCCAAAGCTTGATTCTCATGGCTGGATCCGCAGGGACATGACAACCATCGTCGCGGAAACCAGCTGGGGCTGCTTGGGATCACCGCGATCGATGGCCCGCAGGCTGAGCGTATCCACAAACAGGACCGGGGCATCACCGGCGAGTGCAGCGAGCGTCATCTGCAGGCCCTGGAGGCCGCCCTCAAGGGTGAGGGACACCGGTATCTGCTCGACGCCATTTTCCAAACGGACCGGCAGCACCTGACTACTGACGATGTTCATGCCCGATGCCTCTGCCGCCTTCCGCGCCCGCTGCTGCACGTCATTGCCCGCCTTGCCGGAATCCTGCTCGGCCGGATAGGCCCAGCGACGTAGACTCGCATAGGCATCGAGCACCGTCTTCTTCAGGGGGCCATCAGCCCCCTGAAGCCCCAACAAGCGGGCATAGCGGGGCTCGATTTCCTCGATGACGGCCTGGGCGGCAAGATACCGCTCCCAGGCATAGCCCGCAGCCACCGCAACGACTGCGATGACAACGGCAAAGGTCACACCCACGGCAACGACCGCCCGATGACGAATCAGCTTCATTGAGCCTTCTCCGCCCGGTCGACCTTGAACTCAATCGTGAAGTACTCCTTGGCGCTGCCCTGCACCCGCGTGGTCGCTGTTGGTGCCTTGACCTCACTGTAACCAGGCTGCGCGGACAGCAGATCGAGAAGCCGGGCCGCGTTGGCGGCCTGGCCGGCAATGCGGACCGTATTGCCCTTGAACTCCAGGGAGTTAACAAGCACATCATCAGGCAGCAGGCGCGACAACTCGTCCAGCGTCAGGAGGGGATTTCCGTAAGCCGCAACCGCGCTCCCCACCTTCTCGAGACTGGCATTGAACTTCATCAGATCCGCACGCAGATTGACCTGGGGCGATGAGGCCTTGGCGAGCTTCTGGCTGCGCACCACGGCGTCGAACATCCGTTCGCGCAACTGCAGCAGGGGCGTCAGTGCGATAGCCACCGCAAGGGCCACTGCCAGCACCAGCAAACCCCGATTCACCCAGCGGAGGCGCCGCCCCTCGCCCTCACCTTTGCCCTTCGCCTCGCCGAAACCGCGCACGACAACGGGCTGCTCTCCTCCCGCCCAGACCTCGCACAGGGAAGGCAGACCCTCCACCTGCAGATTTGCCAGATGACGCTCGATCAGCGCTCGCGACGAAAGCACGGACGCCACGTGCAGGACATCTCCTTCCCCCGCCGGGCGCAAAGCAAACCCCCACACCAGATCGCTTTCCGGAAAAGGACTGGCGCTGCGGGCATCAAGGGCCACTGCAGCCTCCAGATCCCTGGCTGCCAGACGAGGCAGGATCAGACGCCGGCGCAGCACCAGATCTTCAGGCAGTTCGACGGCCGTCCGCTCCACCTTTCCCTTGAAATTAACCGGCGTGGCGGACACCCCGAGGCGCACGCTCGTCCGCCCGGTCTCATCCATCACGCGTACCGGTGGCTGCGGATTGAACCAGCGAAATAGCGGCCACGCAGCCGCATCCGCCCATCCGTCCCGGAAATAGCGGCCGACGGCCGCCAGGTCGAGCCCGAAAAGATCGTATTGACTCTTGGAACTGCTCATTCAGCGCTGCGCCACGGAAGCACTTCCGTCAATGCCAAGGGCGCGCTCCGAACGCAGCACAACCCAAGGCAGACGGGAGGATGGAGGGGGCGCGGCGTCGACCGTCACCGTACGCACGATGGCACGCTCCGCGCCAAGGGGCACAAACGCCTTCAGCCGGAAACGCGACGAGGAGGATTGATCAGTGAATTCCTGCATCAGAGTGGTGGTATCTACCTGAACCTGCCCCGCATCTCGCGCGGCGGCAACCCTTTCGGCGACGGCGGCATTCCCCTGGGCAAGCACGAGCAAGACTTCGAAAGGCGCCGCAAGCGGATTCGTGCGCGCCGAACCACCATCCACGGTGATCAAGCCTCTGATTTTATCATAGGTTTCCAGGTCCATCCCAAGCACCTGCAGGAGGTCCTCGGGAGCCTCAAAAGCCCCGCCACGGGTACGAAACGGAACGCCTGCCGCGGCGTACTCCGGGTTTTCACCCCCCCGGGGAAGGGCTGCGCCATCCGGATCGCGCCAGTCAATCACGCGCTGTGCCAGCGTCTGGGCTGTCGCCGGATCAAGACCGGCACCATGCGCAAACAAGGCCGTCAGCAAGGGCTCCGGTGCAGCATTGATCGCCACCAGCCCGTTCAGGGGCGTCACAAGAACACGCACGCCCTCGCCGTCAAACTCGACATCCAAACTCCGCTGGGCCGAAAACTGCTTCACATCGGATGCAATGAAGCGCAAGGCCATCTGGATGGCGGCATCACCCCGGGCCTCGGCCAAAGCCGTGTCTCGAACCGCCGTCACGGTACGCAACTCGGTGCGGGCCTGGAAGACCAGCGCCGAGACAAGGAGCATCAAGGCACTGACCATCCACAGGACGGCCACCAGTGCATAACCCGCCTCGATTCTGCAAGGTGAGGAAGCACATCTCATGGCGATCCGGCTCCGGTCACAATGCGGCCGGACGCGCCCGCCGGCAACAGGCTGCGCACCGGAAGAACCAGCAGCGGCCATTCGCTGCCGGCAGCCAGGATCGAAACACGGATACGGGCAAGGGTTCGCGGGTCCGGGCTGTTGCGCCATTCGCCGAGCCACTCGCCGCCATCATCAAGCTGGTAGGCCAGGGAAAACCCCTCCAGGCGCCCCACCAGAACCCGCTGCTCCGCCAGCGACCAGTCCGGCAGAACCTCGCCCCCGAAGTAGGGAAGGTATGACAAGAGCAATGCATCGCCGCCCGAACTGGTCAGCCCACGCTGAAGCCTGAAATGATGCAGTCCGCCAACGCCGTGCCGCGCCGGCATCACCCCGATCCACTCCAGCGCGGCAGGAGTACCGACAAACGTACTTTCGCCGGGCGTACCGGCCAGGGACTGGCGGGGACGGAGAACCACCTGGCCAAGTACATCATCAAGGAATCCGGAGACCACCCGACGCTCATCCACCAGGGCGAGCCGCGCATCAAGCTTCTCCTCGGTCAAGCCAAGGGAGCGCATTGCGGTCAGCAAACCCACCATGATGATCGCCACGATCACCAGGGAAATGATCAATTCGATAACCGTGAAGCCGCCTTCCCGCCCTGCTTTCACCGGGGCGCTCCTGGGGGTGGCCGAAGTTGTGGCAACAGGCTCGACAGAACGACGGAGCGGGGATGCTCCGGATCTCCGAACCGGACCTCCACGTCCACCCGGTGCAATGGCACAGCAGGCCCGGGCAGCGGCGGCAAGGGGTAAGCCGCGGTGCGCATCTGCCAGCGCATCCCGCCATCCACCCCCTCCATGAAAAGCCCGGACTCGGGAACCCCGTCCTGCAGTGCGAGCACCGAGCGGGCCGTGCGTACCGCCCGCTCGTAGTTCTCGGCATCGGCTACGGCGCGCACGCTGCCGCCACTGGTCCGGTACAGCACCGCGAGGGACAGGGCCATGATGGCGAAAGCAACGAGCACCTCAAGCAGGGAAAAGCCCCGCTGGGCGCGCGGGGAGCGCAGGCTCATCGGGAAATCGGCTCCTGGGTGACGGTTCCCAGCAGCCAATCAACCCGCAGGCGCACGCCGTCGCCGGTACGCTTGAGCACATCGACACTGCCACCGGTGGCGCCTCCCCCCGGATAGAAACGGATGCTGCCGCCACCTTGCCGCGACTCAATGCCCGCCACCACCAGGCGGACATCCACGGAGTCCGGCAAGGTGTGGTCCATCCGGCCCTGGGGGCCAAAAACCCGCTTTTCCGTGTCCACGGAAAACACCGTGCTCTGCCCGGTCTGGATGGACATCTGGCGCGCTGCCGTCATGCCGGCAAGCATGTGGCGCACCGTGCTGCGGTATTGGGAAGTCTCCATGAGCTTGCCGAAAGCCACCGGCGCAAGGCCCAGCAGCAATGCAATCACCGCAAAGGCAACGATCAGTTCGAGCAGGGTAAAACCGCTGAAGGCGCGGCGCGCCTTCGGGAGGCCCGGCCTGAGCGCCGGGCCCTCACTGCTACTTGCCATTGCGGATGTCGGCGTTTTCACCCTCGCCACCCGGGGCGCCATCGGCCCCATAGGAGACGATCTCGACATCGGCACCGTTGGGGGAGCGCTTGTAACGGTAGGGGTTGTTCCACGGGTCCAGGGGCACCGAGCCCCCCTTCAGGTAGGGACCATCCCAGCCGTTGGCCGAGGCCGGCTTCTTGACCAGAGCCTCCAGCCCCTCCTCGTCCGACGGAAAGCGACCGACGCCGAGCTTGAAGAGTTCGACGGATTTCTCCAGATCGGCGATCTGGACACCGGCGGTCTTGCTCTTGGCACCGCCGAGCTGGCCGAGCATGCGCGGACCGACGAGGCCCACCAGCAGGGTCAGGATGGCCAGCACGACCAGCAGTTCGACCAGCGTGAAGCCGGCATTGCGCGCCACGCGCGAAGAACGGGATACGTACAGCATTGGCACTCCGGATCTTGGATTGAAAAGTCTTACACCGCCAGATCGTTCACCGACAGGATGCCCATCAGGATCGATACGATGATCCCGGCGATCATCACGCCGAGCGTCAGAATTAGCAAGGGTTCGAGGAGGGTCAGACCACGCTTGATGCTGGTCTCCACCTCCCGGTCGAGGATGCGCGACAGCTCGAGCATCATGGTGTCGAGGCGGCCCGTCTCCTCCCCGACACGGACCAGATTGATCGCCATCGGTTCAAACAGCGCGGTCTTGTAGAGGGCATCGGTCATCCGCCCGCCGCCCTTCATGGCCGGCGCAATGCGTTCGAAAGCCGTGCGGACATGAACATTGCCGACCGTTTCGGTGGCGATGTTGAGGGCCGAGATCACCGGCACGCCATTGCCCAGCAGGGTGCCGAGGGAACGGGTGAAGCGGGTGATCTCGTATTTCAGGAAGATGGCCCCGAACACCGGCAGGCGCAGCGCCTTGCCCTGCCACCACAGGCGCCCGGCCGGGGAGGCAAACCAGCGGCTCAGGCCGGCCCCGAGCAGAAACACCACAACCCCCAGCAGCAGGCCGTAGTCGGTGAAGAAATGCCCGGTGGCCACCACGATGCGGGTGGGCGTGGGCAGGGCATCGCCCATGTCCTTGAACAGGGTCTCGAACTGGGGAACCACGAAGCCGAGCATGGCGATCACGGAAATCACCGCCACCAGCAGCAGGATTGCCGGGTAGATCATCGCCGAGATGACGCTCTCGCGCAGGGCCCGGATGCGCTCCAGGTGCTCCACCAGGCGCGTCAGCACTTCGCTCAGCTGGCCGCCGATCTCGCCGGAGCGGACCATGTTGATGTAAAAGTCGCCGAAGAAGTCGCGATGCGGTGCGATGGCGCGGCTCAGGGGCGCGCCGCCCTTGACGGCATCAAGCACACCAGCGAGAAGGCTCCCCACCGAAGCCTTGTGGCTCATGCCGATCAACACCTTGAGCGCCCGGTCGAGGGACAGGCCCGCCCGCAACATGATGGCCAGCTCGGAGGTGAAGGCCAGCAGGTCGGCCTGGGTCGGCTTGCCCTTGGCCGGCGCCCGCCCGGTGGGCTGGGGAATGCCGTCCCTTGCCGCCTGCACCGCACCGGCCCCCGGGGGAGTGATGCGCAAGGGCGTCAGCCCCTTGGCCTTGAGGCTGCGCAGGGCCGCGTCTTCGCTGAGGGCGTCTATCACGCCGTCGCGGCGCACGCCCTTGGCATCGGCGGCCTGGTAGGCGAACTCAGGCATTGCCCTGGTCCTGGGTCACGCGCAGGACTTCCTCCAGGCTGGTTTCACCGGCGGCCACCTTGCGCAGGCCGTCTTCATAGAGGGTGAACATGCCCGACTTGCGCGCCGTTTCATGCAGGGCAGTGGCGTCGGCACCCGAAATGATGGCCTGGTGCATGCTCTCGCCCAGCACGAACAGCTCGTGGATGCCGGTCCGCCCCGAATAGCCCGTCTGGCGGCATGCCGGGCAGCCCACCGGGTTGTAGACGCGGGTGCTCCCGCCCATGAAACGCTTCAGGCCGCTGCGTTCAAGCACGCTTTCATCGAGATCCACCGGCGCCTTGCATGCCGTGCACAGGCGGCGCACCAGGCGCTGGGCCAGCACGCCATTCACCGACGAGGTGATCAGGTAGCGCTCCAGCCCCATGTCCTGCAGGCGGATCACCGCCCCGGCCGCCGTGTTGGTGTGCAGGGTGGACAGCACCAAGTGGCCGGTGAGCGCCGACTGCACGGCAATCTGGGCGGTTTCCCCGTCGCGCATTTCACCGATCATGATGATGTCCGGATCCTGACGCAGGATGGCACGCAGGGCGTTGGCAAAGCTCAGGCCGATCTGGGGATGAACCTGGATCTGGTTGATGCCGCCCAACTGGTACTCCACCGGGTCTTCCACGGTGATGATCTTGGTGGCCTGGGCATCGAGCTTGCCGAGGGCAGCATACAGCGTGGTGGTCTTGCCCGAACCGGTGGGGCCGGTGACCAGCAGGATGCCGTGGGGCCGCTGCAGCAGCGACTCGAAGACTTCCAGCGTATCCCGGCTGAAGCCCATCTCATGCAGGCTGAAGCGGATGCTGGCGCGATCAAGGACCCGCATCACCACGCTCTCGCCATGCACCGTCGGCACGGTGGACACCCGCAGATCCAGTTCGCGCCCCTTGATGCGCAGGTTGATCCGGCCGTCCTGGGGCAAGCGGCGTTCGGCGATATTGAGATGGGCCAGCAGCTTGATCCGCGACACCACCGCTGCTGACATGGCCGGGGACACGGACTCGCCCATCTGGATCACCCCATCCACCCGATAGCGCACATGCAAACCGTCGTCGAAGGGTTCCAGATGAATGTCCGAGGCCTTCAGGTCGATGACCCGGGCCACGATCTGGTTCACCAGGCGGATCACCGGCGCTTCGCTGGCCAGATCCTTCAGATGCTCGATGAAGTCGCCGCCGGCTTCGAAATCATCCCCGCCGTCGACCTCGCCCTCCTCCTCGACAGGCGCCTCCAGCAGGCCTTTCAACCCAACCTCGATGTCGCCCTCAAGGCCCATGGCCAGTCGCACGTCCAGGCCCGTGGCAAGGCGCAGCGCCTTGGCGATGAAGCCGTTCTGCGGCTCGGCACAGACGACGGTGAGCACCCCACCCTCGTCGCGGATGGGCAGCGCATGGTGAGACGTCAGGAAATCCGTCGAAATGCCCTCTGGCAATGGCAGATCGGCCGGAAAGGCGTCGGCAAGCACCAGGGGCACGTTTAGCTGGCGCGACAGGGCACGCGCCACATCCAGGTCGGAGACCACACCCAGACGGATCAACACCGATCCCAGCATGCCCCCCATCTCGGCCTGCGCCGACAGGGCACGCTCCAGATCCCGGGCACCGAGCTTGCCCTCGGCAACCAGCATCTCCCCGAGCATGGGACGCGGCGCTTGCAAGTCAGGGGAAAGAGTCTGTTCAGTCATGGGCTTGGGTCGGTGGGCAACGGCCCGGGGTCACTTCTGTTCGGCCTTGCTGCGGGCGAGGGCCTTGGCCGACTCCAGCATCTGCGTCACCGTGGCCCGCAGTTTGGCCGCTTCGGGCTTCCTGTCCACGATCACTTTGGCCCGCTCCAGCAAGGGCAGCGCGCCCTGGTGATCGCCGCGCGCGACACGTTCAGTCGCCACATTGTTGAGGGAGGTGGCCAGGTCCAGGTCGTCCACCGGACGGAGGGCTTCCCGGATGCGCAGGGCTTCAAGCAGGTGCTCGGCCGCTTCGGGCCCCGCGCGCCGCTCGAACAGGGAGACACCCAGGTTGTTTTCGGCATTGCCCAGCTCCGCGCTCACACCGCCGGTAGCCCGGCGGAGAATGGCGATGGCGCGGCGGTAGCACGGCTCGGCTTCGTCGGCGCGGCCCTGGAGGCGCCAGGATTCCCCCAGGTTGTTGAGGATCACGCCGGTCTGGGGATTGTCGTCATGGAGCACCGCCGCCCGGGTTTCGAGCAGGAAACGGTAGTCGGTGGCGGCCTCGGCATAGCGCTGCTGGGCAAACGCCAGATCGGCGAGCATCAGGCGCAAGGTCAGGATGGAGGGATCCCGGTCGGCATTCGGGCGGGACTCCCGCAGGGTGAGCAGGCGCCGGTAAAGGCTCTCGGCCTCGACCATGTTGCCGTTGGCCTTGTGAATGCCGGCCACCCGTTCGAGCAGAGCCTCGAAGGCCGGGCTGCCGGAGCCGAGCGTCAGCTCGCTCCCCGTCACCAGGCGCTTGTAGAGGGGCGCAGCATCGCCGTAGCGCTTGCGGGCGAGATAGGCGTCCGCCTGGGTTTCAAGTAAGGCCAGAACGGTCGGATGATCCGGCCCGAGGAAGGCGGTCTGGATGGCCAGCAGGCGCGTGTTGTACCCGTCGAGTTCGCCCTGCTCACCATTGGCGAGGCTGATCGCGGCCAGGCCATTGAGGGGTGGCAGCAATTCGGGATGTTCCGGACCGAAAACCTGCTCCAGTGAAGCAAGGGACTTCTTGAACCGGGGCGTCGCCTCCAGGTAGCGCCCCTGCAGACGGTAAAGCTCGGCCAGTTCGTAGCGGGCACGGGCCACGGCCGGATGGGCAGCAGGCAGATTCTTCTCGCGCATGGCAAGGGCGCGGCGGTACAGGGGCTCGGCCCGGGCAACATTGCCCTCGGCCACGGCAACCCGCGCCCGCACGGACTCGGCCAGCACCAGCGCCGGGTGGTCGGACCACACCCCGTCCTGCAAGGCTAGGAAGGCCTCATCGAGAAGGACATCGGCCTCCTCATGGCGTCCCTGGGCGCTAACCACCGCAGCCTGCCGTGCCAGCACCTCGGCATAGTCCGGATGATCACGGCCAAGACGCTCCTCGCGGATGATCACGGCCCGTTGCAGTGTGCGCTCGGCAAGCGCGTACTGACGCTGGTCGGCATACAGGGCAGCCAGCCGGATCAAGGCGGAAGCGACCTCGGGGTGAGTACGGCCAAGGCGCTGCTCACGGATCTCCAGGGCACGTCGATACAGGGGCTCGGCAGCACTGAAACGATATTGGGACCGATACAGCTCGGCCGTCGCCAGCAGGGACAAGGCCACGTCGGGATGCCTGGCCCCCAGGGTACGCTCGCGGATGTCCATCGCCCGGAGACACAGCTTCCCGGCCTGGGCGTAGCGCCCTTGCTCGCGCAGGAGCTCGCATTGATCGCCCAGGGAGGCCGCCATGTCGGGGTGGTCGGCCGCAAGGGCCTTCTCGCGAATTGCCAGCGCCCGTGCCTGCAGGGGTTCGGCCGCCGGGAACAAGCCCTGGGCCCGGTACAGCTCGGCCAGGTTGCCGAGGGACATGGCCACGTCCGGGTGGGTGGGCGACAGGGCACGCTCGCGCAGATCAAGGGCGCGCTTGTGCAGCAGCGCCGACTTGGCGTAGTTACCCCTGGCCTTGTGGTAGGCCCCAAGATTGTTCAGCGAGTTGGCCACCTCAATGCTGGTGTAGCCGCGCACACCCTCACGGATGTCGAACGCGCGGTTGAGCAGCCCCTCCGCCTTGTCAAGACGGCCCTGCCCCAGATAGACCAGGCCGAGATTGTTCAGGGAGGTGGCGACGTCGGGATGATCCGGTCCGAGGCGGCTTTCGCGGAGGGACAGGGCCCGCTCGAAAACAGGCTCGGCGAGATCGAAATCCGCGTTGAGGACGTGGACCGAACCCAGCTCATTGAGGGCCGAAGCCAGTTTCAAGGCCCCTGCGCGCCCGCCTTGCTCGGCCGCCTCGACAGCGCCCAGGGCAGCCTTCAAGCGAGCATCGTAACCCTGGAAAGCCACCAGGGCAGTGGGCGCAGAGGCGGCAGTACTGGCGGGTAAGGCAGGCGCAGAAACAAGGCCCAGCAGGCTCACGGCGAGCATGCCGAGGGCGAAACGTGGTTTCATCGTTATCGGTTATCCAACAAATCCGGCCGACAGTTTAACCGACGCGGTATTGGACATTCAGAGAAAGTGGGCGCCCGACCCTTCCGGGTGGAGCGCCCACAGGCAGCCGGACTCGACCGAGGCTTACTTGCCGTAGTAGCCGCGATACCACTCGACGAAGCGGCCGATGCCAACCGGCACCGGAGTGGCCGGCACAAAGCCGGTCCAGGCGTTGAGGGCGTCGGTGTTGGCGTAGGTGGCCGGCACGTCGCCATCCTGCAGGGGCAGGAAGTTCTTCTCGGCCTTCTTGCCCAAGGCGCTCTCGATGGCCTCGACAAAGGCCATCAGCTCCACCGGGTTGTTGTTGCCGATGTTGAACACCCGGTAGGGCACGTTGCTGGTGCTGGGGTCGGGCTGATCGGCGTTGTAGGCGGCGTCCGGCTCGGCGGTGTGATCAAGGGTCTTGATGACACCCTGGACGATGTCGTCCACATAGGTGAAGTCGCGCTTCATCTTGCCGTGGTTGAACACGTCGATGGGCTTGCCCTCGAGGATGGCCTTGGTGAACAGGAACAGAGCCATGTCGGGACGGCCCCACGGGCCATACACGGTAAAGAAGCGCAGGCCGGTGGTGGGCAGACCAAACAGGTGGCTGTAGGTGTGGGCCATCAGCTCGTTGGCCTTTTTGGTGGCCGCGTACATGCTCACCGGGTGATCGACGCTGTCGTGCTCCGAGAAGGGCATGCGGGTGTTGCCACCGTACACGCTGGAGCTGGAGGCGTAGACCAGGTGCTGCACCTTGCTGTGACGGCAGCCTTCCAGGATGTTCATGAAGCCCACCAGGTTGCTCTCCACGTAGGCCTGGGGATTGACCAGGGAGTAACGCACGCCGGCCTGGGCGGCCAGGTGGATCACCTTGTCGAACTTCTCCTCGGCAAAGAGCTTGGCCATGCCGGCGTTGTCCGCCACATCCATCTTCACGAAGCGGAAGTTCTCGTGGGGCGTCAGACGGGCCAGCCGGTCATGCTTGAGCTGGACTTCGTAGTAGTCGTTGAGGTTGTCGAGACCGACCACCTGATCGCCTCGCGCCAGCAGGAGCTGGCTGGTATGCATGCCGATGAATCCGGCAGCGCCGGTGACGAGAATTTTCATGATCGCGGGGTACTCGAAGTTGAGGGAAGCAGGTCAGGCCGTGCCGGATTGCAAAGATGCCCCGATACGCCGTCAGCGGTCCGGCATTTTCTCACGGGAGCATGTCGGGGTAAATCGGCTGACCCCCGTGAACGTGTCGTCTGTAACGACCGTTATACTTTCAGGCTTCGGCAAGCCCCTGGCGCACCTCGTTGATACTCCGTCTTCTTTACTCCGCACTCTGGTACCTGGCCGTTCCGCTGATCGGTCTGCGCTTGGCCTGGCGTGCGCGCCGCCAACCCGAATACCTGCAGCACGTGGGGGAGCGTTTCGGGCGCTATCCGACGTCCATGGTCGGCCCCCTCATCTGGCTCCATGCCGTGTCGGTGGGAGAAACCCGGGCCAGCGCACCGCTGGTGCATGCGCTGCTCGATGCCCATCCCGACTGCAGCCTGCTGCTCACCCACATGACCCCCACCGGCCGGGCCACCGCCGCCGAGATCTTCGGCAACCTGGGCCCGCGGGTGCAGAGCGCCTACCTGCCCTACGACTTTCCCTGGGCCATCGCGCGCTTCCTGCGCCATTTCCGACCGCGCATCGGGGTGCTGATGGAAACCGAGCTGTGGCCCAACCTGGTGGAGGGCTGCCGCCGCACCGGCACCCCGTTGGCCATGGTCAATGCACGGCTGTCGGAGCGCTCCGCGCGGGGCTACCGGCGGGCCGGCAGCCTGGCCCGGGATGCCTTTGGCCACCTGGCGGCCATCGGCGCCCAGACCGAGGCCGACGGTCGCCGCCTGACCGCCCTGGGCGCCCGCTGGCTGCAGGTCACCGGCAACATCAAGTTCGACATCACCCCACCCGAGACCATGCTGGCCCTGGGCGAGGCATTCCGCAACCGCATCGGCCCGCGCCAGATCATTCTGGCGGCCAGCACCCGTGAAGGCGAGGAAGGCCCCCTGCTGGAAGCCTTCGCACGCCAATGCCCGCCAGGGGTGCTGCTCGTGCTGGTGCCACGCCACCCCCAGCGCTTTGACGAAGTGGCCAGGCTGATCGGCCGAAGTGGACTCAAATTTCAGCGCCGCTCCGGCAACGAGCCGGTGATGGCCGACACGCGGGTCTGGCTGGGGGATTCGATGGGCGAGATGTACGCCTACTATGCCGCTGCCGACACGGCCCTGATCGGCGGCTCGTGGGAAAAGCTCGGCGGCCAGAACCCCATCGAAGCCACGGCGGTGGGCTGCCCGGTGGTGGTCGGCCCCCATACCTTCAATTTCAAAGCCGTCTGCGAGCAAGCCATCGAAGCCGGAGCGGCCCTGCGTGCCGACAACCTGGAGGATGGCCTCAAGCTGGCCCTGGAGATCATCCACAGCCCGGTCCGGCGCAAGAGCATGGGCGAAGCGGGACGCGATTTTGCCAGATCCCACCGGGGTGCGACGACGCGCACCCTCGCCCTGCTGGCCCCCCTGCTGCGCGGCGCCCAGGCCCGCAAGCGCTGACCCGGGAAGCCGTTCAGGCCATCGGCCGAGCGAGGTAATCCACCGCCCAGCCGGCGAAGATCACCGCCCCCACCCAGTTGTTGTGGAGGAAGGCCTTGAAGCATTTCGGCCGGTCACGCTCACGGATGAGGGTGTAGTGATAGACCATGATGCCGGCGGCCACCGCCAGCCCGGCTGCAAAGAACAGCCCTCCGCCGGTCATCAGGCCCACCCAGCCGAGCAGGGCCAGGGTGAGGACATAGCAGATCATCACGGCGGCCACGTCGAAACGGCCGAAGGTGATCGCCGAGGTCTTGATGCCGATCTTCAGGTCATCCGGGCGATCCACCATGGCGTACTCCGTGTCATAGGCCACCGCCCAGAACACGTTGGCCAGCAGCATCAGCCAGGCCACCATCGGCACCTCACCCTGCAGGGCGGCGAAGGCCATGGGGATGCCGAAGCCGAAGGCGATGCCCAGATAGGCCTGGGGAATGGCCAGGAAGCGCTTGGTGAAGGGATAGCTGCCCGCCAGGAAGACCGCCGGCACGCTGAGGGCGATGGTCAGGGCGTTGAGGGGCAGCACCAGCAGGAAGGACAGCAGCGCAAGGCCTGCCGCCAGAGCCAGGGCCTCCTTCGGCGTGACTCGCCGGGCAGCCAGCGGCCGGTGACGGGTACGCTCCACATGGCCATCGAAGTCCCGGTCGGCGTAGTCGTTGATCACACAACCCGCCGAGCGCATCAGCACCGTGCCCACCACGAAGATGGCCACCACACCCAGCGCCGGCCGCCCAGCCCCGGCCACCCACAGGGCCCAAAGGGTCGGCCACATCAGCAGCAGGATGCCAATGGGCTTGTCGAGGCGCATCAGCTTCTTGTACTCGTCAAGGCGCTGGGGAAGGCTCAGGGTGCTCATGGGGCCAGATTCCGGATGGCAGGCAGGAAGACTTCGGTGATCAGCAAGGGCGCTCCGCCCCGCTGAAAGGCCGAACGGCGGGCCCACAGGGACGGCAGAGCGGGTTCGCCAGTGGCACGCGCCGCGTGATGCCAGCGGGAATCCCGGGTATCCAGACGCGCCGCCTCCAGGGGCGAACGCCGCACCCGGGGATCGTTGAACAATACGTTGGCCAGCGGCCGCCCGCCCAAGCCACGCAACAGATGCCAGGCGGCCGGAATGGACGTCGTCGGCACCAGCGAGCGGGCAAAGACCACCGGTACGCCATCGGCCACCAACAGGACCTCCCGGATCCACAGGTCGCCATGATGTGCCACCCCCAGGGCGGCCCGCTCGTCGGGCATCACCCGCCCCTTGCCCTGACTCACCACCTGCAGGGAGAAGCGCCCGCAACGGGCGCGGATGCGGGCCGTGAGCGAGCTGTCATCGGTCAGCCACCCCCGCATGGGACGGGGGGCTTGCCAGGCAGCAATGCGGAAAGGGTCGCGGCCCGGGAAGTGGGCGAGGGTCATGGGGTGCGGGGCTTGAAGCAGGCGGGCCGTATTGTACGGGTCTTGCTGCGGGCGGCGGAAGAAGGCAGGCCGGGCAAGTCGCTAGGCCTTGAGCAACGACGCCCGTCCGCCGAACCAGCGCGCCGTAATGACGTCCGCCGCCCGCGGCGCGTCGCGCAGGATCTCCTCGGCCAGATCGCGGGCGATGTCCACCAGCACCGCGTCCTCCTCCAGGTCAGCGTAGCGCAGCAGGGGCACCCCGCTCTGGCGGGCGCCGATGAACTCGCCCGGCCCGCGGATGCGCAGATCCTCCCGGGCGATGATGAAACCGTCGGTGTGTTCGTAGATGGCCTTGAGGCGCTCCCGCCCGCTCTGGGAGAGGGGCTGGGCAAAGAGCAGGATGCACACGGACTCATGCACGCCACGACCGACCCGCCCGCGCAGCTGATGCAGCTGGGCCAGGCCGAAGCGCTCGGCATGCTCGATCACCATCAGGCTGGCATTGGGAACGTCCACGCCCACCTCGATCACCGTGGTGGCCACCAGCACCTGCACCTCGTTGGCAATGAAGGCCGCCATGGTGGCGGACTTCTCGTCATTCTTCAGGCGCCCATGCACCAGGCCGATCTTCAGCTCCGGCAGCGCCGCGGACAGCATCTCGAAGCTTTCCTCGGCGGTCTTCAGCTGGAGCGCCTCGGACTCCTCGATCAGCGGGCACACCCAGTAGGCCTGGCGGCCCTTCAGGCAGGCGTCGCGGACGCGCTGGATCACCTCGTCGCGGCGTTCGTCCTTGACCAGCTTGGTGACGATGGGGGTGCGCCCCGGCGGCAGCTCGTCGAGCACCGACACATCCAGGTCGGCGTAGTAGCTCATGGCCAGGGTGCGGGGGATGGGCGTGGCCGACATCATCAGCATATGGGGCGACTCGCCGGCCTGTCCCTTCTCGCGCAGGGCCAGGCGCTGGCGCACGCCGAAGCGGTGCTGCTCGTCCACCACCGCCAGGGCCAGCAGGGGCAGGGCCACCGGGTCTTCGATCAGGGCGTGGGTGCCCACCGCCAGCAGTACTTCGCCGGCGGCAAGGCGGGCCAGGGTGGCCTCCCGTTCCTTCTTCCGCCGGCTGCCGGACAGCCAGGCCACGGCGATGCCAAGGGGCGCCAGCCAGTCGGCAAGCTTGCGGTAGTGCTGCTCGGCGAGGATCTCGGTGGGCGCCATCAGCACTGCCTGGCGGCCGTTCTCGGCGGCCTGCAGCATGGCCAGCGCGGCAACGCAGGTCTTGCCGCTGCCCACATCGCCCTGTAGCAGGCGCTGCATGGGGTGGGGCGAGGCCAGGTCGCGGGCGATCTCGGCAAAGGCGCGGCTCTGGGCGCCAGTCAGCGCGAAGGGCAGTTGCTCCAGCAGGCTGCGGGTCAGGGTGTCGTGCAGGGGCAGGGCCGGGGCATTCTTGGCCCGGCGGGCGGCATAGGCACGGCGCAGGGAAATCTGCTGGGCGACGAGTTCATCCAGTTTGATGCGCTGCCAGGCCGGGTGGCCCCGGTCTTCCATATCCAGGGCCGACACCGACGGCGGCGGCGCATGCAGCAGGCGCAAGGCGTCCGGCAGCGAGGGCAGATGCAGGCGCTGCCGCAGGGCGTCGGGCAGGTCATCGTGCACCGGGTTGTGGCGCAGGGCACCGCCGATCAGCTTGCGCAGGGCCGACTGGGCCATGCCGGCGGTGGTCGGGTAGATGGGGGTGAGGCTGTCCGGCAGCGGCTCGCTGGCGGCCACCGGGCGCACCCGCGGATGGATCATCTCTGCCCCGAAAAAGCCCTCGCGCAACTCGCCAAAGATGCGCAGGCGCGCGCCTTCAGCCATCTGCTTCTGCTGGTTGGGGTAGAAATGCACGAAGCGCAGCATCACCTCGCCGCTGGCATCGGTGGCCCGCACCACCAGCTGGCGGCGCCCGCCATGGGTGATCTCGCAGGACTGCACCTCCACCTCGCACTGCACCGGCACACCCGGTCGGGCGTCGGCCAGCGGGGTCAGGCGGGTTTCATCCTCGTAGCGCAGGGGCAGATGCAGGATCAGATCTGCCGGCGCAAAGATGTCCAGCTTGGCCAGGCGCTCGGCGAGCTGCGGC